>NZ_JAMYOG010000012.1:0-185874 GCF_040319725.1 Mesorhizobium sp. M0894 | reverse complement strand
GCCCAGGGGGGTGACCGCGGGGCGTCCCTTTGTGCCCCCGGCCCCGGGCGGGGGGCGCTTCCACAACTTAAGGGTTTCCGCGTCCCCCCCCCGGGCCGGGGGTTCTGCCCCCGCCCCCCCACTTCCTGTTGCCGGACTCCAGCTTAGCAAGGGGGGAATTGCCGTCATGGATCCCACCATCAAAGTCGTGCGATGCTCCGAGCCCGGCAGACTGGTGTTTGAGGAGCAGCAGGCACCAGACGCTCCGCCCGAAGGCTGGGCACTGGTCAATGTCGCCTTTGTCGGGATATGCGAAACCGACTACCACATCTTCGAGGGCAGGCATCCTTATCTCGCCTATCTGCGCATCATGGGCCATGAGGTTTCGGGAACAATCGCGGCAATCAACGCGCCCGTGGACCTGTCGGTCGGAGAGCAAATCCTCGTCAATCCCTTTCTTGCCTGCGGACATTGTGCCGCCTGCCGCCAGGGCAAGCCTAACTGCTGCATGTCGATCGAGGTGCTTGGCGTGCACCGTGACGGTGCCATGAGTGAGCAGATTCTCGTGCCGGCGCAAAACTTGATTCCAGCGGCCGGCCTGTCACTGGTGGAGGCGGCCACGGTCGAGTTTCTGGCCATCGGTGCCCACGCAGTCCGCAGATGCATGGCGGGGCCGGGCATTCGCACCTTGGTTATCGGCGCCGGGCCGATCGGCCTCGGCACGGCGCTTTTTGCGCGAATCGCGCAACAGAACGTGACCGTCATGGACGTCGATACCGAGCGGCTGACCTTCGATCATCGAAACGATAGCGGCGCGAACTGCGGGAGCAGGTTTCGACGTCGTCTTCGACGCAACGGGAAACAGCCGTTCGATGCAGTCTGCCTTGCCTATGTTGCTCATGGCGGCGTCATGGTGATGGTCAGCGTCGTGCCGGACGACATAACTTTCTCCGATCCAGAGTTCCACAAACGGGAAATGATGCTGATCGGCAGTCGCAACGCGACTCGTAGCGATTTCCAGCACGTCATTGCCTCGATCCGCGCTGGAAAAATACCAATCGACCAGCTTGTCACCCACCGCACCACCCTGCGCGACAGCCCACGCGACATCGCAATCTGGGCGCAGCAGAAGTCCGGTCTGATCAAGGCCGTTATCGACGTAGGATCTGGCTGACTTCAGCAACACGATCAAGACATGTCATCGCAGCCCTGGTGCTGCATTGTGGGAGGGCGAGTTGCTCGGTGACGCCACGCTAAGCGTCGCGCTTGACACGGTATTCCGTGCGGTTTTCCTCAGATAACAATTGTCCCTGCCGAACTGGCTTGGCGTTTCGCTGATTACCGCGGGCGCAGTTTTCGTCGCATAAAGGTTGAAGCCGCGGAGCGACGATCTTTCCGGCAAAACGTGTTCCACGCAAATCCGCCGGGTATTCGCACCGCTTGAGTGTCCGACGTAGCTAGTCCACATCATGCGTGATGTTTGATGCGCGTCAGGAGAGTGATATGAGAACCACACTGGCGATTGATGACGACGTCCTGGTCGCGGCCAGGGCCATGGCCCGGCAGCAGGGTCGTAGCCTCGGCGAGGTCATTAGCGATCTCGCCCGGCGCTCGCTGCGCCGGCCTCAAGCTGGCGGCGAGCGCAACGGGATTCCTCTTCTGTCGCCTCGGCCGCATGCACCTCCTGTCACGCTTGAGACGGTCAACGCCTTGCGAAACGAACTGCCTTGACCTTCCTGCTCGGTGTCAATGTGCTGATCGCACTGATCGATCCTGGTCACGTCGCCTATGGCGACGCGCATGGCTGGTTCGAAGAGACGGGCAACGCGGCATGGGCTACTTGTCCGATCACCGAAAACGGCGTCCTGCGCATCGTCGGGAACCAAAGATATCCTAATTCTCCCGGCTCGCCCGCCATCGTTGCGCAAATCGTTACCAAGTTGCGGGCTCTGCACGGGCACAGCTTCTGGCCCGACGATGTGAGCCTGGTTGGCTCCGGCGACATCGATGCAGCGAAAATCCTGACTTCGGCACAGGTCACGGATACGTACCTTCTCGCGCTCGCCAAGGCGCGAGGCGGCCAACTTGCCAGCTTTGACCGCAAGCTGTCAGCGGCGCCCGTGAAGGGCGGGAAGTCTGCACTGCACCTAATTCACACAAGGTAGACCGCCGGGCTCTTCGGTGCAGTCTGCCTTTCGATCTTCTTGGCTTTGAATTGAGGCTTGCGCAACTTGTCGCGCTCAGCGCACTCCAGTGGATCGCGAGCGGCTATCTGGCCATAGTTTGCGGGGCATTCATCTTCTCCCTTGAGCGTCCGCGCTTGGACAGTTCGGCCTTGCCGCAATTGCCCTTTCAGCTGAATCGACTAGCGCGAAACGTTGCAAGCATGGGATGCGGATTGCCTGAGGCGATTTCTTTGGCAAGCAATTCGCCGACGATCAATCCAAGCGTGGCGCCGCTGTGGCTAAAGGCGACGTGAAGCCCGGCGACGGTCTCGACGGAGCCAAGCACTGGCTCGCCGTCGCCCGGGATGGGCTTCGGGCCAACTGCATAGGTAGCGAGTTGGAGCCGCCGATTGCCCTCGAGCACCGCACTAGCCTCGTCGAGCAGTCCTTTGACGGTCTTGTCGTGCACGGTGTAAGTTCCATCAGAGTTGACCACGACTTCTTCCTCCGACCACGCCGAATCCAAAACAAGTTCGCCATCCGGCGTCGGGCGCACCGCCACGCGCGGCGTATTCAGCACGGCACGGAGCTCGGTCTTGATCGGCTTGGTTTTCAAGAGGAGTGAAATCGGCGTGGCGTCGGGGACACGAACTCCGATCTCCGCAAGCATGGCAGGCGTCGCTGGCCCAACGGCAAGGACCACTGCATCCGCCTTTAACGGCACACCGTCGGCAGTGACGACGCCACGCGCGCGACCACCTGTGGCATCTATCCGCACGCGTCCGGCGTTCTGGACGAGCTTGCCGCCGCGGGAGCGGAACTCATTGAGCAGCAGATCGATCAGGCAGGGCAGGTCAACCCATCCTTCGCCAGGATTGAAGATGGCACCCTGCGGGGTGATTGCGCTGGCGTTGACACCGGGCGTCACTGCGCCGACTTCGGCAGGGCCGAGCAGAAGCGCGTCATAACCAATATCCTGCTCCAGCTGGCAGATGGAGGCGATCTGGTTCGTCCCATCATCCGCATCCCAGGTGAGGCCGCCGTCAAAGCGAAGCCACGACGCCGTTTCCGGCCTTGTGGCCGCCAGGGTCCGATAACGGTCGATGCCCGCAAGCCTCAAGCGGTGGTAAGCAGTGTCAGCACGTCGCGCTGAGTTCAGCCAGGAAAGTGAACGGCCGGATGCACCGTTGGCCGGCGCGCCGTCGTTGACAATGGTTACATCAAAGCCAAGACGAGCGAGGTGCAGCGCGGAAGAGATGCCGAAGATGCCAGCGCCGATGACGACGACTTGGCGCGGTTTTGGGGATGCAGTCATAGAAAAATCCTTCTACGCAGAAGCCGGGCTGGGAGTTGTTGGATGGCTGCAGAGCGCGGCGGAACTAGTAGTCCGTGAGCTTCTTCATGTAGCGCCGGCCCTCGAGCATCGGCTGGCCGCGCAGACCAGCCAGCGTATAGGCAAAACGCCATAGAGTGTCGAAGAAGACCAAGGGCACGAGATAGGGTTTGATGTGTTCGGACATACCGCTGAGGTCGAGTTCCGCTCCATCGAGCACCAGGATGTTTTCCCGGCTGCCGTGCTTGAAAAGGAAATCGCGAGCGCGTTCCGTAAGGTGCCTCGTCTCGTCCAAACCCATCAAGACCACGAAGCAAGTATCCCGGTCCACCACCTCGAACGGGCCGTGAAAGAACTCGTTGGCGTGTATGGCTTGCGAGTCGTACCACTGCATCTCCATCAACACGCAGATGGCGTAGGAATACGCCGCACCGTAGCTTGCACCGCTGGCCAGTGTGTAGATCGCTTTGCGCGGCGCGAAACGGGGTACGAAGGCCTTAAACCGGTCGGCATAGGTCCGGTGCGCACGTTCGATCGCCGGCTGAAGATGGCTCAGGCTCATCAGCAGATCGGCGGTCAGCCCGGCATCCTCCCGAGCATCGATTAGGCCGGCGAGCAACATGTAGAGCACGCCGTAGTTGCTGCGGGCTGCATCGATCGGTTTGCCCGTCGTGTAGGAGGCCTGGTAGGCGACTGCGTGGTCGACCGCCTGCGCGAGGGGCGATATCTGGTCGAGCGTCATGCCGATTGTCGTCGCGCCTTGATCCTTTGCATGATTGGCCGCTCGCACGGTCTCCTGGGTGGTGCCTGTCTGCGAGCAAAGGACGACGAGCGCGTCAGGTCCCAACCGTCGCGGATCTCGGCAGACGAACTCATCCGCGTTGTAGATATCGCAGGCGAATGTGCCGCTGTGACGGTCGACAAAGTATTTGCCTGCCATCATGATCGAGAGCGAGCCGCCGCACGCCACGAGGAATAGATGCGAAAACTGCCTGCCCGCCGTAGCGGCCAGGGCGCGTTCAACGTCGGCGGGGAGGGCGAAAATCATTAGGTTCCTCTTCTCGTTGACAGAGCTTGGGCCGGCGCACAATTGACAATGGCGGGCCATTGTGCGAACGTTATCACACCCTTTAAACTGAAAGTCCTGCGATGGTCAAGATTGCCGCGATGGGCGACAACGTGGTCGATTGTTATCTCGCTCGCGGCGAGATGTATCCTGGCGGAAATTGCCTCAATGTCTCGGTGTATGTCAGCCGCTTCGGCGGGCAGTCGGCCTATGTTGGGGCGATCGGCAAAGACCGGGCAGGGGACTTGATCCACGCCGCACTCAAGTCCGACCGCGTGGACATCACCCGATTGCGGCGCCTTGAAGGGCCGACCGCCTACTGCCTCATAGGTCACCGCAACGCCGATCGGATTTTCCTGGACTTCGATCTCGGAGTTTCGGTGTTCACGCCGACGCAAGAAGATCTGGATTTTCTCTCGGGTTTTCAGGCCGTCCACATCGGCCAGTCCAGCGGTTTGGACCCGTGGGTTGCCGCTGTATCAAGTAAGTCACTGTTGTCTTATGATTTTTCCACCCGCCGGGAACCGGGACACCGACGCGAGATTGGGCCCTATTGCTATCTGGCTTGTGTCTCGGGTGACGGTCTCGACGACAAGGAATTGGCCGCAATCGCAGCCGAATTGCTCGCATTTGGTTCAAGGTGGGTTCTTGTGACTCGCGGTCGGGCCGGCGCGGTGCTTCACGGCGACACCGTCTCTTACCGAACCCCGGCGCGGTTGGTCGAACCCGTCGACACCCTGGGCGCGGGCGACACCTTCATCGCAAGAACGCTATTCGGCCTGCTTAAGAAAGAGGCGCCTCAGGACATTCTTAGCCAAGCCGCGGAGGCGGCGGCTGCTACCTGCCGGTACTACGGGGCGATCGGCTATGCGGCAGCAATTGATCTAGGAAAGATCACGCCGGAGGTCCTCCGCGGAGCTCGGCGCATTCAAGACGAGAGAACCGTCTAGTTGGGGAATTCAACTGAGCAATTGACGCGAGAAATGGACAATGCTAGTCAAAGTGATAACGTTCTCATTCATCTAACCAACGCCATGAAAGAGCGTTTTGATGGATGGGTCGTCGAGTGGGACCGCAGGCCGACTTCGGCCAATCGTAAGAGGAGAAGACATGCAAACGAATTCGAGCAGGCGCCAATTTGTGAAATCCGGTCTGGCGCTGACGATCGCGCTGGTGACAGGACTTGGCACGTTGGCCGCATCAACGCAGGCAAAAGCGGCCGACAACCCCTACAACCTCATCGACCCGACGGTGATCAGCGTCGGAACCATGGGCGATGCGAAACCCTATGTCTTCACCGACGCCAACGGCAACTTCACCGGTTTCGACGCTGAACTCTTCCGCGACGTAGCGCGCCGGCTCGGGTTCAAGGAGGAGCAGGTCGTTTTCACCGGTCAGGAATTCTCGGCCCTGCTGCCCTCTGTCGCCAACGGTCGCTTCGACGTCGCTGTCGCCGCCATTGGCACGACCGCGGAGCGCAAGAAGACCGTGGATTTTGGCGACGGCTATCTCGCTGGCTACCTGTCGATCATTTCGCCTGATCCGGCTCTGACGAGCAATGAGAGCACCGCCGGAAAGCGCATTGGCGTGATCCAGGGGACGTTGCAGGAAATCTATGCCGAGAAGAATCTGAAGGGCGACATCGTCAAATTCCCGGACAACAACACTGCCGTGGCGGCGCTGAACAACGGGACGATCGATGGGCATTTCACTGACTATGAGTCGGCCAAGCAGTATGTGGAGCGCTATAAGAACCTGAAGATAACAATGAACGTGCCGTCCTTCGATGCGCCAGCCGGTTTCGTGGTCAAGAAGGGCAACGACGCCTTCCGAGAAGCGCTCAACAAGGCATTGCGAGAGGCCATGGACGATGGCACCTGGAAACGGCTTCACGAGAAATGGTTCCCGGGTACCCCGATGCCGGATCAATATCTGCCAAAGAAGTAAATTCGCGCGTATTCGTTAGCGTTTCCGGCCGGGCCCGTGAGCAACGGTGCCCGGCCGAGTTATAGATGGACTTGATATGAGCTGGTTCGACAACTTCGCCCGCAGCTTTCTTGATTTCCAGGCGATGGCAGAAGTTCTGCCGAACATGGTGATGGTCGGCCTCAAGAACACCCTGATCCTGGCCCTTGCCTCGACGTTTTTCGGGACGCTGATCGGTATCGTACTCGCCGTGATGGGGATTTCCGAGAACCGGCCGCTGAAACTCCTTGCCCGAGTCTACACCGATATCTTCCGCGGGCTTCCTGCCATCGTCACAATCCTAATCATTGGCCAAGGCTTCGCGCGATTGGGCCGAGATCTGTTCGGTCCATCGCCTTATCCGCTGGGCATTCTGGCGCTCAGCCTGATCGCCGGCGCCTATATCGGGGAGATTTTCCGCGCCGGCATTCAGAGCGTCGAGCGTGGTCAGATCGACGCCACCCGCACTCTCGGCATGACCTATGGCCAAGGCATGCGCTTGGTGGTGATCCCGCAAGGCATCCGCCGCGTCCTGCCCGCACTGGTCAACCAGTTCATCGGCAACGTAAAGGACTCCAGCCTGGTCTATTTCCTTGGTCTGCTCGCCTCCGAACGCGAACTGTTCCGCGTCGGCCAGGACCAAGCCGTGCTGACCGGCAACTTGTCGCCGCTGTTGCTGGCCGGCGTGTTCTATCTCGTGATCACGGTGCCGCTAACCCACCTCGTCAATTACATCGACGCGCGCATGCGCGTCGGCAAACGTATCACCGCTGTGCAAAGTGGCCTCAAGGAAGTCGCCGAGCTTGCCGAAGCGGGCGTGCCGGGCACAGCGACGTTGCCTGCAGCAGAGCCCACACGCTTCAAGGGTGGCGGTATTGAGGTCAAGAATATCGACATGGCCTATGGCGCCGTCCAGGTCCTCCATGACGTCAGTCTGAAAGTGGAGCCGGGGACCGTCACCTGCCTCATCGGTCCATCCGGCTCGGGCAAGTCGACCTTGCTGCGTTGCCTCAACCGCCTCGTAGAGTGTCGAGCCGGTGACATTCTGCTCGATGGCGAAAGCATCTACAAACAGACCCCTGACCAACTCCGGCGGCGCGTCGGCATGGTTTTCCAGCAGTTCAATCTGTTCCCCGACCGCAGCGCGCTCGCCAACATCACCTTGGCGCTTCGCAAAGTTAAACGCATGTCGCGCGAGGAGGCTGAGGGCGCGGCCTTGGCGAGGCTGAATGAAGTCGGACTGCTGGAGCGTAAGGACCATCGGCCGGCCAATCTCTCGGGCGGGCAACAGCAGCGGGTGGCCATCGCGCGCGCCCTGGCCCTCGAACCCGAGATTATGCTGTTCGACGAGGTCACCAGCGCGCTCGATCCGGAATTGGTCAAAGGCGTCCTGAACTTGATGGCCGATCTCGGTCGGGGCGGGATGACGATGGTGGTCGTAACACACGAGATGAATTTCGCCCGCAAGGTCGCGAACCAGGTCGTATTCATGGACGAGGGGCGAATTGTCGAGGCAGGCCGACCAGAGGACCTATTTGATAACCCGCAAAGCCCGCGTCTTGGGCGCTTTTTGTCCGAGGTGCTGTGATTGCAATGGTGTGCGCAACGGCGGCTGTTCCGGTGTTCGGCCTTGCGGGGCGGGCTTAACTGCCGCTAGGTCGCCGGCACAACGCGCGCATGGGCGGTAGGTTTGCCGAGTGACTCAAAGATTACCCAAAAACGCAACTATCATAGAGGTCGCTCGCCGGGCCGGGGTGAGTTCCGCCACGGCCGGGCGTGTTCTTGGTGACTACGGCTACAGCAGCCCCGAGGTTCAGGAGAAGGTGCGGGCCGCAGCAGCTGAGCTGGGCTACCGCCCCAATCGCCTTGCCAAAGGTCTGATCACCGGTAAAACGCAGACTATCGGCGTTGTGGTTGGCGACATCGAAAGCCCATTCTACGCCAGCGTGCTGCGCGGAATAGGGGATGTCGCGCGCCGTGGCGGCTTCGGGGTTATCGTTACGAACAGTGATGAAAATGCCGAACTCGAGCAAGAGGCGGTGCAACTGCTGCTGGAAAAGCAGGTCGACGGTTTAATTGTCTCATCGACCTTCGTGGACGAGCCGGATCATCTTCGTGAAGCAGTCGCGGCTCGCTGTCCCGTCGTGCAGTTCGACCGCATGGTGGCGGGCCTGGAAACCGATTCAGTCGTGGTCGACAACGTTTCTGTAACGCATAGCAGCATCGCGGCGATGATAGCGGCCGGACACAGCCGCATCGGAATATTGGCGGAACTCGGGCCGGGCCAACGCGACGATGTTGGCTCGTTTGTGGCAAACGTTGATCTCTCCAGCGCTGATCTTCGCTACCATCATCCAAGCTGGCAGAGACTATTGGGTTATCTCGAAGCCCATCGCGCCGCGGGCATTACGCCGGATCCGCAGTTGATCCGTCGCGTGGCGGTCTATTCTAGCGAGGCAGCCCGCAAGGAGGCGCTCGATCTGCTGACAATGCGCAATGCACCGTCCGCTCTGTTTACGGCCGATGGTGTGATGTCGACAGGGGTTCTGGAGGCCATTTCCGCATTGAAGCTTGCGATTCCAGGAGACGTTTCGCTGCTCTGCTTCGACGATCTCGACTGGATGCAGTTCGTGACCCAGGGTATCACAGCCATCGCGCAGCCGGCACATTTGATTGGAGCGGCGGCAGCGGAGCTTCTCTTGAAGAGGTTGGCGGAGGCCACGTTACCTTTCGAGCACCGTGTCCTTGCGGCCCGCTTGGTGGAGCGCAATTCAATTGCAGTTCATCTCAACCGCGAGGCCGTCTGACCCGGCCGCAACGGTCTATGGCTGGGGCAGTCTCTAAGGGGCTCTGAGAAACGCACCGCGGCCGAGACGCGAGACTACAACCGTCATCACCGGCCCCGCTGCATCAGCGTTGCCACGACGGCTTTAGCCAAGCGGCTCGCATCACCGCAATGATCATCTCTGAGTTGGCAATGCATCCTAAAATAGATGTCTACGCTGCGTCCCTACCCCGATATGGCCAGCCAGAAGGGGCTGCGCGGGGCTGGGCCATAGCCGGTTTTCCGATCCTTGGCTCGAACCGGGGCGTGGCTGACGGAACTCTTAGTTTAGATAAGGCTTATGTACAAATGTCGCTCCATTGGTTTTCACCGTCGATTCCCGTAAAGACCGGCCGTCCCGGCGTCATCTACCAATGCAGCAACGTCGAAGGGCCGCTGAGCAGCTCCTGAAGTGGAGCAAGCGCGGCCCTAAGTGGCATAGCGCGGTGCAACTCTGCATGGATGCAATGATCGATCAGGTGAAGCCCGATGTGGTTCGCAGAGCGTTCCTTGAGGCCGCCAAAGAGGAGGGAAAGCTACTGCCGCCGTAGCTCTTGTCTCCGAAGGAAGCTCATTCCATATCAGGCACGTCGCGGCTGACGAACAATGTCGTCGGCTCGCCGTATTCGCCTAATGCAGGGTTAGCATCGCGCGACCACGGCAATGACGCCAGCGTGTTTCGCCGCCAAGCCTCTCGCAGCCCATACCGCCCGGTCCTCGGTCTGGGAGGCTTCGGCCTGTGAATCGGCGTGCAAAATCGGCGTCGAATTTTGCACGCCGATTCACAAGTGTTGCCGTCGGGTCATGATGATCTCCCTTCGCACACTTTGCTTTGCTCGGCACGAGCTGGGTTGCGTTCCGCTCAGCCCAACCGTCGACCGCCTCGAGCCGCATACCGCTGTCGTCGAGACGTCAGGCGTCCCGCGCACGACCAGCCCTCCGTAAATGTCGTCTCGAACTGTTCCGGCGACGGAACGACCGTCTTCATTTTGGTGTCCATGCGCTGGCGTTCAAAGAGATATAGCCGCTACCTGAGATACTCGCTGTCGAATCCGGCTGTTTCGACCAGCTTCTTGCGGTTGATCACCTCTACATGGCCTGACTTGAAAGAGACGAGATCGGCCTTGCGCAGCTCCCTTAACGTTCGGTTGACGTGAACCGTGGTCATTCCGAGGATGTCGGCCAGTTCATGCTGGGCAAGAGGACACTCATATCTTCCATCAACCGACAGCTCAACCATGGAGAGCCTCTCTTCCAACTCCAGCAGGAAATGGGCGGTACGCCTCATCGCGTTCCGTCGCCCGGTATTTGTCAGATGTTCGGCAAGGATGGCGTTCAGGCGCGCCAGCGAACAGGCGATCTTCTTCCCGATTCGGCCGTCCGACAGGATGGCCTCGACCAGTTCCTTACTGGAAATTTCATAAACAGCTAGTTCGGTTATGGACGCCAGCGACGCAAGACGGGGTCCGTCCAAGCCACGGAAACCGACGACATCCCCTTTGAGGGGAGTGTCTATGATCTGCCGCTCTCCGTCCGGCAGTGCCTGATAAAGTATGCCCCAGCCCGATTTTACAATGAATATCTCACTGTTGTCGTCCTCCTGCCGGCATATCACCGAATGGGGTTTATAGATTTTTGCGGTAACACCGAGAAAATTGTTGTTCCCCCACTCATTCTTCGACAACGTCCCCCTATGGGATGAGAGCACATGAACTGCAATAGTGTCTGCATGGAGAATCGCAAGTTTGCTTCTGTTTCCACACGACTGACAATAGTATCTCCCGGATAAATCGACAGAACGACCTCTTACCCTAGGGGCGGGTTTGCCTACTGTCCTCGTCTGTTTGGTAAACTGCGTTTAACTTAGGGTGTACAAGGGCGGTTAAGTCTCCGGGTTAAGGTCCGGCAACAGGCTCCGAACCGCCAATCACCTTGCCGCGCAGTAGTACGGCTTGGTTGTGGGATCGGGGGATCGGCGAACGCATGCACATGGTCGAGATGAGCGAAACTTACCTGGATCGTCTGCCGGCCGAACTGTCGGGGGGGTCAGAAGCAGCGCGTTTGCGCCCGGGCGTTGGCCGCCGATCCGGAACTCATCATCTGCGACGAAATCACGTCCGCGCTCGACCAGATTGTGCAAGAGGAAATCCTCAAGCTCTTAATGCGGCTTCAGCGCGA
Organism: Mesorhizobium sp. M0894; assembly: GCF_040319725.1. Lineage (NCBI taxonomy): Bacteria > Pseudomonadati > Pseudomonadota > Alphaproteobacteria > Hyphomicrobiales > Phyllobacteriaceae > Mesorhizobium > Mesorhizobium sp. M0894. Next base: position 174,364 of record NZ_JAMYOG010000012.1, on the reverse strand, counting down.
ACTCGGCATGAGCTGCATTTTCATCACCCATGACATTGCCACCGTGCGGGCGATCGCCGACGAAATTGGGGTGCACCAAGGTAAAGTCGTTGAGCGGGCATTAAAGAGCGAAATTCTCACGCCGCCGCACGGCCCCTATACCGAGCGGCTTTTATCCTCCGTGCCGGAAATGGATCCGAACTGGCTCACAAGGCTGCTGGCCAGCCGGAGGATGTGATCGTCGGGCGGAGCGTTGCGTGTCTTCCATATCGCCACGCCTTACAGCCTCGCGGTCGGCCTTCGGAACAATGCCAGAAATTTTGATGGTTCTCGCCCACGAAAAAGCCATCACGGCAGCAGGGACGAACTTGCGCTTTTGCGCATATTGATCTCTATCAGCAGCGATACCCAGCGCGCTCCTGCATCGGCTCGACGGCCGCAACCACCAGCTCAATGACGACTTGGCCGAGGTTGCCGCCGGTGTCCGCGCTTTGCTATAAAATCCCCCTATGTCACGAGAATGAGTATCAATCCGCCGCGCGAGTTGATGTCCTGGCGTCGTTCCGGGCACCCGTGCGCCAAATTCGGTCAGACGCCAGGCGCCGAAACGGGCGGGTCCACAGGCAAAGAGGGCAGGGCACTCGGCAAAGCTGCGCTCTATGGCAAACGGATAGCGGGCATTGCCCTTCAATGCGGGGATAGCGCCCCTTTGCCGTCGTTCGGTTTTCTGAGAGCATGATTGAGTACGTGCGATCCGGAGCCGATATTCCATGCCGACAAGAATCGATGCTAGTGAAGCGCGCCGGTGGTTTGCCGAAGATCTGCGTGTCTCATCACCTGTCTTGCACAACCCTGCGGTCATCGAGGCCTTCGCAAAGGTCCCGCGCGAACACTACCTTGGCAACGGGCCTTGGCGTATCCATTCGAGATTGCAAATCGGGGCGGTCCATACCAGCCCTTCAGCCGCACTTCATGAGATTTACCACGACGTTCTGGTCTTGCTTGACGAAAAACGCGGACTGAACAGCGGCTTGCCGTCGCTTTGGGCATTGGTTTTCGACCATCTGAACATCACTCCCGGCCAGACTGTCCTTCAGGTGGGCGCCGGTGTCGGCTATTTCACCGCCATCCTCGCTGAACTAACGGGTTCTGAAGGACGCGTGATTGCATATGAGATCGACGAAGAACTGGCTCGGCGTGCGCAAAGCAATCTTGCTCATTATGCCCATGTAGAAGTGATATCAGGTGATGCAACGCAGGCAGTTGATCTGCCAAACCTCGATGTCGTGGTCGCTTTTGCCGGCGTGACGCACGTGCCGGAACGGTGGCTTTCAAATTTGTCCGACGCTGGCCGGATGGCACTGCCGTTCACAGGTGAGGACCGACGAGGTTTCATGATGCTTCTGGAAAGGGTCGGCGATACGTTTCCCGTACGGTCACTTGTGCCATGCGGGTTTTACCCCTGCAGCGGAGCTAGGCGCAGTGACGAAGAAAAGGCCTTGATGGCCGCCCTCAAGGCTGCCCGAGGCAAGGTCACCCGTCTCGCGCAATATCATCCAGGCCGACCAGCAAATGGCCTCGAGAACGCTTGGCTGGTGACCGACACATACTGGATTTCGAAAGCCTAGCGATCGATATCAATCACGCGTGTCGCCGTCGTAGGGTGTGGCACGCATTGAAGGGCGTTCCACGAAGGATCTATACCATCGTGTCAGTCGTGGCCTTCCCTGCAAGAAGTCGGGCAGTCCCCGGAATTCCAGCCAGCTTAGACAAGTGGCGAGCGCGATGTGGCCGACATGGAGCGGTGCGTCGAATTCGACCTCGCGTTCCACGAAGTTATAGGATTCGATGAGCTTCATCGTCATGCCTGCGCCCAAGGCAGGATAACGCAGATGTTCAGGGCGGCGCTCGTTTTCCCAGCGGATGGAAATGCCTGCGTCGCACATGCCGCCGGCGAGCGCCTGGAGGCGCAAGGCGGACCATTTTGCTCGCCCTGTTTCGGGGATGAGCCGAGGACTGCTTTCGAGACTGTCGAGATAGCTGCAGATTACGCTCGAATCGAAGATCGCATAGCCGTCGTCGAGAACGAGAGCGGGCACCTTGCCAAGCGGATTGATCGCAAACACATCATCGTTGCGATTGGTGGGGCTCGTCTCGTGATGAATGACGCGCAGACGTCCGGCAAGCCCGGCCTCGTGGGCAAAGACCAGAACCTTGCGCGCGTAGGGGGAGTGGGTCTGGTAGATGAGCTTCATGGACCCGTTCTGCGTTGAGTCTGAAGCGTGGGCATCTCGAGCAGTCCGCGGCCCAGCCGCTCTTTTGTTCAATGGTCCGGGGTTTGGCGCCATCGTCATGCGTCCTTCTCCAGTTCGGCCTCGGTCACGATGATCAGCACCCGGCTCGATTCGTCGAGCGCAAGCTCCCGCGATGGGCCGGAAGTCGCGACGGCGGTGGCGAGGCCGGCGAGGCCGGCCGCACCCGACGGGGTTGTGCCTGGACCGTTTGCCTCGCGAAGTCGGCTCTTCGCGTCGGCAAGCGCCGCTTCGGACACGGTTATGACCCGAGCGTTGCCTTGGCGGAGTACGTCGAGCGCCGATGCGGCTGCTTCGCCACAGGCGAGCATGTCTGCCGACGTCTTGAGATCGCCGGATATCCGCACGGACCGTGCTTGCGACAGCCCGGCCGCGACGCAGGCTGCGGCCTCTGGTTCTACTACGACGATCATGGCTGGAGGCATCAACCAGTCCTTCAGCCCAGTCGTCAGGGCGGCGGCAAGTCCGCCGACACCGGCCTGCACGAAGAGGTGGGTTGGCCTCAGATGGCCGATCTCGTTGACCTGGCGACGAATTTCCGCAGCAAGCACGCCATAGCCAGCGACGACATCTGCTACAGCTAGGTCGTCCGGGTCGCTAGAGGTGTCGGCCACCAGAATGCCTTCTCCGGCCCGGGCCGCCGCGGAGGCCCGATCGACGGCATCGTCGTAGGTGCCGTCGACCCACACGATTTCGGCGCCTTGTGATTCGATACGCCTGACCCGCGCCGCAGGAACGCCCGTGTGGAGGTATATTTTTGCCGTCCCACCGGCAAACTTCGCCGCCGCGGCAACGGCAAGTCCGTGATTGCCGGCGCTGGCCGTGATTAACGCCGGCAACGGCGTCCTGGCCCGCTCTGGATCGAGCAATTCGTCGATATCCATCCCGGTAGCCCGGGCCAGAGCACACAGACCAGCATAAGTGCCGCCGAGGGACTTGAAGCTGCCCAGGGCACGGTGTCCCTCGTTCTTGGCAAGCACCTGGGCCACATCCAGGCTCGCAGCGAGGTTTGGCAGGTCGAGCAACGGTGTCGGTGCATAAAATGGCGACAGGCGCTGTAACAGCGCCGCGATCTGATCAGGGTCAAGGCCCGGCTGTGTGTCTATGGCCATGAGGCGAAGTTCTATCCCGGAAACCACGCCGGTTGGCGCCTATTATCGTTGCTCGCCTGCCTGATTTCGTCATACATGCCTGTCCTCATGACGAAAACTGCCGTCCTCGATCGCTTCGACTATGTGCTGCTGTCGCTGGTTCAGCGCGACAACCAGATCCCGGCGCGGCGTCTCGCCGAGCAGGTCGGGCTTTCCCAGAGCGCGGTTCTGCGCCGCCTGCGCCGGCTGCGGAAGGATGGCGTGATCGCAGCAGACATTGCCGTCGTTCGCCCGGGGGCCGTGGGCCTGCCGCTAACCATCCATGTGCTCGTTTCCCTGGAACGGGAGAGCGCTGTCGAGTTGGACGCCTTCATCGGCAAGCTTCGCGGGCGCTCGGAGGTTCGTCAGGCTTGGTATGTCACCGGTGAAACCGATTTCGTGCTCCTCCTGCAATTGCCAGGGATGGAGGCGTACGATGTCTTCACGCGGGAAGTCTTCCACGCCGATTCGAACGTGAAGGCGTTTCGCACCATCGTGACGATGAGAGAAGTGATCGGCGCAGCCGATGCGCAGCCGCTATCCACTGCCTGAGTTTGTGGCGTGGCCCCAGCAAGGTCATTGCCCTTTTGACCCGTAATATCAGTCAAGGGCGCGAACCAGGTTGAAGGTCGATATACGCGTTCCCGTATCTACTCACCCGCCCCACCGCGAATGTCTGCACCTGGCCCAAATTAGTTCCGCCAGTGCGTAGAAAGAGACTCTAGTACGACGGGTACATCGCATGGCAATTTGTGATAGCAACGCTGATCGCGTCTGGTGCCGGTCGGTGGGCGGTTGCGGCTCGTTCCGGCATAGTGATCGTCGCGGCAGCGAGCGGCATGAATTTCGGAAGGGATATGAGAGCCAACATTTCAGGATCTCCCGGTGACGAGGCGCACTCTACGCGGACCAGAATCAAAGAGGTCGCGGCCGAGTTCTATGTCCTACGCGGCCACGATGGTTTCAGCTTCGGCGATATAGCGACGGCAATCGGCACGACGCGCGCCAACATCCATCATCACTTCGGCAACAAGCGTCAGCTGATGGAGGAATTGATCGCAGACTTCGCCGCCAACGCCGAGGCCCGCATCAAGCGCTTCTGGACGACCCCCGATATCCGGTTCTTCGACCGTCTCGATATGCAGCTCGAGGATCTGCGCCGTTTCTACGAACGTTTCAATGCTGAGAAGGGAGCCCGCAATATGTGGAGCCCGCTTTCGCGCCTTCGCCACGACCTCCCGGTTCTCGGCGAACCAGCGGAACGTGCCCTGGAGCGCGTCAACCGGGTCTATGATCAGAGCCTGCGTCATGCGGTAGACCAGGCGGTGAAGGACGGAGAGCTTTCCTCCCACACACTCAGCGACGAGCTCGTGCACATGCTGCGCATTACCCTTCTGTCCTGTCCACCAATGACGCAGGACACCGGAAGCTTCGACGAGGTCGCCAGGACCTTCGCAGCGCTCGCCGCGATCATCCGCGCCGCTTGGCATGATGCGGGGAAGGGCTCGGGTCGAGGCTAGACATCCAGTGGATCAAAGCGAGGGTGAGTTGACAGCCTTTGGCTTTCAAGTTACTTACTTGCAGGTAAGTCAGCCCATGATGGCGACGAGGCGCGTATTAGGGAGGATCACGTGCTGCGCGATGACGCATTCACTCGTTTCGAGGTCAGCCCCTTCACTGGAGCGCTCGGTGCAGAAATTCGTGGGATCGATCTGGCGAGCGCGAGCGAGGATGCCTTCCAGGACGTTCGCCGCGCGCTCTACAAGTATCATGCGCTCGCCGTGCGCGATCAGGAGCTTGACGCCGCCGGCGTCCACAAGGTCGCCCGCCGGTTCGGACCATTTAGCGGCAATCCGGTGCACACGCCGATCGACGGCTTTAACGATATCGTGCGCTTCGTGCGCGAGCCGGACGACACGGGCAAGGTGATCGGCGAGGACTGGCACATGGACCTCGCCTGGCTACCGAAGCCGCCGGGCATTACGATCCTCTACGGTGAGGAGGTGCCGCCGGTTGGCGGCGACACCTGCTTCTCCAGCCTCGAGAAGGCATATGACTCGCTTTCGCCGCGGCTGGTCGAGATCCTGCAAGGCCTGACGGGCGTCCATAGCGGCCGCGGGGTCTTCGCCATCAACGCGGCCCACAGCCGGCTCGGCGTCAAGGCCGATGTCGAGGCGATCGAGAATGCCGTCGTCGAGCATCCTGTGATCTGTCGCCACCCCGAGACTGGCCGGCGCTATGTCTTCGTCAGCAGCGTGATGACCAATTTCAAGGGGATGACGGAGGAAGAAAGCAAGCCGATGATCGACTTCCTGATGGCGCGGGCTGTCCGGCCCGAGTTCAACTGCAGGCTGCGTTGGGAACCGAAGACGCTCGGTATGTGGAACAATCCCCATGTCCTGCACACCGCCATCAACGATTATCCCGGATATCGCCGGGTGATGTACAGGACAACGGTGGAGGGCACCGTTCCACTTGCCGCCAGGGACGGCTGACGCGCAACCGCTCAGGGAGGAGCAATGGCATTTGGTTCCGAGGCATCCGTCGGCCACAGGGGGGAGGGGACGGCGGAAGCGGCTGGCGAGACCAAGAGGCGGCGCTTCGCGTTTTCGCCTGCCTACCTCTATGCGACGCCCGTACACCTCCTGGTGCTTGGGATCATCGTGCTCCCCGCCATCTTCGTCCTGTGGCTGAGTTTCGAAGCCTCGTCATTCGGCCAATCGGCAACCTTCGTTGGGTTCGATAACTACATCCGCGTCCTCACCGATCCCTATTTTTGGTGTTCGGTCTGGAACACCGTCCTCGTCGTCGCCGTGGCGGTTCACATCGAACTGCTGCTCGGCCTTGGCCTGGCCCTGCTTTTCGCTTCCGGGCTTCCCCTCCAGCGCGTCATGCTCGTCGTGGTGCTCGCTCCCTACGCCATCAGCGAGGTGACGGCGGTCGCAATGTGGCGCTTCCTGTTCGATCCGGACGTCGGCCCAATCACGCTAATGCTGCGATACACCGGTCTGCCGACGCTCGACTGGACGTTCATCCCTTCCCACGGCCTCGTCCTCGTCGGCCTGCTCACGATCTGGCTGCACCTGCCATTCACATTCATCATCCTCTATGCGGCACGACTCGCGGTTCCGAAGGAGCTCTACGAGGCTGGGCGCACCGACGGGGCCAATGCGTTCCAGCTCTTCCGCAACATCACGCTGCCGCTCCTGGCGCCAGCGATGCTCATCGCGCTGCTCTTCCGCTACATCTTCGCCTTCCGCCTCTTTTCCGAGGTCTGGCTCCTGACCCAGGGCGGCCCGGCACGCACGACCGAGGTCGTTTCCGTTTATCTTTATCAGGAAGGCTTCCGCTACAACTCGTTCGGCACGGCGGCCGCGACGGCGTGGATGATGGTCGTCATCTCGCTGCTGCTTGCGACTGGCTATGTATGGCGGCTGCGCAAGGAATCCCTGGCCAATGCGTTCTAGGCGTCTCGCCATCGGTGCCGGAAAGATGCTCGCTGTTGCGGCAATCGTCGTCTGGTCACTGTTTCCGATCGGCTTCATCGTGCTCTCGTCGTTCAAACCCGGTCGCGAGATTTTCGCGGTTCCACCGGAGCTCTTCTTCGAACCGACCTTGGAGCACTACGCCTCGCTGTGGCAGCGCTGGCCGGCCTTTTTCGACGGGCTCGTCAACAGCCTGATCATCACCACCGGGGCGACGGCGCTTGCCGTCATGGCAAGTATGCTCGCCGGTTTTGCCTACTCACGCTATCGGGGCGTCCGTTTCCTGGAAGGATCGGTGATGTTTCTGATCGGATCGCGGCTGATCCCGCCGATCGTCGTGACGCTGCCACTGTTCCCGGTCGTCAATCGGCTCGGGCTCAACGACACCCATCTGGTGCTGATCCTGCTCTACGCGACGTTCTTTGTCTCGCTCGGCACGCTCTTGATGCGCACGTTCATCGATCAGGTACCGCGCGAACTCGACGAGGCGGCTGTCCTCGATGGCGCGCGGCCGCTGACGATCCTTGTCAAGATCATCTTGCCGCTCGTAGCGCCCGGCATGCTCGCCGTCGCCGTCTTCGTAGTCGTCTTCGCGTGGAACGAGTTTCTGTTCGCCTATATCTTCACCGCCAACCACGCCAAGACCGCGCCTCTGGTCCTTTCGGAGATGATCAGTTCGATCGACGGCGTCGACTGGGGCGTGCTCTTTGCGGCCTCTACCGTCCAATTGCTGCCGGTTCTCGTCTTCGTGGTCCTGATGAACCGGTTTCTGGTCGCCGGATTGACCGCCGGCGCGACCAAGGGGTGACGACGTCACCGAGAAAGGGAGGAAGACAATGCCTTTGCACATGACACGCAGAGCCCTGCTGACGACCGCGATGGCCGCCGGCGCGACGGGCGCATTGGGTCGGTTGGCCCATGCCCAGGTAAAGACGCTGAACGTGCTTTGCCATCGCGTCCACCAAGCCAACCTGACGACCGGCGCCGCCGGCAATGTCATCAAGCCCTGGGAGGACAAGAACAACGCCCAGATCTCCTGGACTACGCTTGACAGCAATCCGCTCCAGGACCGGTTATTCCGGGAGGCGAGCCTGAGCGAGACCGATTTCAACGTCGGCTATGTCATCGACAACCGCATGACGTCGCAGATCGCCTCGCTGTTCGAGCCGCTCGACGACCTCAAGAAAGCCGAGCCGATCGACGATTTCGACGATATCGCCGAGGGCCTGCGCCAATCGATGACCGTCGGCGGCAAGCTCGTCGGCATCCCCGTGCGCCATGCCACGCAGGGGCTTTTCTACAACGAGGAGCTGCTTCAGGAGGCCGGCATTTCGGCGCCACCGAACACATTGGAGGAGCTGGTCGAGCAGGCGAAGAAGCTGACCTTCACCTCCAAGTCTGGTACGCCGGCCGTCGGCATGATCCTTGCGAGCGACCTCGCCGTCTTCCCGGTCATGTTCGCCCGCGCGTTCGGCGGTGATTTCATCGACAAGCAGTTCAAGGTGGTTCCCGATCCGGAGGCGATGGAAAAGGGCCTGTCCGTGCTCGCCGACCTCTTCAAGGCCGGGGCGCTTCCCCGCAGCTACGCCACAACGCGCAACGACGACATGGCGACGTGGATGCAGCAGGGACGCGCTGCCTTCGCGGTGCTGCCTTTCGCCCGCTACGCGCAGCTCAACAGCAAGGAACAGTCGACTGCGCCGGGAAAGATCAAGCCGATCGAGTTTCCCGGCTCCAAGACCCTCGGCACCGGTCAGGAAATGCACCCAGTCGTCGAATCCTGGGCAATGGCCATTCCCGCCAATTCGGCGGACAAGAGGCTCTCCTGGAGCTACATCCGCTTCGTAGCGAGCAAGGCCGCCACACTCGACATGGCGCGCAACGGCAATGGCCCCGTCCGCGCTTCGACCTATGCCGAGCCGTCGTTCGCCGGGGCGCTGCCACAGGCGACGGTCGAGGCAGCCGCCCTTGCCAAGGCGCGACCGGCCTTTCCGGCTTTTCCCGAAGCCGCTCGCGCTCAGTCGACGTTTCTCGAGGAGGTTCAGCTCGCCGTCCTCGGTCGCAAGAGCCCGAAGGAAGCGGTCGCCGCCATTGTCGATCGCGTCAAGCCGCTAATGCCAGCTTGATCGTATGGACTGACGTGGCCATGTCGCCTGCTACTTGCCAGGCGACCAACCGGCGAGGATCAGCGCGGTCGTAAAGTCGTCGTCGGGTGAGGCGGTGTTCCATGGACCTGAGTTCGATCGCGCGAGCTCAGGACTGCTTAGCAGTGCGCTGGCGGCAGACAGCAGGTTCAGCGCGCCGCCACCGATATCCCACCACGCGGCCTAGGCGCCTGGGCGATCGCGTGATGCAGGCCTTACGGCGAGGCCACGCCTTGGCGCACGAGGATCATCAGCGACTCCAGCCGCGCGACGTCCTCTGGGCGAAAAAAGCTTGACGACATCATATTCGGATGCGTTTACTTCGTCCGTAACTAGGATATAAATTCCATTACTATGGAACAGAGCGAAGGGAACCAAGATGAAGCGTTTCTTGCAAATCGTCGCTTCACTCGCCGCGCTTATGCTGCCGGCGACAGGCGCTGCCTGGGCCGAGCCCGCTAGAGGTGGAGTGATTGATGTGGCGACCATTGGGGAGCCGCCGACACTGGATCCGATGGCCTCGACCGCCGATCTGGTTGGCATTGTCACGCAGCACATCTACGAGACGCTCTATACCTTCGACAAGGACTGGGGCATCACGCCGCTGTTGGCCGCCGAAATGCCACAGATTTCACCGGATGGCCGTACCTACACCATCGCGCTCAGAACCGGCGTTAAGTTCCACGACGGCAGCGATATGAATTCGGCCGACGTGGTCGCTTCGCTGCAGCGTTGGATGAAGATTGCCACGCGCGGCAAGCAGGCAGCCGAAGTCATCGCCACGGTCGACGCCGTTGACGACCACACCGTCAAGCTCACCCTGAAAAAGCCGTTCGCGCCACTTCTGTCGCTGCTCTCACTCAACAATGCGGCCGCAATCATCATCCCGTCCGAAAACGTGGGACAGGAGCCGCTGACCAGCTTCGTCGGTACCGGCCCCTATATGTTGAAGGAACGCAAGCCGGACCAGTACATCCAGCTTGCCCGGTTCGACGGCTACAAGTCGCGCGACGGCGAACCCAACGGCTATGGTGGCGCCAGAAAACAGTATCTCGACGAAATCCGTTTCGTGCCGGTTCCCGATGCGAACACGCGCGTCGAAGGCGCTGTCTCCGGCCAGTTCGCCTATGTTGACTCGCTGCCGGTCGAGTCCTTTGACAAGATCTCGGGTGGCAAGACCCAGCCGGTCATCTTGAAGCCGTTCGGTTGGCCGGTATTCGTCCTCAATACCAAGCAGGGGCTGAATTCCGACATTCGCATCCGCAAGGCGATACAAGCAGCGCTGGCGCCGAACGACATGCTGCTCGCCGCATTCGGATCGAAGGAGTTCTTCGCAGCCGACGGCGACATGTATCCCGAAGGCTTTGCCTGGCACACGGACGCCGGCACCGAGCCCTACAAGCCCGATGGCGACACTGAGGCGGCTGCGGCGCTGCTGAAGGAAGCCGGCTATGACGGCAAGCCTTTGCGCATCCTCACCAGCCGCCAATACGAGTTCCACTACAAGCTGGCGCAGGTCGCGGCCGAGTATCTGAAAGCCGCCGGCTTCCAGGTCCAGCTCGACGTGGTCGAATGGGCGACGCTGACCAAGAACCGCACCGACCCGGCGCTGTGGGACATCTACATTAGCCACAGTCCGTTCCTGCCCGAGCCGTCGCTGACCGGCATAATGTCGGACTCCTCTCCGGGTTGGTGGGTTTCGGATCGCAAGCACCAGGTGCTTGAGGCGTTCAACGCCGAAGCCGATCCGGCCAAGCGCGTCGCGCTGTTCGCAGATGTCCAGAAGGCGATCTACGACGAGGTTCCAGCGTTCAAGGTCGGCGACTTCAACGCCTTGGCCGCCCAGGCCCCCAAGCTGAAAGCCGTGACGCCGGCGCCATGGCCCTATTTCTGGAACGCTTATCTGGAAGGCAACTGAGACGGTCCTGCTTTCCGCCTCCACTCAACGACAGGCGACCGGGTGCCGGCCGACAAAGCCGGCGCCCAGCAAACCGTTCGATGGTTGCTCAGGGATGCTATAACGCCGATGCTGCACTCAATCCTCAACAGACTTCTCGGCATGATCGTCGTCATGGCGCTGGTCGTCACCATCGTGTTCGTCATCGTACGGGTGACGCCCGGCGATCCGGCGGCAGTTATGCTGGGTCCAGACGCCACCGCCGCCGATATAACCGCGCTGCGGTCCAAGCTCGGGCTCGACGGTTCCATCCTCGAACAGTTCGGGCGCTACGTTCTCGATGTCGTCCAAGGCGACTTCGGCCAGTCGATCTTCCTCGGCGAGCCGGTCACGACCGCGCTCGCCCAACGCGCCGAACCGACGTTTTTTCTCACCGTCTTCTCCCTGGTAATCGCAACGCTCATCGCGCTGCCGGTCGGAATCCTGTCGGCCTATAAGCGCGGCTCTATCTTCGACCAGGCAGCAACCACCATTGCCATGTTCGCAGCCAGCGTGCCGAGCTTCTGGCTCGGCCTTGTGTTCATTCAGTTCTTCGCCGTGAAGCTCGGCTGGTTCGACACATCTGGCTATGGCGGGCCGGGAGCTTCGTTTGCCGACCGGCTTGACCATCTGGTGCTGCCGGCGCTGGCGCTCGGTCTCATAAGCTCGGCACTGATCACCCGCTTCACGCGTGCCTCGATGCTCGACGTGCTCAATGACGACTATGTGCGGACCGCCCGATCCAAAGGCATGAGCGAATGGCGTGTGGTGCTGAAGCATGCCTTCAGAAATGCCTTGATCCCCATCCTCACCGTCATCGGCCTGACCGCGGCACTGCTCATTTCCGGTGCGGTGGTGACCGAGACGGTGTTCGGCCTGCCCGGCGTCGGCAGCTTGGTCGTCTCGGCGGTGTTACGGCGCGACTATCCGGTTATCCAAGGCGCGCTGCTGGTCATTGCCGGGCTGTACGTCCTGGTCAATTTCGCCATCGACATGCTCTATCTGGCTGTCGATCCGAGGGTTCGCTACTGATGGCCGCTATCTCGGTGCCGCTCCAGGCGGAGCCAAATATGCTTTCGCGGCTGATGACGCGGCCGACGGCGGCGGTGGGCATCGCCGTACTGATCGCCATCGTGCTCGCCGCGATCCTCGCGCCGGTCATCGCCCCCTACGCACCGACTAAGCTCTCCATTGCCAGTCGGCTGCATCCGCCGAGCCTCGACCACCTGTTCGGCACCGACGATCTCGGGCGCGATATCTTTACCCGCACGCTCTACGCCGCGCGCACTTCGCTGGCGGTCGGCTTTGCTGTCGTGATCTTCGCCTCGATCATCGGTGTCGTTTTGGGACTGACTTCCGGCTTCTTCAGAAGGCTCGACGCGCCGGTGTCGCGGTTGATCGACGCCATGATGGCTTTTCCCGACATATTGCTCGCAATTGCACTCGTGGCGGCACTTGGCGCCACCGCCGTCAATGTCGTGGTCGCCCTCGGCGTGGTTTATGCGCCGCGGCTCGCACGCGTCGTGCGCGCCTCGACGCTGGTCATTCGCGAACTGCCCTATGTCGAGGCGGCCCGCGCACTCGGCGTGCCGACGCCGATTATCCTGGTGCGGCACGTACTGCGCAACGTCACCTCTCCATTGCTGGTGCAGGCAACCTTCATCTTCGCCAACGCCATCCTGGCCGAGGCCGGTCTGTCCTTCCTCGGCGTTGGCATATCGCCCGACATCCCGACCTGGGGCACAATGATCGCCACCGGCCGTCAATACATGGATCAGGCCGGCTGGATCATGATGTTTCCGGGCGGCGCCATCGTCATCACCGTGCTGTCGCTGCAGCTCGTCGGCGACGGCTTGCGCGATCTTCTCGACCCTCGTCTCGCAAAGGACATCTGATGTTCAGCAATCGCTCTTCCCAAACCGAAAGGCCGCTGTTGATCCGGGGCGCAAAACCAGTCGGCTTCGGCGGCGAGTTTGGCCAGACGATCGACGTGCTGATCGGCAAGGATGGCCGTATCGCCGAAACCGGTTCGACCATTGCCGCCGGCGAGGATGTGACGATGCTTGACGCCAATGGCGCGTTCCTGTCGCCCGGCTGGACCGATCTTCACGTGCATGTCTGGTACGGCGGCACCGACATTTCGCTGCGGCCGCAGCAATGTGGCGCCGCCCGAGGCGTCACCACGATGGTCGATGCCGGCTCAGCCGGCGAAGCCAATTTCCACGGCTTTCGCGAGTTCATTATAGAGCCGGCGCGAGAGAATATATACGCGTTCCTGAACATAGGTTCGATCGGTCTCGTCGCCTGCAACCGTGTCAGCGAGCTGACCGACATGCGCTCGATCGACATCGACCGCACCATTGCAACCGTCGAGGCCAACCGCGACGTCATCGTCGGACTGAAGGTGCGTGCCAGCCACGTCATTACCGGCGGCTGGGACCTGACGCCGGTCCGGCTGGCGAAGAAGCTCAGCCGCATCCTCAAGCTGCCGCTGATGGTGCACGTTGGTGAGCCGCCGCCACTCTATGACGATGTTCTCGGCCTGCTGAGCGAAGGCGACATCGTCACTCATTGCTTCAATGGCAAGGCCGGCGGCTCGATCATCGAGGACGACGATCTTTATCGGCTCGCCGAGGATGCGGCGCAGCGCGGCATTGTGCTTGATGTCGGCCACGGCGGCGCCTCGTTCTCCTTCGATGTCGCCAAGGCGGCGCTCGAGCGCGGTCTGCCGCCGAAGACGATCTCGACCGATCTGCACAACCGCTCGCTCGACGGCGCGGTGTGGGATATGGCAACCACCATGTCGAAGCTGTTGTCGCTCGGCATGGCATTCGACGATGTGGTGACGGCCTCGACGACGGCGCCGCGCCGCGCCATCCGGTTGCCCGCCGACGGACTGCTGGAAAAGGGCAGGCCGGCAGAATTCACTTTGTTCGACCTCGCCGACGCCGAGCTCACCGTGAAGGATTCGCAAGGGGCGACAAGTACGCTGCACCGGCTGTTCGAGCCTCGCCACGCTATCCTCGGTGCCGAGGCGATCATTGCCCACCGCCACCTGCCGCCGGAAGGTTCTGCGGGCAGTGTGCACGTCTGTCCGCATTGCGGGTGGAAATCATGAGCGGCGCGATCGCCAGCGACGTCATCCTGTCGGTTCGGGACTTGCGGACCTGGTTTCAGACCCGCCGTCTTACCGCCAAGGCGGTCGATGGCGTCACCTTCGACCTGAAGCACGGCAAGACTCTGGCCGTGGTCGGAGAATCCGGTTCCGGCAAGTCGGTGACCAGCCTGTCGATCATGGGCCTGCTGTCACGGCCCGGAAGGATCGCCGGCGGCCAGATATTGTTCCGCGATCGGCAGGAGCGTGTCCACGACCTCGCCGGATTTACCCAGAAGGAATTCCGCAAGGTCCGCGGTCGGGAAATCGCGATGATTTTCCAAGAGCCGATGACCAGCCTCAACCCGCTCTTAACGGTCGGCGATCAGATCGGCGAAATGATCGCGCTGCACGAGCCGGTGACCCGGGAGCAAGCGCGCAGCCGTGCGCTCGCCATGCTGAAGCATGTCGAGATTCCGGACGCCGTCTCGCGGCTCGACGACTATCCGCACCAGATGTCCGGCGGCATGCGCCAGCGCGTCATGATCGCCATGGCACTCGCCTGCAGTCCGTCGCTGCTGATCGCCGACGAGCCGACTACGGCCCTCGACGTCACCATCCAGGCGCAGATCCTCGATCTCTTGCGTCGCCTGCAGGTCGAGATGGGCATGTCGATCCTTTTCATCACCCACAATCTCGGTGTCGTCGCCGAGATCGCCCATGATGTCGTCGTCATGTACGGCGGCCGTGTCGTCGAGCAGGCACCGGTCAACCACCTGTTTGCGCACCAGCGCCATCCCTACACGAGAGGGCTGCTGGCCTGCACGCCCAATGCCGCGCGCGACATCGGTGACGACGGCAAGCGCCGGGCGCTCTATTCCATTCCCGGCAGCGTGCCGCCGATCACCGCATTGCCGCCGGGTTGCGCCTTCGAGCCGCGCTGTGACTTCGCCATTGCGCCCTGTCGCGCGGCACCGCCGCCATTGATGCCGGCAGGACTGCACGGCGCTTCCCGTTGCATCAGGAGTGCAGAGCTGTGAGCGCCGGGGTGATACCAAGTCGTGCGGCGACTGCGCCATTGCTCAGCGTGCAGGGTCTGACAAAGCACTTTCCCGCCCGCAATGGCCGCATCGTTCATGCTGTCGAGGATGTCAGCTTCGATGTCGGACGCGGCTCGACGGTCGGGCTGGTCGGCGAGTCCGGCTCCGGCAAGACCACCGCCGGGCGCGCCATCCTCAGGCTGGTGGAGCCGACCAGAGGCAAAGCGCTGTTCGACGGCGTCGATCTGTTTTCGCTGTCCGCACGTGAAATGCGCGGCTATCGGCAAAAGCTGCAGATCGTGTTCCAGGATCCATTCTCCAGCCTCAACCCGCGCATGCGCATCGCCGCCATCATCGGCGAGGCACTCGACGCGCGCGGCTTTCCGCGAGGCAAGCGACGTGCCGACAGGGTCGCCGAACTGCTGACCCTGGTCGGCCTGTCGCCTGATCACGCCACGCGCTACCCGCACGAATTCTCCGGCGGCCAGCGCCAGCGCATCGGCATTGCACGCGCGCTCGCCGTCGAGCCGGAATTCGTCGTCGCCGACGAGCCGGTCTCGGCGCTTGACGTGTCGGTGCAGGCGCAGGTGCTCAACTTGCTCGGTGAGTTGCAAAAGCGGCTCGGCCTGACGCTGCTGTTCATCGCGCATGACCTCTCGGTGGTCGAATACCTTTGCGACGAAGTGGTGGTGATGTATCTCGGCCGCGTCATGGAGCGTGGTCCGAGCCGTCTTCTCTACGCCGCGCCGCGGCACCCATACACCAAGGCATTGCTGGCGACAGCACCCGTGCCCGACCCGACCCGCCGACGCACTCACGTCGCCTTGCGTGGTGACATTCCAAGCCCGATTGACCCGCCTTCCGGCTGCGTCTTCCGCACCCGCTGTCCGGACGCAATTGCTGCCTGCGCCGGGATCATTCCGCCCGTCGACGATATCGGCGGCGGGCATCACGTGGCCTGCATCCGGCACAACCAAAAAACGATCTGATTGGAGTTTGTGTATGACTTTTTCCGAGCTCATGAAGCGACCGGAAAGCACGCCCTACGACCGGCTTTTGGCGCTTGGAATAACGCTGCCCGAGGCGCCGCCGCCGATCGCCAATTTTGTCACACACGTGCAGGAGGGCAAGCTGCTGTTCCTGTCCGGCCAGGGGCCGAGTGAGGCCGACGGCCGGGTCTATACGGGCAAGGTCGGTGCCGACGTGACCGTGGATCAGGCCTATGCCCATGCGCGGCTGACCGGTGTCAACCTCATTGCCGTCATGCACGCAGCGCTCGGCGATCTGTGCCGCGTGCGACGTGTGGTAAAGCTGTTCGGCATGGTAAACGCCACGCCGGATTTCGCCGATCACCCCGCAGTGATCAACGGCTGCTCGGACCTGCTCATTGACGTTTTCGGCGAGCGCGGCACCCATGCCCGCTCTGCGGTCGGTCACGGATCACTGCCGGGAGGGATCAGCGTCGAAATTGAAGCCGTCATCGCCGTTGATTAGTCGCATCGAATAGTCGGAGCACAAGACCATGCCTGTCGAAGATATCCGCAGCCAGTTGGGCCTCAGGCCCGTCATCAACGTCTCAGGCACGATGACCTCGCTCGGCGCCTCCATTGTCGTTCCCACGGCTGTCGAGGCTGTGTCCGGCATTCTCACCGAGTTTGTCGAAATGGCCGATCTGCATCGCAAGGCCAGCGCCGTGATCGCCGAATTGACGGGCGCGGAGGCCGGTTTCATCACCGCCTCCTGTTCCGCGGCAATCAGCCTGGCCGTGGCGGCCAGCATGACGGGCCCGGACCTTGCCGCGATCGAACGGCTGCCGGATACCGCTGGACTGAAAGACGAGATCGTCATCCAGTCCGGCCACATGGTCAGCTACGGCGCACCGATCGAACAGGCGATCCGTCTCGCCGGCGCCAAGGTCGTGCCGGTCGGTCAGGCGACCAGCGCCTCGGCGTATCAGCTCTCAGGCGCTATCACCGAGCGCACTGCTGCAGCAATCTACGTCGTGTCGCACCATGTCGTCGAGTATGGGCAAATCCCGCTGAAGATGTTCGTCGAAACCGCCCGTGCACGCGGGGTCCCGGTCATCGTCGACGCAGCGTCCGAATACGATCTGGCGGGCTTTCTCGCCAGCGGAGCCGATCTGGTGCTGTATTCGGGTCACAAATTCCTGGGCGGCCCGACATCCGGTATCGTCGCAGGCACGAAGGCGCGGGTGCGCGACGTCTACTTGCAGAACCGGGGCATCGGGCGCGGCATGAAGGTCGGCAAGGAAGGCATCGTCGGTGCGCTCGCTGCTCTCCAGGCCTGGAAAACGCGTGACCATGAGGGTATTCGCGCTCGCGAACGCCGAGCGCTCGACTGCTGGGCGCAAGCACTCGAGGGGCGGCCTGGCGTCACCGCCGCTATCGTACCCGACCCGACCAGCAATCCGCTCGATCGCTTGAAGGTGTGGGTGAATGCCGCCGAATCGCGCATTACAGCCTGGGATCTGGCCGACCGGCTGGCAGCTGGCAATCCGCCGGTGGTCGTCCGCGATCATGAAGTCGAGCACGGCTATTTCTTCCTCGATCCATGCAATTTGCATCCCGACGAAGAATTCATTGTGGCGGCACGGCTTGCCGAGGAGCTTGATGGCGCGCGCAAGTCGAATGCGATCATCGCCACACCATGGAACGAGCGTCTCATGGCCCGCGAGGCTGCGATCCTCAACTGGCCGGATTGAGGCTGGCTGTGGTAAATGCCCCGGCTGCCTTACAGTGCCCGCAAAACCGAGAATGCCATGCCCACGATAGCGCCCGACCTGCACCTGAACCCCGCCGAAGACCCGCGGGAACCCCGCCGCTCGCGCACCAGCGGTATCGACCGTGCGCTGCAGATACTCGACTATCTGCAAAAGCAGGGGCGGCCAGCAACTGCATATGAGATTGCGCACGACATCGGCGCCCCCCTGTCGACGATCTACGTCATCGTCGACGATCTGGTCGAAAAGGAACTGCTGGACCGCAAGGACGGCGGCCTGCTCTGGCTGGGTCCGCGGCTCTATCAGTACGGCCTGACCTACGCTCGCACATTGGACCTGCTCAACGTGGCAACGCAGGAGATGCACGAACTGGCTCAGAGTTCGAAAGAGACGATCCAGCTATGCGGCCGTGACGGTGACCATATGGTCGTGCTTGCGATGGAAGAGGGCAAAGATCATTTCCAGGTTACATCTCGCGTCGGGACCCGGACGCCGCTGAACTGGACCGCGTCGGGTCGGCTGCTCGTCGGCCATTTGCCGGAAGCCGAACGCCGCGCCATTTTCGCTCGATCCGCGATCGCATCTCCGACCGGACGCGCCGAGACGGACGAGGATGTGCTCGCTCGGGCGGCCGCCACAGCACTGGAGCAGGGCCTGTCGATCCAGGCTGGTGAATCTGACTTTTCAGTTGCCTGCATTGCGGCTCCCATCCGTGACAACCAAGGAGCCTGCCGTGCCACGATCTCGATCGTCGTCCCGGATGTGAAGCTGAAGCAAAAGAACCCGGATTTGATTACGATGGTCAAGATCAGTGCGCGCCGCATCGAGTCGCGGCTCGGTTGGCGAACCGACCGGCCATAACGAACGCCCGGCGCGAGTTGGCAAAATCACGGGATGGTGCGTTTCTGCACATCCCGCTCACCGAACCAGAAATGATCCCATTGGGCTCAGCAGCCCGTCCAGACGAAAATTTGACGCATTGAACCGACGGGCGCCGAGTCTCCAGCCGTTCCAATCAAGCCTGCGCTCGCATCTTCAAGCTGGCCGATCTGGTGGTTTTCGGTGCCTGACAGGCTTGAGCAGTGAAACGAGAATGTGCTCTCTGGCCTGTTGATCAGACGCTCCCGTCGTCAGGCAACCGAGTACAGCGTCATCGCTGCATCAAAGCCGCGCTGACCTCTCGGGTCGAGGGCTGCCCTGATCCCCAGGGATCCGGGGCCCCGTGCGGTGTGGCCGCGCGCGCCGAGCCTCGCGTCGCCGAAGAGGCCCGAGGCGATGTCGAAGCCCAGAGTGTACATGCCGGGCGGCTCTGCAGTGCGGGCAGCCTTAAAGGCATCCGTCGAGGTCTTCTCCGCGATCTTCGCGCCGACGGTCGCGAGGCCGAGTTGCGCATTCCGGGCGACAATGAAGAACGCTGAATCCTCGCAGCCAACGCGCTCGTCAGCATCAAGGCCATCCATGAAAAGCTGCTTTCCCGGGCCCCATAGCGTGTCTGCTCCGGGCATCGCGACGCCAATATCAAACCCGGTCTTGGCGGGGCCGTCTGGCTCTAGTTCTCGCATCCCGCTCAACAACGCGTCGCGGCTGACCATCATTTTTCCCTTGTCTGCATAAACGCTTTTCAGCCCCTTCGCGCCTTCCGGAAATGGATCGGGCGTCAGCCCTTGCGGGAAACGCCGGGCCGGCGTCTGCTTCGCGGCGAAATCAACCGGCAGGCACGCTGTTTTAGGATCGTTGATCGCCGCGGCGGCGGCTTGCGCGATGATGTCTATATCGACTTGGAAACCACGGAATGCCTCCTGAACCATCTGCAGGGTTGTCGGTGCCGTGAAGGTGAACTTGCCTGGATTGAGCGTAATGAAGTCCATCAGGTTCATCTGGTCTAGCCGGCTGCTGCGCTCCTTCGCGCACTCAACCAGAACATCCTGGGCTTGCCGGACCTGCGCTGCGTTCGGCGGGATCGGTCCATCTGCGATGGAGATTGGAGCTAGGGTGACGAAATAAGGAACGGCATTGGCGTTCGGATCGGTCTGGAATGCGTTCAGCCATTGCTGGAGAAGCCCATACATCTGGCTGGGATCCGTTACGTCCCCCATGATCAGATTGATCGGGCCGCCTTCGTGGTAGACGGTCGTGCGCACGTCTTCATGGAAATGCCTCTGCCATTTTCATCTTGGCGTCGGCAGAAAACAGCCCGTAGGACCCCGACAACTCCATCGAAACGGCTTGGGCCTCCTCGGAACTGGCTGTATCCATCTGCAGGACGGCCAGGAACATCCCGCCGCGTCCTACCCCGTTCACGAACATGTTCCCGTAGCGTGATTGGAAGAGCTCGGGATTGCTCGATATCGCCGCCGCCGAGCCGCTCAGCTTTGGTTCGTCGATGCCGTGAAAGGGCAGCGTTACTTTGGCGGAGATGAGCAGGAACAGGGAACTGCTCTGGATCTTGGAACTTTGGGCGAAGTCAAACCTTCCGGACGCGGAGAAGCACCCGCACCCGCCGCTCGCTTCGACATTGATGCTCAGCGACTTTTCGAGTTCGGCGGTGGTGTGAATACGGCGTATGTCGAATGAAGATATGGACCCCATTGCATCGTCGACGCCGGAAAATGCGCCATCGACGACATGACCCATCGGACTACCCGTCGCAAGATCGACACCTTTTTCATAGTCGTAGCCGGGAGAGTAAGGTACGGTTACTTGAGTAAGCATTTCAATCTCCTGATGGGCCTATTGGCATTACTCTTAAATAAGCCAGTTCAGCAGAGTATAATCTGCATGATTCTATCTGGCCGCCAGAGTGCAGTCTAAGGGGCTAGTTGGCGGCGTCCTCCCCACATTCCTAGCAGGAAGGCTCAAGCGTCGTCGGGAGGCGCTACCCCAAGCCATCTGTCGAGTTCCCGTTTCGGAACCAAAATTACAGGGCCGGGCGCTCCGCCCCGGGAACAGCTCCCAGACGTCTTTGATGTCCATGACCTTCTCTGCAAGGTCTTCAAAGAACGGTCCGACCGGAACCGATCCATGCATGTCAAGAAGCTCGATCGGAACCGGATCGCTCGCCGAGCTTGAGTTCGGAGCAGTTCCTGGCGCGGAGAGGCCACCCTCGCCGGAGGCACCAGACATCCAAGGCGGAGCAGGCGCGATCCTGCTTCGAGTGCGGATCGCGCATGCTAGAGCTAGTCTGATACGGATTGGACGAGGATGGTGATGTCGTAACTGGCATCCGCGCCCTGCACGTTTTTCACGGTTTGGAAATCCATGATCGCGGACAGGTCGATCATCCCTATCTCGTCATCGCCTGAAAGGTCGGTCTCGATAATATTAAGGTAGAATTCACCGGCTGGAACGATCTGTTTGATGTCGAGATTGTAGTCGTTTCCCGGAGTGAAGGATCCAATCGGGAAGCGAACAGGACCCATCACTCCAACAAGGTCGTCAGAACCTGTATAATCGTTCGTCGAATGACATTTGATGCGGCTTATGTTCAGTGAGTAGGGACGCATGGTCATTGCTCCATCAACTTGTTGCGAGACGGAATGCTCACCTGCCCGAGCTTACGAATGGCTTACGGGGTGGTCACGGCCCGCTGCTTTCTGCTCGCTGAGGTGTTGTCGGCGACCGTGGACATCACCCGATGCCTGTCGCGCGGTCAGTCAATCCGGTAAATGACGTAGTAGGCCGAACCCTCAATCGCTGAGCGGGCGATCTTGGCGATTGGACCCATGCCTTGTTCTTCCTTGTCCATGGTGACGGAGCCGAGTGGATCGTTGCCATTAAGAGGGCCGTCTTCATCCCAAAGAGAGAGATTCTGGCTATACTCGAACGGCAGCACGAGGCCAGGTTCGAACGACTGGTCCGCATTGACTTCCCTGGTGGCTCCGGGAGAGGGCCAGACAGCGTCATCGACATTGCCTTCAGTCCCGGTGGTGATGAACAGGTTGTCCGGATCGGCCCGTATGGCGTCGATCGCTCCAAGAACGCTTGGCAGTGACTTGATCCCTTGCAGCAGGCTGCCGGCGAAGTCGTTCTGGATGAATTGCGGCGTCAGGCCCATGATGGCGTCGACTAGCGCCTGGTTGGCCGCGAAGTCGGTTCCGGTGGCGGGCTGGACACAATAGATGGTTTGAACGGTTGCGGTCGGCATGGTTTCCTCCATGAGTTGGAACGATGCCGACAGTGACCGAGCCGCGCTTACGTTTGGCTTACATGCTGAAATGACGCGCACCCGGCCCATCATCTGCTATAAGAGTGCAGCCTGGTGGATCTGGATGCGGCGGTGCACGGCGGCACGATAGCAAAACTTTCAATGCCAAGACCCGCGGGAATCTCGCGGCGGCCGCGCATTGCTGCACTGGTCGACAGGTGCCTGGAATCCGGCATGTGCTGGATTGCTGCCCCTGGCGGATACGGGAAGACCACCGCAGTCATCGATTACCTCCAGGAAAAGCGGGCTCCGCATGTCTGGTATCGCGTCGATGACGAGGACCAGGATATCGCCCGGCTGTTCTACTATCTGGCGATGTCGCCTGGGGCGCGGGAACTCAGCCTTCCTGTTTTCGGAACCGAATATGCGGAGGATGCTGCTGCATTCGCGCGTCTGTTCTTCCGCGCTTACTTGGCGCAGATGGTGCCGGACACGGTCATCGTCCTCGACGATATTCACCGTGCCGATACACCAGAATTCCGCGAAATTCTGGCTGTCCTGCTGCGGGAATTGCCCAACACGGTCCGGTGCATCTGCATATCGCGTACACTGCCTGGTGGGGGCGTGGCCGAACTCGCGCTCGCAGGCAAGCTGCCGGTCATCGGCCAGACGGCACTGGAATTCTCGGAGGACGAAGCACGCTGCCTCGTCGGTCTCAGGGAACCAGGCCATGAGAAGGGGATCGAGGTCGCCGCCGCCAAGGGGTGGGCGGTCGGCCTGGTCATGATCGCCAACCAGAAATCAAGTACCCCACAGTTGATGAGCGCCATGCCTCTGGGGCAGGGAAATTTCCAGGAGGTGGTCGGCAGACTGTTCCTGCAGAACGTTCCAGGCGACGACCAGAACACCCTGTTGAAGCTTAATCTGCTTCCCGAAATCAATTCCGGTCTTGCCGACGCCTTGCTCGGACCCAGAGTCGGCGGCCCGGTGCTGGAGCGGCTCTTTCAAATGCAGCTGTTGGTCACCCGAACAGGCCTCAGAGGCGGAGGATTCCAGTTCCACGACCTCCTGCGCGACTACCTGTCCAGGCTCTTCGAAGCGCGGCTGCCGCCGGAAGAGCAGGCAAGTTTGCGCGAAAGGGCAGCTCGGGTCCTGCGCGACGCAGGATTGGTCGACGCTGCCGTATCGATGGCTCTCCAAGCAGAAGCCTGGCCGCTTGCCCGCGAGTTGGTCATCGAGCACGCCGAGGCGATGCTGTCCCAAGGCCGCAGGGCTACCTTGATCGAATGGGGCACCAGATTTCCTGCTGAAGAACTGGAAGGCTGGCTTCTCCACTGGATCGGGGCCGCTCACGTTCCTGACGACGCCGCAGCCGAGCGATGGTTCTCACGGGCTTGGGAGGCGTTCGAGAAGGACGGCGATTTGCGGGGGCAGTGGCTGACCGTAATCCGCGCCGTGCTCGTAAAGACAAGCAGCTGGCGGACGCACGGGGGCCTGGACGGGTGGACGCGAAGGGCAGCCGCCATCCTTCGCGGGAGGCAACCCGATCTTGTCCCGAGAGAGCGGATGCTGGTTGGTGTCGGCATGTTGCGCGCGGTTGACTACGGCGAGGCCGACGAAGAGACCGCACAGGCAGGAGTGAAGATCGCCGACGAGCTCCTGCAACAGCTGTCGAATCCGACTGGTGAAGTTCCGGTTGACCTGAGATTGCTTGCCAGTGAAGCCCTTGTTGATCATGCGGTCTGGTCAGGGCGGCAGGACATCTTCGAACAGGCGGTCGACAGCGTCGCTTCCGAATTGAACGACCCGAAGGTGACGCCTTGGGTGCTTGGCATGTGGTTGGTCTCTTTCGGCGCCGCCAGCGGCAGGTATTTTTCATTCTCGAGGCGCGGGTTTCCATATGCCTCGGCCGAAGACGCCCTTCGCAAGGCAATCGAGATGGGCGAGAGGGAAGCCCTGAAAAGCGTCGAGTTCAGCGGTCTCTACCATCTCCAGCTGCTGCTCAAGCTGCGCAATGATTTCGCCGGCTTCGCAGATCTCGTGACAAGGCTCGGCGAAATCGCGGACAGCCGCTTCACAACTCAGGTGGCCGTAGTCGCAGATTGCCGAGCCGCCATGCATGCGCGGCAAGGCAGCTTCGTCGAAGCCTACAGGGATTGCGACACGTTCATGACCGCGATCGAAGAGGCGAACGAGCCGATGGTCGAGCGCTGGCCGCATTATGTCACCAAATTCCAGGTTCTTCTCGCCGACAGAAGACCGGCTGAGGCCGCCTCGCTGTTGGCAGATGTCGTCGATCGGCTGGACGGCGGCCCGCGGGAACGGGTGAAGATTTGCATTCTTGCCGCTGCCGCTTTTGAAGAGAAATGGAGGGGCGGAGCCGCTTATGAAGAGAAACTGACGGAGTTCATGGCAGCCCTGAGGGCCGTCAACCCGTCTGCAATCCTACTCAACCTGCCCGATCTCCTCGCCGAACTGCTGGCGGATGCACTTGACCGCGGAATTGAAGCGGATCTCTGCCATTCGGTCATTCAGACGCGGCGTCTCGTCCCGCCAATGAGACGGCCTGCTAAATGGCCATGGCCACTGAAGATCTTTGTACTGGGCGGCTTCAGGATCGAGCTCGACGGAACTCAATTCGATCTCGGATCGAAATCGCCGACGCGTGCCCTCGATATCCTGCGGGTTCTCGCCCTGGCGCGCGACCAGACCTGTCCCCTCGAAAGCATTCATGACTGGCTTTGGCCCGATCTCGACGGGGATCAAGCCAAACCGGCGTGCGAGCAAGCCCTTCACCGCCTGCGCAAGACGCTCGGCAAGGGCGACTTCATCGTCCAGAGGGAGGGGCGGATCAGTCTGCCCCCGGATAAGGTGTGGGTCGACCTTGCTGATTGGGAAGCCCGTCTCAACCGCGGTCTTTCCAGGAAAGGGGATACGACAGCCCCCGAAAAGGAACAGCTTCTGGCGAGATTCCCCGGCCCGCCACTGTCACCGGGTTCTCTTCCGTCTTGGGCGATACCGGTGGCCGACAAGGTTCGGGACGGCTATATCGACCTGGCGATCAACGTCGGAAGACATTGGGAGAATGCCGGAGAAGGTTTCCGGGCGCGAGAAGCCTATCTGAGAGCACTCGAGTACTACCCAGATTCGGAAAGAGTGTACCAAGCCCTCATCAGGGAACGTCTGTCCAGCAGTGATCCTGCCGCAGCTGTAGACGACTTCTCGCGCTACGAAAGGGCGGTTGGAGCGAACGGGGAATACAAATCCTCACACGTGATCCGCACGCTGGTGCGTCCGTATCTGAGATCTTGAACGCCCAAACCCGTAAGCCATCCGTGAGCTGCGTCTTGCCAGCGTGCTCCGAACCTCTTCTTTGCACGGCCCGATAACTTCACGGGCAATCCCAGGTCGATCGTGTGCGGGGCGGTTTTGTCTAACCAGCAATCCGGGATCGGAAACACTGAGAGACCGGAGCGATAGACTCTGCGCTTGGGCAGCGTACCTGCGTGTCCCCAGCGGCGTTCAAGACTACTCGCGCTGCGAGCGGGTGATAGACCGGCGGAACCGGGCTTTCGATGCAATCCACTTGCGTGTGGTTTCTTCCAGAGCGAATGAATCCAAAAAATTTCGATCTGTAAGCCATCCGTAAGCTGCGGTCAGAGAAACTCAATCCGTCGAAAACAAACAACCGCTTCGTCCGGCCCCTCGAGGGGCTACCCCGCTCGCGAAACCGCGCATGCAAGCAGCCCGATGAGGATCAAAACATGTCTACATGGCAGGATAGAGCATACCGGATATTAAATCTTTTCGAGGGTTCGGCCGACGAAGCTGGCGACCGGACCTGGCAGATTATGAACCACGTTCTCGACGAGAACAATCAGGACGACTACATCAGCAGAGACTTCTACAACGTCCAGCAGACCGCAGGCGGGCTGCCGGAAGGCGTCAGCTTCGAAGTCTTCCTGTCAGCGGTGTCCGGTCATGTCAGGGACGAGCTGCAAGGCGGAAGCTTCGACGAGGGGCTTGGCGATGATGACATTCGCACGGCAGGCCTCTCTTTCGACGACAACATTCGCCGGCATATCCGGTTCCTCAACGGAGTGGTCCACCAAGGCGCTCCCGGCGAGGTTCATCTCGGACTATGGGAGAGAATTCTGCAGGCCCGCGACAATGGCCGGAGTATCCAC
Organism: Mesorhizobium sp. M0894; assembly: GCF_040319725.1. Taxonomy (NCBI): domain Bacteria; kingdom Pseudomonadati; phylum Pseudomonadota; class Alphaproteobacteria; order Hyphomicrobiales; family Phyllobacteriaceae; genus Mesorhizobium; species Mesorhizobium sp. M0894. Next base: position 148,173 of record NZ_JAMYOG010000012.1, on the reverse strand, counting down.
TCGCTGTATCACGATTACCTTGTCGATGCCTAGCCGGCTCAGACACTCACGGGTTTTGTCACAGGCACAGGTCCGCGGGAAGCCATCGCCCTAGTGACGCGTGCCCGGAAGGCACAGCCGCAGACTTCGGCTGGGAGATGCTCGGCAGCCAAGGAGGCGGCTGGGCCCGGCAAGGGCATTCCTGACCTGGTGATTGTCTGCTCGGCCGATGTCTGAACGAGACGTAACTTGCTCTTGGGCCAGGGCTCCCGGATCGACGGAGCGCGGGCCTTGCACATCCGCAATCTGACGTTGGTCTTTCCCCGTCCGCGTGACGATCCATGGTCCAACGCCGCAACAAACAAGGAGAGTTCTCATGCCTGGTAACGATCTTCAGGTCACCGGCGGCATCACGCAAGCACTGCTTGACGCGCTGAACCAGATACACACCGCCGTTGCGGCCCAGCTTGTGAATCCCGACGGCACGCCGTCTGGCTCGGCAGTCTACATGCACCTTCCAGTCGGCCAGCCGATCGACCCGAAGATGTATGCCAATCCCTGGACGCCCGCCGGCGGCAGCGCCTACGGCGCGGTTTCCACCACGGGCGCTTTCTCAGCACCACCCGCTCCCCCTTCTGCCGGAACGCCCGCGACGCCGGCCGGTCAGCTGGCGGCAATGCCGGCACCAGATCCCAGGCTGCAATTGGCGATCAGCAGCGCCTTCAACACGGCTCAACGGGTTGACGACATGTTGATGGTCACCAACAAGGGGGTTGCGGTGTCGTGGCCCCAGCGAACCGTCAGTATCGAGTATTTCACAGCCCTGGCCGGCATGCAGGCGGAACCGATCCCTGAGCCCTCGACCGATATCAAGAAACGCATCGCCGATGCCCAGAAGACATTGTATCTGATGGATGCCGACGGCAATTTTACCGGCTATACGCCGCGCCACACCGCCTACAGACACAACCAGAAGGTGCTGGCAGATGCACGCAGCGAGTTCGCGCTCGCTTACTCCCAAGCCATGTCCGATCCTATCCAGGGACAGGCATGGCCGGTCACCAGCGCCAGATACCAGAACGCCGTCGACCAAGCCTATAACGACTTCAAGGATATGGGCGGGCAACAGATCGACGACGCGATTGCAACCCTTCAGTCCGTCGGCGGCAGCGCCGCGGCCGCCCTGATTGCCAAGGCCCGCAAGATGTACGACGAGTATAGCGTTGGTCTCGGTGGCGCCGTGGCAATCAAGGTGCCGTGGTCGTATATCGATCCGGTCTCCTGGTGGGATCACACCAACCATGACTTCGGGGTGATGAAAATCACCGCCACATCGAAACAGTACCAGGCGAGCGGTGGCGGCGGCCAACACAGCTTCGGACACAGTTTCTACAACAACGAGTCGTCATCAACATCGGGCAGCGTCGGCTACAGCGTTCTGGGTTTCGGCGCCTCAGCCAATGCATCGCACAGCGAGACCAGCCACAACGACGGTTGGAATGCCGACCAGTCCTCCTGGCAGTCGCATCAGGACAGCAGTTCTTCGGCAACTGTCACATTCGAGTGGTTCATGGCCAGCATCGAACGGCCATGGCTGCTTGGCGACCTTTTCCACATGGACGGCTGGTATCTCGCCGGTCAGAAGAAGAATGCGATCAGCGACGGGACCATCGAAGGTCAGATCGGCGACGTGCCCAAGCTGCTCCCGATGATCCCGAAGGGTTTTCTGATTGTTCGAAACGTGAAGATTACCGCTAATTCCTGGGGCAGCATGGGCAGCGCATTCTAGAGCGCCGTCGACAGCGCTAGCGGACACACGGAAAGCAGCTCCACCTCCTATGGCGGCAAGGTTGGTTGGTGCGGTATCGGCGGATCGGTCCAACATTCCAATTCGGACAGCAGCGGCGCATTCAGCAACCAGCACGATGCATCTCAGGGTTTTTCCTTCAGCAGCAATGAACACGGTGGAACGCTTGAACTTTTCGGTTCGCAGATCGTCGGCTGGGTAGGCCAGATACAGCCGGCCGCACCGCGCAAGGACGACCCTGCACTCAGCGCCGAAGTCGTGGCCAACCCTGCGACAGCCGCCAATGCCGGAGCGCCTGCGATACCGGCTGACGCGCCCGCTGCTCCGCAAGGCTGAGGTGTCCCTGTGAGCACGAACAGCGATCAGCTCGCGATCCTTGGCCAGCAAGTGGTGGACACGTTAATCGCGACCTACAACCCCAACAATGACCCGTCGTTGGCGCTTGCCATTCATCCGGGGCAGGCGCTAGCCGATGGCATCGTGCAAAATGGCGTGACCAATCCGCTGCGGCTGTCGGAGTGGCTGGAAGACCAGTACGACTACCCGCTATGGCTGAAACGGTCCGATGCCTCCTCCGTTTCCGCCTCGTCTGTCGGCAGTCTTACCGCCAAGTCTGCCTATTTGGCGATGATCCCATGGGCGCAACCGGGGGTTCCGGTTGATGCTCCTTCCTATGCGCGCATCGCCGCGATGGTTGCCGAGGCACGAAAAGATATCGGGGACAATCCCGATGCGCTGCCATTCAGCTGCGAGCCGACAGATTTCGCCGAGCCCAGCTGCACGGCCTGGCATGTCTTCGATCAAAGGATATCCCGCACTACCGCAACCACGACCGAGACACCCGGCGCCATTAAGGCAAATCCCCACTTATGGAAGATGCGAGTGTTGACAAAAGAGGTGGTGTCGAACCTCACCGCAGTTTCCGAGGCGGTCGAACGGCGCAAGGCATTTGCCGCCGAATTAGCTGTTGTGCCAAGGGTTGAAGCGGTCAGAAAGCTGCGCATGCAGCCACATCTCACGGACTACGCTACCCAGCCAGTCGAGTTTCTCGGTATCCAGGATGCAGCAAGCACCGCGGTCAATCTGAGCCAGTTCAGCGCGAACCATCTGGGTGGCCTCACCGCTTCGCCGCTCCACGCCCGGGCGCTGGCCGCTACCCTGCCAACATTCAGTCGAATTCGCGCTGCCCGGCGACACTTCACAGCCGAGGCAGATCACGTCTCGCCGCCCAGAGAGCAGCCAAATGCTTCCAGCACGCAAATGCAGTTGGACACCTCGCTCGTGAACCGATTGGCCACAATCCAGCTTCACGATCTCATTAAAAACCCGGTCGTAACGGAGGTAACTACCTCGGACAGTGAACTGCATGTGCATTTCGAGTATTGCATGCTCACCATCACCCGGCGGATCGCCGGCACGAGATGGTGGCATCCCGACCTCGTCGACGAGGAGGATTGGTACGTACCGGGAATGAAGCGCGGCGACATGATCAAGGCTTCGACCGACGAGACCTATGCGCATTGCCTGCCTCAGGGCCTGCTTCTGGTTCGTAACGTGGAATTCAGCGGCTCGTGGACCGCCGAAGCCCGCACGACGATGCAAAACGCCGTCTCGTTTCTGGGTCCCTTCCTGATGCAGGCGCCAACCGGCTCTACATCCAGCACGTCCGACCTCGAACAGATAAGTGTGCTTGGCGTGGGCGTTCAGGTAATAGGCGAGCTTTGCTTTCCATTGCCGCCGCTCCCGCCGATGGATGATCCGGCGGAATTGGAACGTCCCGTTGTCTAAGCAATCAACGACGCTCAATGAAGACGGTAAGTGCGTTGTGGCCGGGCCGGACGAGGTGTCCCAGGCACCGGTATCATCGCGTGCACTCTGCGGTGCTGGCACGCTGCGGACTGTGGGCAAAGGTGGTCGCGGGAGCGCGCTGCCGCCTTTGCCATACCCACCGGAATACCGGTTCCGGCCTCGCTGCTGCGGCTGAACGAGCGGAGCCTATCCCGAACCTTCGCGCGCCGATTTTTACTAGCTTCCCGCCAGCGACAATCCACGGGCGCGCTCGCATAGCAGGGCAAGCAATTCGCTGCGCCTGGCTTCCGGCGTGTCGACGGGCAACACGAAACAAAGCGTCTTGTTGATGGCCCCGTCGCCATCGCGGATGGGCGCGGCCATGCACCAGGTGAAGCGGTCAGCCAGAGCGGCGGTCTCGCTGAAACCTTGCTGGCGCGCCAGAGCCACATCGCCGAAGAACTCGGCTGGCGCAATGACGCGGCCGTCGGGAAGCTTGTAGTCGCCAGGCGGAATGAAGTCCTGTATTTCCTGCGCGCTCATATGGCCGAGCAGCAGCCTTCCGGACGCCGTCCACGGGATCGGCACCTCGACTCCGACATCGCTTGAAATCCGGAACGGGCCGGGCGAGTCCCGGCAATCAAGGACGACGTATTTGTTCCCGCGCAGGCCACACAGTTGGACGGTCTCGCCCGTCTCCGCGCCTAGTCTGTCCAGGGTTTCGATGATGCGTCGATAATGGGCATTATGATGTGAGTAGGCCCAGCCGAACAGATGCATCGCCTTTCCGAAATAGACATAGCCTTCCGTCCCGACGTTCTCGAGCATTTCGGCTTCCAGCAGGCTGTTGACGATCTCATAAGTGGTCGAACGCGGCGCGCCGATCATCTTGGCGATATCGCCGACGCGCATCGGCGCGCGCTGCCGCAGAAGCGCTTCAAGCAGCGTGATGACGCGGTCAATCCCGCGGCGCCGTTCGCCATTGCGCGGCTCGGCGCGGACTTCCCTTTCGATCAAACCAGTGACGCCATCGCTCATGTGGGCCGCACCCCGCGCAAAATCATTTCGGCCCTCGTCTCAAGACGCTTGAAAGATGTCAAGGCTCAGTCTAGCATCCCATCTGTCCGATATACAGGCCTCTTGTCTGGAATATCGGACAATAAAGAGCCAGGCGCAGAGAGTCCTGACGAGAAAAAGGGCGGTTTCCGAGATGCGGCAACCGGCGGGTTTTCTCGTCTCGACCCCGCACGTCCAGGCATAACCTCAGAAGGGAACAATCATGACCAAATCATCGTTTTTCGCATCCGCCAGCGCCCTTTGCCTCGGTCTTCTCCTCAGCGTTGGCGCCGGTTCGCAGGCCAACGCCGCCGCTAAATGCATCAAGGGCGACCGCAAGGCGCCGTATACGATCGGCTGGGCCAACATCTATTCAGTTCCGACCTGGATGAAGCAGACACAGGGCACGATCGAAGCCGAAGTCGAAACTTTGAAGAAGCAAGGCTTGGTCGACAAGCTCGTCGTGACCGACGCCCAAGGCGACGCCAACGTCCAGATTCAGCAGATCCAGTCGATGATCGATTCCGATGTCGATGCCATCATCCTGATCGCTGGCTCGTCGACCGCGCCGGCGCGCGTGCTGGCGGACGCCTGCGCCAAAGGCATCGCGATCATCAATTTCGACAGCCTCGTCGACACCGACCAGGTGACCGCCAAGGTCAACACCGATTCCTCACAGTGGGGCGATCAGGCGGCCAAGTTCCTGATCGACGCCATCGGAGGCAAGGGCAAAATTCTGATCCTCAATGGCCCAGCCGGCGTTTCGGTCAGTGACGACCGGCGCAAAGGCGCCGATGCCGAGCTTAAGGCTCATCCCGATGTGAAAGTGCTTGCCGAAACGAACACGCCCTACAATGTCGCGCCCGCCCAGGAAGCGGTCACCAGTCTGCTTTTCGCCAATCCCGAAATCGACGGCATCCTGTCGCTCGGCGGCGCTCTGTCGGCGGGTGCCGTGCTCGCGCTCGACAAGCAGGGTCGCGACCAGGTGCCGATCACCGGCGAGAATGCGCGCCAATTCCTCGAACTGTGGAAGGAAAAGGGCTTGAAGAGCTGGGCGACGATGCAGCCGAACTGGCTCGGCGCTTTCGCCACCTACACCGCCGTACAGGCGCTGGACGGCAAGGATGTGCCGGCTTTCGTCAAGATCCCGCTGCCGGTGATCGACAATTCCAACGTCGACGAATATCTCGCCCGGGCTAAGGATTTCCCGGCTGACGGTTACATCTATTCGCCGTTCGATGAGGATCTGTTCAAGAAGCTGCTGGCCCAGAAATAAGCCTGAAGGGTTGCAACATTGACAACCACGGCTACGCTTCTCGCCGCGCGGGGGGTGTCGAAGTCCTTCTTCGGCAACCCCGTCCTGCGCAACGTTTCCATCGCTCTGCAGCCGGGCCGCGTGCATGCGCTGCTCGGCGAGAACGGCGCGGGGAAGTCGACGCTGATCAACCTTTTGTCCGGCGCCCTGCGCCCGGACGGCGGGGCGATCGAGGTTGATGGACGCCCGGTATCGCGCATGAGCCCCGCTCATGCGCGGCATGCCGGGATCGCCGTTGTCCAACAGGAACTCAGCCTGACGGCCAGCCTCTCGATCGCCGAAAATATCGGGCTCGGCGCCTATCCCAAGAGATTCGGCTTGGTCGATTACACGGAACTTGCCGCACGGGCCAGGGCCGCATGTGATCTTGTCGGCCTTCGCGAACCGCTGTCTACGCCGGTGGGGCATCTGTCACTCGGCCGGCGTCAGATGGTGGAGATCGCCAAGGCGCTCTACCGGCGGCCGCGCGTGCTCATTCTCGACGAACCCACCTCATCGCTATCGGCAACCGAGACAAAAACCCTCACGGACTTGCTGGAAAGGCTTCGGGCCGAGGGCATCGCCATTCTCTACATCTCACACCGGCTGAACGAAGTGATGACACTGTGCCAGCATGTCACCGTACTGAAGGACGGCGCCTGCACGGCGGACCGCTCGCTGGAAGAAACTGATGCCGCCGGGCTGGTGCGGCTGATGGTCGGCCGCGACCCCGGCGATCTCTTTCCACGATGGCAGCCTTCGCCATCGCCAGCCAACGCCATCTCGGTTCGTAATTTTTCGGCCGGCCTGATGCGCGACGTCGATCTCGACATCAGGACAGGCGAGGTGCTTGGGATCGGCGGCCTGGTCGGGCAGGGGCAGGAAGATCTGCTGCTTGGCCTCTACGGCGCGATCCCGGCTAGGTCGGCATCCGCGACCGTAAACGCTGCTTCGGGTCTGCCGGGCGGCGTGCCGAAAGCCAATGCGCTCGGCCTCGCCTATGTCCCGGCCGACCGCAAGCGCGAAGGCCTGCACTTGATCCATCCCATCATCACCAACATGATGCTACCAGCCTTCGCAAGGCTGCCGGCGTTGAAGCTGCGCAGCCGGCGTGCCGAGCGCGATTTGGCGAGGGGACTCGCCGCCCAGCTTGCCATCAAGGGCGACCTCGATCGCCCGGCGCAGGCACTCTCAGGTGGCAACCAGCAGAAAGTCGCGCTGGCGAAATGGATGCCACACGATCCGCTTGTGCTTCTCCTCAACGATCCGACGCGCGGCGTCGATGTCGAGACCAAGCGTGAGATCTACATGATGCTTCGCAATCTCGCTGCCGCCGGCAAGGCGATCGTCCTGCTCAGTTCCGACACACCCGAACTGGTGCACCTTTGCGACCGCGTCGCCGTGGTCCGAGAAGGTCGCATCAAGGCCATGCTCGAGCGCGAGGCACTGAGCGAGGAAGTCATCGTCTCCGCCGCAATGGGCGCCGAACAGCAGAAAGTTGCGGCATGAGCACGGTTGTATCCTCAAGCCAAGCCGGCGCCCTCTACTGGCGAGTTCAGCTGCGCCGAAATGTTGGCGTGCGCAGCCTGTTTGCCGTGGTTCTGGCGTTCCTCGTTGCCTACGGCGTGTTGTTCCCCGGCCTCTTGACGGCGTCCGGCTTCGCCAAATTCACCCAGAGCTGGTTTCCGCTGGCGCTGGTCGCGATGGCCCAGGCGATCCTCATGCTCACCGGCGGCATCAGCTTGGCAATCGGCGCAATGGTCAGTCTCGGCGCGGTAATCGCCGCGACGACGATGATCGGGCCGCTGGGCGTAGCCGGCGGCACCGCCGTGGTGGCGCTGACCGGTATCGGCATCGGTGCCGCGACGGGGTTCATCGTCGTGAAACTTCGGTTGCCGGCCATCGTGGTGACGCTCGCCGGCTCCTTCATCATCGGCGGTGCTGCGTTGCTCATCCTGCCGAGGCCGGGCGGCGCCATTCCGGAGTGGCTGTCGGACCTGCTTGCCGGCAACACGCCGGCGGCATTCGTGTTGCTGGTGCTCGTCGTGCTTTTGTGGAAACTCTATCTCGCCACCCCGCTTGGGTTGAGCCTCTATGCCGCCGGTGAGAATCCGGTCGGCGCCTATCGCTCCGGCGTGCCGGTCGACGGCGCGCGGATCGCGGCCTATGCGATCAGCGGTCTGCTTTGCACAGGCGCCGGCCTGTTCGTCGCCGCGCAAACGGGTTCGGGCGACCCGGTCATAGGCACAGCCTTCACGCTGAATTCCATTGCCGCCGCGGTGCTCGGCGGAATCGGCTTCCTCGGCGGCCAGGGCACGATGCGCGGCGCGCTTGCCGGCAGCCTGCTGCTCAGCCTGATGATCAGTGTCATGTTCTTCCTCGGCTTCACGCCAGTTGCTCAGTATGTCGCCCAAGGCCTCATCATCATCGGGGCGGTCGCCATCCCGCAATTCCGCAAGGTGCAGCAATGACAGCACGGAAAGAGAGCGCGCGCGGCGGGCGGGCGTTGACGATCCTGCGCAGCCGGCCCTTCCTCACGGTCGCTATCGTTGCCGCGGTGTGGATCGCGGCGAGCTTCGCTTCACGTGGCTTCGGCGCTTATGGTCATTTGCGCTATTTGGTCGAGTTGGGCGCGGTGATCGGCCTGGTCGCGGCGGGCCAGACCTTCGTGGTGATTGCCGGCGGCATTGACCTTTCCGTCGCGGCGATCGTCACGGTCAGTGCCGTCAGCCTCCCGCTGCTCTCATTGCAGGCGGATCCGACCGGGCTCACAGCCGTTCTTGCAGTACTTGCGTTGACGACCGCGATAGGTCTCGTAAACGGGCTGGGCGTGGCGCTGTTGCGCGTTCATCCAATGATCATGACACTGGCGATGGCGACATTCCTGCAGGGCCTCCTGATCATCATCGCCGGCGGCAGCGCCGTGACCGCCGAGAACCCGCTGGTCAGCTGGCTCGGCAATGCGCGGCCAGCCGGTATTCCGGCAGGCGTGCTTTTGTGGGTGGTCATTTCCGTGATCGTTCTGACCACGATGCATGCGACATCCCTCGGCGCCCGGATTTTCGCGATGGGCGCCAATCCGCTTGCCGCGGCGCTGTCCGGAGTTTCCGTCGCCTCGACCACGCTCGCCGTCTACGGCATCAGCGGCTTCTGTTCGGGACTTGCCGGTGTGTTGGTCCTCGGCATGAACGGCCAAGGCTATGTCGGGATAGGAGATCCCTATCTCCTCGCGTCGATTGCCGCCGTGGTGCTCGGCGGCACCTCGATACTGGGCGGGCTCGGCACCTATGCCGGTACTATCCCCGGCGCGATCCTGCTGGTCACGATCACGGCGCTGATCACCGTCGTCAACGCATCGCCCGGCTGGCGCAGTATCCTGTTCGGGTCGCTGATTCTGGGGCTGCTGCTTCTCTCAGGCAGGGAGCAGGCCCGCCGATGAAATATCGTGCAGCCGGTAGATACGCCTTGCGTTGCCGAAGAACAGCGCCGTTTGCTCGTCCGCGGAAAGCTCTCCTGCAATGGCTTTGAAGCTGTCATATACTGCATCGAATGACGCATGCAGGCCGGCGACTGGGAAGTCACTGCCGAACATCGCTCGCTGCGTACCGAAACAGTCGATGCAATGCATGACAACCGGCTTCAGGCTGTCGAGTGTCCAATCATGATCGTAGGCGACCAGATCCGATATCTTGATGGCAGCGTTGTCGCACTCCGACAAAAGCCGCAGCCCTTCGCGCCACACCCGCATGCCGTCTGCATCGCGATCGATCGGGCTGCCGCAGTGGTTGAGAACAAAGAGTTGGTCCGGAAAGGCCGCTGCGAGGCGCGCCGCACCGGGGAGCTGGCGCGGAAACACCATCAGGTCGAAAACCAGCCGGTGGCGCCCAAGCAGGGACAGGCCGGCACGCCAGGCCTGATCGTCCATGATGCCGTCACGGGCAGCAAAACGGCGGGCAGGATCCGGATCCCAGCTCAGTATGTCGCGCACACCGACGACACGGTCGAATGCCGCCTGCGCCTCGACCAGCGCCGGCGCTTGGCGGCTCGCCAGCGGTATGTGAACAACATAACGGGCGGCCACGCCGCGCGACTTGTCGAGCGTTTCAAGCCACCGCGTTTCGCCGACGCATTCATCCCCGGTCCAGCCGGCTTCGACATGGACGGTTGCGACGACATTGTGCCGGCCGGCGTCGCGCAAATAATCTTCAGGAAGGTAGTTTCGCCGCAAGCGGCCAAGCTCCCCCAGACCGCCGCGTTCGCCAGCCGTTGTGGCGAGCCAGGGGTGCCGGCTGAGGCCGAGATCCCAAAGGTGATGGTGGGCATCGATGATCGGTCCGCGGTAAGGTGTTGGCACGCATCTCTCTCATGGTGTGGCCGGAATCGGAAATCGATCCGGACTTCATCCTGTAAAGGAAGGACTAGCATCGGATGACCGAAAGCTCACCCGTACTGTTGCTGGCGACCCGAGAAAATTTCCTGCTCGATGACCGTATCCGCGGCGTGCCGCCTGGCACCCTCGGCTTGGACAGCAGCCTTGTCGCATCTGAGCGCTGGCATCCAGCGGATGGGCGTATGTCGTTGCCGGTGTTGACCGTCGACGAGGGGGCCTTCATCGCCAATCGTGACCTGTTCCTGCGCTATGCGCGAGAGCAGGGCGCCGTGATCGCCCCGCATGCCAAGACCCCGATGGCGCCTGATCTTGCCCGGTCCCTGATCGAGGCCGGAGCATGGGGCACGACCGTCGCCGACATAAGGCAGGCCACGGTGATGCTCAGAGCCGGACTCTGTCGGCTGATCATCGCCAATGAGGTCGGCGGACCAGGTGGTGCGAACCGGCTTGCGGTTCTTGTCAGCGCCTGGCCAAGCGCTGAGTTCTACGTTTTCGCCGACTCGATCGCCGCCGTGAATGCGCTTGCCGAAGCCTGGCGGGCCAATGCGAGGCTGCCGCCATTGCGCGTGCTCGTCGAACTTGGTGCGGGCAGGGCAGGCGCCCGGACCACCGGCGAAGCCGAGGCGATTGCCGACGCGATTGTAGCAGCCGGCGGCCGGCTGCTGATCGCCGGCGTCGCAACCTATGAAGGTGCCGCGGCGCAGCCCGATCCTGACCGCACCGATGAGGCGATATCCGCCCTGCTGACAATGACAGCCGACATGTTCCTGCGGCTCCGCGCCCGCGTCGGCGGCGACACCCCGCTGATTGTCACGGCAGGCGGCTCGGTCTACTTCGACAAAGTGGTCGCAGCGCTTTCGCCTCTCGTTTCTAGGGACAGCAGCGCGACGCTGGTGCTGCGCAGCGGCGCCATCTTCTTCCACGACCATGGCGTCTACGACCGCTCGCTCGGCACACTCGACGCCCGCGAGGGTTTTGCAGTCGGCGGCTTCAATGCGTCCGCACGAAATTCGTTCCGTCCGGCTTTGCGCCTATGGGCCGAGGTACTGTCGCGGCCGGAGCCCGGCCTTGCGATCTGCGGCATGGGCATGCGCGACGTGTCGTTCGACCAGGGCTTTCCAATGGTCCTGACCATCTTTCGTGCCGGCAAGCAGCTGCCGATAGCGCGTGCCGAGGTCTTCAAGCTCAACGACCAGCACGCCTTCCTGACAATTGCGTCGGGCGACGACATTGCCGTCGGCGACACCGTTGAATTCGGCATCTCCCATCCCTGCACCTGCCTTGATCGCTATCGCGTGATCTTTGGCGTCGACGCGGCCGGGTATGTCAGCCACGCCTTTCCCACCTATTTCGGCTGACCATCGTCGCGCTTTCCAAAAAAAGAACGAAAGGATCCGATATGATCAAGTACTTCCAATCCGGCTCCCGCATGTCGCAGGCGGTCGTCTATGGCGGCCTCGTGCACATAGCGGGCCAGGTCGCAGACGATCGCAAGGCCGGCATCGAGGGTCAGACGAGCGAGGTACTCTCCAAGATCGAGGCGCTCCTGGTCGAGGCCGGCAGCAGCAAGTCGAAGCTCGTGGCGGTCAACATCTTCCTGCCGCAGATTGGCGATTTCGACGCAATGAACAGTATCTACGATGCCTGGGTGGATTCCGCCCGTCTGCCGGCGCGTGCCTGCGTCGAGGCGCGTCTCGCTGATCCTGACCTCCGCATTGAGGTCACCGCCGTCGCGGCTGTGTGAACCGCCGCCATGCACACCGGCATCAGCCATTCGCTCGATTTCGATCGGGACGGCAAGACGCTCAGCCATCTGAGCATCCCGTTCTCGATAGACCGTTCGCCATATTTCCAAATCAAGGTCCCGATCTGCCTCATGCGCAATGGTGAGGGTCCGTCGCTGCTTCTTATGGCCGGTAATCACGGCGATGAATATGAAGGCGAGCTGTGCTTGGCAAAGCTGGTCCGCCGGCTCGATCCAGCGCGAGTCAGGGGCCGCGTCACCATCCTGCCGATGGCCAATGTGCCGGCGGTGATGGCCGCCAAACGCTGCTCGCCGCTCGATGGCGGCAATCTCAATCGCGCCTTTCCCGGAGATCCGTCGGGCACGCCGACAAGCCGGCTCGCCAACTTTCTCGAGACAGACCTGTTCCCCCGACACGACATCGTCTTCGACATCCATTCGGGGGGCACTTCGATGGAACATCTGCCGACTGCACTCGTCGAGCGCAATGCCGATCCCGAGCGCCACAGGCGCGGGGTGGAGCTGATGCGGGCGCTCTGCATGCCCTATGGGTTCGTGGCCGACAATGGCCAGGCCTCGCCGACCTCCATGGGTGCAGCGCGCCGTGCCGGCGCCATCGGCGTCAGCGGTGAGTTCGGGGGCGGCGGCACCGCCACGGTCGACACGATGGCGATCACCGCTCGCGCGATCGACAATCTGCTGATTGCACTAGGCCTGGTCGACGGGCCAGTTGTTGGCGCGGAGTCAATGCATTCGATGCCGACGCGACTGCTTTCGCTTTCGCGGCATAGCCAAGGCCTCTACGCCGCCCGCCGCGGCTGGTTTGAACCCGCCGTGAGGGTTGGCGACAGCGTGAACGCCGGACAATTGGCTGGCTGGTATCACGATCTCGAAAGGCTCGATCTTGCCGAGGAAGCCTTGCATTTTGCCGAAAACGGCATCGTGCTTTCGCGGCGGCTGCATACAATGTGCGAGGCAGGAGACTGCCTCATGCAAGTCGCCGAACCCGTAGAAACCTAAAGGGAAAACGCACGGCGTCTAGCTGCTGCGCCACTCTGGAGAACTGAGGATATCTTATGCAGCTTTCCATGTGGACCTACCCCTGGGATGTCCAGGATCTCGGTTTCGAGATGGTCGAACGCGATCTGGTCGAACGCGCGGGACTCAACATGATCAGCCTTGCTGCCTCGTATCATGCGGGACGCTTCCTTCAGCCGCGCAGCCCGCGCCGCAAAGCCTATTTCCCGGAGGACGGCACGATCTACTTCAAGCCAACCGCCGCGCGATGGGCCGACCTCGCAATTCAGCCCAAGGTGGCGGACGTGATCTCGCAGGGAGGCGACGTGCTTGGCGAGCTCGTCCGCAGACGAGACGCCAATGGGCTCGGTGTTTCGTGCTGGACGGTGTGCCTGCACAACACCCGCGCCGGCATGCTTTATCCGCAGGTGGTTACCCGAAATGCCTTCGGCGATCCCAATTATTACAACCTTTGTCCCTCGCATCCGGATGCGCGCGCCTATGTTCGCGCGCTGGTCGCCGACGTTACGCACACCTACAAGCCGGACAGAATCGAGCTCGAAAGCCCGTCATTCATGAGCTTCGCCCACGAATATCATCACGAGAAAGACGGTGTCGGGCTGACCGCGGAAGATGACTTCCTTCTGTCGCTGTGCTTTTGCCCGTCCTGCTTCGCCCGCGCCGCTTGTGCCGGCATTGACGGCGAGGCGGCGCGCAAACTGGTCAGCGGGTGGATCGTCGAGACCTGTGATCGTGCCGTTCCGGCACCGCGTTTTCCGGACTTTCCGAACGGTAGCTTCGATACCTTCCAGCCCTGGCCAGAATTATACGACTGTCTGCTGTGGCGGTTCGAGCCGGTGACCAGCTTGGTTGCCGAGCTGCGCGACGTTGCCGATCCGGGCACACGTGTCCTCATCATTGACCTGAAGGACGGCTGGTTGGGCGGCTGCGATCTGGCGGCTCTCGGCCAGGCTTGCGACGGCGCGATCCTGTGCGCCTACGATATGCAGGCCAGCGATGTCGCAGATCTGATGGCCACTGGCCGTGCCACGCTCGGAGCAGAGAAATTCCTTGGGACCGGTTACCGGCTGTTCCATCCGGAAATGGCAGGCCCGGACATTCTCGCCGCCAAAGTGAAACCGGCGCTGGCGGCGGGCGTCGATGGCATCAATTTCTACAATTACGGCCTTGTACCTGCCGCACGCCTCGATTGGGTGAGTGCCGCACGATCTGTGTGAACAATCGATCCACTGCCGACCCAATAGGCCTAATTTTGCCTCGAGCATTGCGCGTAATGGAGAGGCGTTCGGAGGACTTCCCGCATGGATTCTCGCATTGCTTTGGCCGGCGGCCAGCAGCCTAGCTGAAAATCGAGGCATGGCTGTGAGGGCCACGCGGGAGGGAGGCGGGTTATACGGTGGAGCGCATCTTCCAATTTATTCGCTCTAGCGCATATTGAAATCTATCTTCTGAGCGTATATCTCATAGCTGGAGAGGTACGCTGTGGACCAAATCGCCCGAACGCCTAAGCAACTCGGAGATGCCATCCGCCGGCGGCGCCGCAAGCTCGGCCTGAACCAGGCCACTGTCGGGGAGCACACGATGCTACGCCAAGCGACCATCTCGGCCGTCGAGAATGGAGCGCCCGGGACACAGCTCGGAACGCTTTGCGACATTCTCGCAGCGCTCGACCTTGAATTGGTTGTCCGCTCTCGGACCAGAGCAAAGTCGACCGAGATCGAGGACGTCTTTTGATGGCTCGTCCGCGGCGGCACCTCCCGCTCAACGTCTTCTTGAACAGCCGTCTCGTCGGGCGGCTGAATAGACAATCCAGCGGCGCGATCGATTTTCAGTATGATCCGTCCTGGCTTGCCTGGGAGCATGCGCTACCAGTCTCGCTATCTCTGCCCCTACGTGAAGATCGCTATATCGGTGCACCCGTCATTGCCGTGTTCGACAATCTCCTGCCCGACAGCATCCCGATTCGCCGCCGTATGGCTGAGCGTGTTCATGCCCGAGGGATAGACGCCTACGACTTGCTTGCCGCTGTCGGACGGGATTGTGTCGGCGCACTGCAATTCCTGCCGGATGATGTCGAGCCGGGCCCCGCCGGTATTGTCGACGGCAAACCCGTTGACGATATCGAAATTGCTCGTCTCGTCCGCGATCTGGCATCGGCCCCCCTCGGGCTGGGCGAGGATGAAGATTTCCGGATCTCGATCGCTGGCGCTCAGGAAAAGACTGCGCTCTTGTTCTGGAAAGGACGTTGGTACAAGCCGCTGGCGACGACTGCTACAACGCACATCCTCAAGCCACAGATTGGACGCTTGCCAAATGGCATCGACCTTTCCTTCAGTGTTGAAAACGAATTTTTCTGCCTCAAGATGACAGCCGCCCTGGGACTCCCGTGCGCCGTCGCCGCAATCGAGGAATTCGAAGGCAATCGCGTGCTCGTAGTCGAACGTTTCGATCGCCGATGGACGAGTGACAACCGTCTCCTGCGCTTGCCCCAGGAAGACTGCTGCCAGGCTCTGTCTGTGCCTCCGTCGCTGAAATACGAATCCGATGGCGGGCCTGGGGTTCCGGCTATCCTTGGTCTGATGAAGGGAAGCGACCAACCGGAGCTAGATCAAGCTGCGGTTCTGAAGGCCGTGGTCGCCTTTTGGCTGCTCGGCGCCACAGATGGACATGCCAAGAATTTTAGCGTCTTTCTTTCTCCCGGCGGCCGGTTCCGCATGACGCCGTTATATGATGTGATCTCAGCGCAGACCAGCCTTGATGCGGGACAGATCAGGCGCAACAAAATGAAGTTGGCGATGGCTATAGGCGACGCACGCCACTACCTTATCGATAGCGTCATGCCGCGCCATTTCATCCAGACCGCCGCCAAGGCAGGAATTGGTCCAAAACCCGTCACAGCGATCTTTGACGAGCTGCGCCAACGGGCGCTAGCGGCAATCGAACTGGTTTGTGCATCGCTCCCAAAGGGTTTCCCTTCGCAAGTCGCAGATGCCATTGGCAATGGGGTCAAAGCTCGCGTGCGCAGACTGGAAGAGGTGTGATGCTTAAGATCGAGGCACAACCAGACTGATAGCCATTGGGACGTCCAAATGATCTTCTTTTAGCAGCAGCAACGCCGCGCGGGATGTAATCAACCCACGGACTTGCCAGCCTGTAACTTTCTGACCAGGCCGATCAGCTGATCCAGGTCCGCGCGTGTAAGCGCAAGCATCTCCGCAGGGGGTTTGTGATATTCCCTTGTCAATTCCTCAATGGTTGCAACACCCTTGGCCGTAAGCTTGACACGTTTGACACGGCGATCGCTTGGCGACGGAACCCGTTCGGCGAGCCCCGCCTGCTCCAACCGGTCGACCAGCCAGGTCGCCGTCGAAGGGTCGCAGTGCCATTGAGCGGCCAATGCGCCGATCGGCTTGCCCGCATCTTTGTCGAGGGTGAAGAGGGCGCGCGAGTCGTTGGGCGTCAGACCCAATTTCTGCTGGATCGCCAACCGGTCCGGCGCGGACCGCATCAGGAAATCAAACATCAGGCGCCAGGCCTCGGTGGCGTGCTGCAAGCGATCTTGGCCCGGTCCCATTCCACGCTCCTTCGTGTCTTGACACATATTTGGACCAATCATATGATTTGATCAATCAAAATGTTTGGTGATCAAAGCAATGAGAGGAGATCCGAGATGACCAACACCACGGTTCTCGTCGTCGGGGGCGGCCTGAACGGTCTGACGGCGGCCGCCCTTTTGGCTCACAACGACATTCCGTGCGTCCTCGTCGAGCGCCATCCCGACACGTCAATCCAGTACAAATTTGCCGGCATTTCCCCGCGCAGCATGGAGATCTTTCGAAGCCTCGGCCTCGAGGAGGAGATTCGTGCAAATCGTACGGGGGACCAGCAGGCAGGCGCTATTGCGCGCGCCAGGAATCTCACCGATCCCGAGATTCAATGGGGCGGACCGGCGTGGCCGGATGCAAGTGCCCTCAGCCCCACGCAACCGGCGACGTGTGATCAGCACGTCCTGGAACCGATTCTGCGCCGCTACGCCGAGCGGAACGGTGCAGACATACGTTTCAGCACGGAACTGGTGGCTTTCGAACAGGATGAGAATGTCGTCCGCGCGGAAATTCGCGATATCGCGACCGGCGCAAAGGACGCCATCTCGGCCGACTATCTGATCGTCGCGGACGGTGCGAACGGCTCGATGCGAGAGAGGCTGGAGATCAGCCGCAGCGGGGCAGGCGGCCTTCAGCACTGGATAAATGTCGTCTTTGACACGGACATGCCTCCGACGATCGGCGGCAAGCGTTTCACGTCGTGCTTCGTGACGGACCTCAACGGGACCTTCACGCCCAGGGAGGGTGGACGATGGCTTCTGGCGCTCCAGTACTTTCCCGAAAAGGGCGAGAAACCCCAGGATTTTGATGAAGCCAGGTGCAGGGAACTGATCATACGAGGTGCGGGCCGGTCGGATATCACGACTAGGCTTGTCGATGCGCGCTCCTGGGAAGTGGCCGCGATGACAGCGCGCCAATTCCGCCGAGGCCGCGCGTTTCTTGTGGGGGATGCGGCACATTTGATGCCCCCAACAGGCGCTTTCGGTGGCAATTCAGGTATCCACGACGCCCATAACCTTGCCTGGAAGCTTGCGATGGTAACACGCGGGCATGCCGGTCCCTCTTTGCTGGATAGCTATGACATGGAGCGCCGGCCGGTCATCGAGGCTACGTTGGCGCAAGCGCTCGCCCGCCTTCAGAAATGGTTCGACGATCCGTCGAAGCGATTGCCTCCCCCAGTCGCGATGGTCGAGGATTACGACGTGGTATTTGGCCAACGCTACGCTGCAGGTGTCGTGGCTCAGGAAGCCACGCGGGACGATCACCCATTCCAAAAATCCACGGAGTTGTCGGGCCGCCCTGGCACGCGTTTACCGCATTTCGCGGTCGGGCGTGCCGGCCAGCGGATTTCGAGTCTCGATTTGTGCGATCGCGACCTTCTTCTCCTCTGCGCCGACGACGCATGGTGTCAGGCCGCTGACGCCGTAAGCCAGCGCCTCCGCATGCCGCTGACCTGCCACGCCTTTGCCAATGGGGGTCTGATTGATTTGGACCATCGGTGGCCTTCCGCGCTCGGGGTTGAAAGCGGCGGTGCCGCCTTGGTCAGGCCGGACGGGTTTGTCGCGTGGCGGTCAACGCACAGTGTGCCTGATCCTGTACAGATGCTGATCGAAATACTTGACGGCTTGGGTTTCCGCACGCAGGCGTGCGAACATCATCAGTGAGCGGCGGATGCCTCCGGTCTTCCGGCACGACTTCCTTGCCGATGTCGTCGCCGGGAATGCCGGCGATGTTCAGCCGTTTGCCCGTCTCGTCATGCCTCTTCCTACTCGTTGTCACCGAGTAGGGCCGCGCCAACCGCTTCGGTCCTCCCCTTGTGTCGCTAAACTCGCATGGACCATCGTGCTGGCCTTTGGCATTGGAGGCCGAATGTCGCCGTTACGGCAAATGATCAATCAACTCGTTCAGCAGGAGCAGCAACGCCCCAGCGACGACAGCCGCGGCAGCATCGTCCAGCATGATGCCGGCCCCACCCCTTACCTTGTCATGCATGATACGGATGGGCCAAGGCTTGACGACGTCGAAAAACCGGAAAGCAAGGAAGCCTGTTGCCCACCAGAGTGGGTCGAGTGGCAGCATGGAAAGTGTCACGGCGGCGCCGAAGGTCTCATCGATGACGACGATCTGCGGGTCCTCCGTCCCGGTATGGGAGATAACATGCGATGACGCCCATACGCCGACGGCGAACAGGGCCGCATAGGCAAGCACCGTCAGCCAAGGTGATGCGGGTATCAGAGCCGCGGCAACAGCCACTCCAACCATTGCGCCGGCCGTGCCCGGCCATGTTGGAGATAATCCCACGCCGACAGAGGTCGCGAGCAGGTAGGCGAACTTGGGTAGAAATTTATGCATCGAGTTTCGGCCGGCTTCCGACGGGTCGCAAGCAATCATAGTCACATCGTTCGGGTGTTGCCGCCAGACCGCCACTCGATTTGCACAACCGTCACAAGGGCATCGCCCAAACCGTGAAATGCTGTCGGGCAGCTGTCGCTGCGACCGGAAGTTCTGTTTCGCCGTCAGCTTGGCGAGCACCTTAATCCGCCGGCCACATTCGCCAAACGAGATCGCTTTTGCGGCGAGTTGAGAACGTTCCTGAGCCCGGTCTCGGCCCGCATTGGCCAACTGAAACGGTGGCGATGGTGGAACAAACCCGCAAATTGCTGGTAAAGCTCCGTCAAACGACATCATCAGAGGAGCCGCCATGATCGCCGGTCTCATGAAAAGTCGCATCGACCCGCTATGGGAGCAGGCCGCCTCTCCGCTGATCGGGATCGGCATGACGCCGAACCAGGTTACGGCCAGCGGGCTCGTGCTCGTGGCTTTGTCTTCGGCCGCCTACGCGTATCACCATTCAAGTCTTGCCTTTGGCTTGTGCCTGGCGTTTGCCTTCAGCTTCGACGCGCTGGACGGTGCGGTCGCCCGCCGGACAAATATGAGCACCAAGGCCGGTGGCTATTTCGACGCTGTCGTCGACCGTTATCAGGAATTGGCCGTCTTTGCGGCAATAGGCTGGGTCGCCGATCTGTGGGCGATCGCAATGTTCGCGTTCGCCGGCGGGATCCTCACCAGTTACGCCAAGGCGCGGACGGCGCTGGAAATCCCTGTGGAAAACCATGGTTGGCCGGATTTCTTCGAGCGGATGGAACGTCTGGTGTTCATTTGCGTGCTGCTCGCCGCCGACGGAGTCGCGACTGCCATGGGCGCGGCTTCGCCCTGGATTCTGGCAGGCGGGTTCGCGTTGTACGCAGTGCTGGCCAACGCGACGGCCCTGCAACGGATCAGTCGCGCATTTGCGATGCTGAAACGAGCCGACGGGAAGCAGCCGTGAGACCGCTAGAACGCGAGCATCGTATTGACCGCCGTGGCTTTTCCAACAAAGTCGCGTCAGCGCCAGCCCAAGCCTGGGGCGACGTGGGTCAGGATCGCCTCGATGGCATGGACATTGTAGTCGACACCGAGCTGGTTGGGGACCGTGAGCAGCAGCGTATCGGCCTCAGCGATGGCTTCGTCGCCCTTTAGCTGCTCGATCAGGACGTCCGGCTCGGCGGCATAGGAGCGGCCGAACACGGCAAGCCTGTCTGCCTCGATATAGCCGAACTGATCTCCACCCTGGTTGCCGCCGAAATAGGCGCGGTCGCGATCGTCGACCAGCGCAAAAATGCTGCGGCTCACCGACACCCGTGGCTCGCGCGTGTGGCCGGCCGCCTTCCAGGCTTCGCGAAAAGCCCTGATCTGTTCGGCTTGCTGGATGTGAAACGGCTTTCCGCCTTCATCGAATTTGAGCGTGGAACTCTGCAGGTTCATTCCAAGTTTCGCCGCCCATTCTGCGGTGGCGTTTGTGGCGGCGCCCCACCAGATGCGCTCGCGCAGGCCCTCCGAGTGTGGCTCGACGCGAAGCAGGCCAGGCGGGTTGGGAAACATCGGCCGCGGGTTGGGCTGGGCAAAGCCTTTGCCCAGCAACACTTCGAGCAGCACTCCGGTGTGTCTGCGAGCCATGTCGGCATCGCTCTCGCCCTCTTGCGGGGCGTAGCCGAAGTACCGCCATCCGTCGATCACCTGCTCCGGCGAGCCGCGGCTGATGCCTAGCTGCAGACGCCCTCCGGCGATCAGATCGGCGGCGCCGGCGTCCTCGGCCATGTAGAGCGGGTTCTCGTAACGCATGTCGATCACCGCCGTGCCGATCTCGATTCGGCTGGTCTTCGCCCCAACCGCTGCGAGCAGCGGGAAGGGCGAGGCGAGCTGGCGGGCGAAGTGATGCACGCGGAAATACGCGCCGTCCGCACCCAGCTCCTCGGCGGCGACGGCCAACTCGACGGACTGCAAAAGCGCATCGGATGCCGTCCGCGTCTGCGATTGCGGCGAGGGCGTCCAGTGCCCGAACGAGAGGAAACCAATCTTCTTCATGAAATAGCCAGCCTAGAGGGAAGACAGGTGCAGACTATGCTTCGGCGCAGAGCAAAGCATCCCGAAATCGGTACCGACGGCCCAGTTTGAGGTGAACGGTCCGTTGTTGATCAGCGATGCCGTCAATGGCGAGCCTGTTGCTGGCGCGAGCGCATCTAGGAAGGTGCCGCGAACGCGAGCACTATCGCGATGAGGATCAACAGCGGCCCCATCCATTTAAAATGGGTTCCAAAGTTGGTCCACCATGCTTGCTGGCCGGGGCGAGCTTGGAACGGGTCCGCGAGAAATCCGAAGCCGATGCCAGCCATCCACAACCCGGCGCAGAACATGATGAACTCGTCGATGTAATCCGCGACCATGTTCCGCAACTTTCGAATTATGCCGCCGCCACGTGCGCCGAATTCGAGCCGATATAGTTACGGATCGTTTCGATGATCCGGTCCTGGTCGGCCTCGCTCAGATAGGGATGCATCGGCAGGCACAGGATGCGCTTCGGCAGCTCTTCCGAAACGGCAAGGCCGGTCGGCGTGCGCGGATAATCGCGATAGGCAATCTGGCTGTGCAGCGGTTTCACATAGTAGATGACCGACGGAATGCCCTTTTCACCGAGATGTGCCTTGAGCCCGTCGCGCTTCGGCGTTTCGATGGCGTATTGCGCCCAGGCCGAGCGGCCGCCGCCCAGATTGCGCGCCGTCTTGACTATATCGCCGAGACCTTCGGCATAGCGATTAGCGACCGCTTGCCGCGCCACCATCTCGTCCTCGAGGATGGCCAGCTTCTCGATTAGGATCGCCGCCTGCAGTGTATCGAGCCGTGAATTGATGCCGACGCGGACATTGTCGTATTGCGTTTCGCCCTTGCCGTGAAAGGCGAACGAGCGCAGCTGTTCGGCCAGCGCATCGTCATTGGTGAACATCGCACCGCCGTCGCCGTAGCAGCCGAGCGGTTTTGCCGGATAGAAGCTGGTCGAGCCGACGGTGCCGAACGAGCCGCACATCTTGCCGTCAGCCGAGCCGCCGGTCGCCTGCGCCGCATCCTCGATGACCATCAGGCCTTCGCGATTGGCGATGGCCATGATTGCTTCGTAATCGGCGGCGAGGCCGAACAGGTCGACGGGAATGATTGCCTTCGGCCTCAGCCGCCCCTCCGCCTTGATCATGGCGATTGCCGCCTCGAGGCTGGCGATGTCGATATTGTAGCTGTCAGCATCGACATCGACGAACACCGGCTCGGCCTTGGTCAGCGCCACCACTTCGGCCGTGGCGGCGAAGGTGAAGCTCGGCACGAATACCGCGTCGCCCGGGCCGATGCCGGCGGCAAACAGCGGCAACAGCAGCGCGTCGGTGCCGTTGGCGCAAGCGACCACGTGCTTGGTGCCGATATAGGCGGCGAGCTTGTTTTCGAATTCGGTGACCTGCGGTCCAAGAATATAACGACCTTCGTCGACGACGCGGTCGATTGCCGCCTTCAGCCTGTCGCGGATGCGTTCGCGCTGTGCGCCAAGATCGATGAACTGCATGTCGGCCTCAAACGGTTTTTAGCCAGATAACCGGCCGCTGGTAGCAGACTTGGCACGGCCGAGAAAGCCGCAGGGCAAAACCCTGAATTGCTCAAGTGTCGCAGCCTGTTACCTCTGGTTTCCGATCTGCCCTCTTAAACGCGGGAAAATCCGGGCTTCGGCATGCTTGATATGGGCTGCGCATCCCGCCCGCCAGGTTAGGCGAAACATAAAGTGATCGCCGGCAGGCAGTCCGTGAGGCGGTTGCCAGCCGGTCAGGCGAGTTCATGCCGCCATGGCGGATTGGCGCCGGCCCGCGAGACCGTCACCGCCGCAGCCTTGGCGCCGAGCGTCAGCGCCTTATGGATGGCTTCTTTCGGCAGGCCGGCGATTGCCGTCTTCGACAGCAGGCCCTGCTCGTGCAAGGAGGCAAGGATGCCGGCATTGAACGTGTCGCCGGCGCCGACCGTATCGACCACCTCGACCTTGTCCGGCACGACCGTGACCCGGTGCTGGCTGCTGTAACCAACCGCGCCCTCGCTGCCGTGGGTGACGACGATCAGCTTCGGGCCGCGGTCCAGCCAGTTGCGGACGACGTCCTCATGCGAGCCGGCTTCGTCGAACCAGTTCAAATCCTCGTCCGACAGTTTCACGATGTCGGCCATCGCCATCATGTTGCGGATGCGCCTGAGATGCCTGGCCTTGTCGGGAATGAAAGTTGGCCGGATGTTGGGGTCGAGCATCATCACGCGGCGCTCATGCTCACGTCGCATGAACTCCTCATAGGCCGATCCGGCCGGTTCCGAGATCAGGCTGATGGCGCCGAACAGCATGGCCTCGATCTCGCTGCCGAGCTCCGGCAGGTCCTCGATGGTCAGCATGCGCCCGGCGGTGTTCTCGTCATAGAATGTATAGGTCGCCTGGCCGTTGGTGAGCCGCACGAAGGCGAGCGTGGTCGGCCGCGGCGAGGTGTGCGCATAGGTGGAACTGACCTTGCTGGCCCCCAGCGCCTCCCTGAACTGCCCGCCGAACAGATCCGACGACAGGCCGGAGAAGAAGCCGGCCGGCGCGCCGAGTCGGCCGAGCGCAATGGCCGAGTTGAAGACGGCACCGCCGACATAGGGGGCAAAGGCCGCTTCGCCCTCCGTCGTGGTGCGCGGCAGCATGTCGATCAGGGCTTCGCCGCAGCAGAGGATCATGAAGTCTTGCTCTCCGGCGGATAGATCACGCCCTTGCGAATGATGATGTTGGCGTAAAGCCGCGGCTCGCTCGTCGCGACGATCGCGTGCGCGGCCTTGACCCGTGCATAGAAGTCGGCGCCGGCAAGCGCAACCACCTTGCGGCCCGGCGCATGCCTGGCGCAGATCGCTTCAATCTCATGATGAACCGGATCGGCGAGCAGGGGATCGCCTTTAGCCGAGGCGCGAAACAGCGCCTGCGGCACGGCGTCGTCGACAGGCAACACGCTCAATACGGCATCCAGCACCGGGACGAGATGATGACCGTCGGCGCGGATCAGCCGCTGTGCCTGCTGTTCGGCCGGGTAGTTGCCGTCGACCAGCGCGATCTCGTCCCCATGGCCCATGGCGCGCAACATCGCCAGAAGCTCCGGGCCGAGCAGCGCCGGGATACCGATCAGCATGCTCAGAAGCTCCGGGAAATCGTGGTCGAGCCGATGAGGAAGCGCTCAGACAGCGGCAGGCTGGCGCCACCCAGCGCCCGCGCATGGATGCCGACTGTTCCCTCGCGAACGGCCGGCAGCCTCAGGCCTTCGCCGTCGATCCTGCCGATGGCCTGGATGACAGCATCGACAAGCCGCCTGCGCACGGCGAGCGGCATCCATCCGTCGATCACCGCGGCTTCGAAATCGATGACGGACGACGCCGCAACGATGGCATAGGCGAGCGCGTGCGAGGCGCTGGCGATCCAGTCGTCAAGCTCGGCGCCGATCTCGCCCCAGTCCCCCGGTGATGTCCACAGATGCGAGGCTTCGACGCCGCGCGCGTTGAGCGCCTTTTCCAGCATGGCGATCGACGCCACGTCGATCAACTGCGTCGGCTTGCCGTCAGGTCCGGGCACTGGCATTGAGCCCAGCGCGCCGGCATTGCCGGTTGGGCCGCCAAACAGCCGGCCGTTCAGCACGATGCCGCCGCCGGCAAAGGCACCGATGTAGAAATAGACGAAATCGCGCGCCGCACCCGCCGCCTGGCCGAACACGAGCTCGGCGCCGCAGGCCGAGGTGGCATCGTTTTGCAGGTAGACCGGAAATTCGCATTGCGCCTGGATGTCGGCGCGGATGTCGCGATGGCGCCATTCGTCCATGATTTCACGCGGCGCGCCGGCGGTATCGGCCCAGTTCCACAATTCGAACGGCATGGCGATGCCAAGCCCGGCGATGCGCTTGTCCTGCGCAGGAGTGAGCTCGCCGCGCATCTTCTTCATGCCGCTCGTAACGAATTCCACCGTCTCGCGCGGCGCCGGATAGCGGTACGAATGCTGCAGCATCGAGCGCACATTGCCGAGGAAATCGATCAGCACGAGCTCGGCGCTGCGCCGGCCGATCTTCAGGCCGATGAAATAGGCGCCGTCGGGATTGAGCGCCATGGGTGTCGAGGGCTGGCCAATCTTGCCGCGCAACGGCGCCTGGCGAACGAGCAGGTCGTCCTCCTCCAGCTCGCGCATGATGACTGATACTGTCTGCGCCGAGAGGCCAGTCATGCGTGCGATGTCGGATTTGGCCAGGCTGCCGTGCTGGCGCACCAGCGACAGCACCAGCCGCTCATTGTGGTCCCGCATGCCGCTTTGATTGGTGCCGCGGTGCAGGCGGCTTTCGGCCGCATCGGGCGAGCCGTGCCTTGTAATGCCGGTCTCCACCCCTGTTCCTCCCGTCGTTTCCCCTCGATGCTTTTGGTCTAGAGTGAGTGAACAATCCTGCGTTGTCAATAATAAATAAGAGTGATTTAATTATTGACAGTGCTGGCGGACTGGTGTCTCTTGAGATCGGCGTCGACACTGGGAGATTTCGTCGGACGCGCTGCAGATGCCGGTTGGCCGGCATCCTAAATGGTTCAATGGGAGGAAAATCGTGACCACGTCAAAACTGTTGAAATCCACCGTGTTTGCCGCGGCCGGACTGAGCCTGATGGCGTTTGCGTCGACGGCATCGGCCGCCGGGGTCGGCGCCTGCTTGATCACCAAGACCGACACCAATCCCTTCTTCGTGAAGATGAAGGAAGGTGCCGCCGCGAAAGCCAAGGAAATCGGTGTCGATCTGAAAGCCTATGCCGGCAAGGCGGAAGGTGACAATGAGGGCCAGGTTGCGGCGATCGAATCCTGCATCGCCGACGGCGCCAAGGGCATTTTGATCACCGCCACCGACACTGCGGCCATCGTGCCGGCGGTGAAGAAGGCGCGCGATGCAGGGGTGCTGGTGATCGCTCTCGACACGCAGCTCGAGCCTGCCGATGCCGCGGATGCGACGTTTGCGACCGACAATTTCAAGGCCGGCGAGCTTATCGGCTCCTGGGCAAAGGCTACCTTGGGCGACAAGGCCAAGGATGCGCACATTGCCTACATGGATCTGATCGCCAGCCAGCCCTCCGTCGACGTCCAGCGTGATCAAGGCTTCATGAAGGGCTTCGGCATCGACCTCGGCGATCCCAAGAAGATCGGCGACGAAACCGACGCACGCAACGTCTGTCACGATCTGTCGAGCGGCAATGAGGATGGCGGGCATACTGCCATGGAGAATTGCCTGCAGAAGGATCCGGATATCAACGTCGTCTACACCATCAACGAACCTGCGGCCGCGGGCGCCTACCAGGCGCTGAAAGCCGTCGGCAAGGAGAAGGACGTCCTGATTGTCTCGGTCGATGGCGGCTGCCCCGGTGTCAAGAACGTTGCCGAGGGCGTGATCGGCGCCACTTCACAGCAATATCCATTGCTCATGGCCTCGCTCGGCATCGAGGCGATCAAGACCTTTGCCGACACCGGCACGAAGCCTGAGCCGTCGCCCGGTCTGAACTTCTACAACACCGGCGTCACGCTGATCACCGACAAGCCTGCCGCCGGCATCGAATCCATCGACACGAAGCAAGGCCTCAGCAAGTGCTGGGGTTGATTTGATCCCCTGATCGGCTCAACTTCAAAAGAACAATAGGGAATGTGGAGCGGTTTCGGCCGCTCCACATCACAGGCGGGGAGGCCGACTTGAGCGTCGAAACAACCAGGAGCAAGGGACCGCAGGAATTCGAGACGGTCCTGGCCGCTAGCGACGCCAGCGTCGCATCATTCGAGACGCATTCCCGCTCGACGTTGGAGAGCATCCAGCACCGCTTGCATAAAAGCCCGGCCATGGTGCCGCTGATCATCCTGCTCATCTCGGTGGTTCTGTTCGCAGTCGTCGTCGGCGGACGCTTCTTTTCTCCCTTCACCCTCACCCTGATCCTCCAGCAGGTGGCGATAACCGGCATGGTCGGCATCGCGCAGACACTGGTGGTGCTCACCGCCGGCATCGACCTGTCAGTCGGCGCCATCATGGTGCTGAGCTCGGTTGTTATGGGCCAGTTTGCCATGCATTACGGTGTTCCAGCGCCGGTCGCCGTTGCCATCGGGCTGCTTGTCGGCGCGATTTGCG
Organism: Mesorhizobium sp. M0894; assembly: GCF_040319725.1. NCBI lineage: Bacteria > Pseudomonadati > Pseudomonadota > Alphaproteobacteria > Hyphomicrobiales > Phyllobacteriaceae > Mesorhizobium > Mesorhizobium sp. M0894. Next base: position 120,934 of record NZ_JAMYOG010000012.1, on the reverse strand, counting down.
GCTTGATCAACGGCATTCTCATCGCCTGGGTGAAACTGCCGCCCTTCATCGTGACGCTCGGCACCTGGTCGATCTACGCTGCCATCAACTTCATCTATTCCGGCAACGAGACCATCCGCAGCCAGGATCTCGAGGCGACGGCACCGCTGCTGCAGTTTTTCGGCGGCTCGTTCAGGATCGGCGGCGCAGTCTTCACCTATGGCGTGCTGTTGGTGCTGATCATGGGGGCAATTGCCTGGTACGTGCTCAATCACACCGCATGGGGCCGGCATGTCTACGCAGTCGGCGACGACCCGGAAGCCGCGGAACTGTCGGGGGTGCGCGTCAGCCGGATGCTGGTCACGGTCTATACCCTGACCGGCATCATTTGTGCCATCGCCGGCTGGGCCTTGATCGGACGCATCGGATCGGTCTCGCCGCAGGCCGGGCAGTTCGAGAACATCAATTCGATTACCGCCGTGGTGATTGGCGGCACATCACTGTTCGGCGGCCGCGGTTCCATCCTCGGGACCATCTTCGGTGCGCTGATCGTCGGGGTGTTCGCGCTCGGCCTCAGGCTTTGGGGGACAGATCCCCAATGGACGCAATTGTCTGTCGGCGCCCTTATCATCATCGCTGTTGGTATCGACCAGTGGATCAGGAAGATCTCGGCATGAACCAGACTCAGGAACCGATCCTTACCGCCCGCAGCCTGGTCAAACGCTACGGTCGCGTCACCGCCCTCGACAATGCCGATTTCGATCTCTATCCGGGCGAAATCCTTGCTGTCATCGGCGACAACGGCGCCGGCAAGTCGTCGCTTATCAAGGCGATTTCCGGCGCGGTCGTGCCCGACGAAGGCGAGATCCGGCTTGAAGGCAAGCCTATTGCATTCAAATCGCCGATGGAGGCCCGCGAAGCCGGCATCGAGACCGTCTACCAGAACCTGGCGCTGTCGCCGGCGCTGTCCATCGCCGACAACATGTTTCTCGGCCGCGAGATCCGCAAGCCGGGCTTTCTTGGCAGCTGGCTGCGCATGCTCGACCGTCCGGCGATGGAAAAGCGCGCCCGCGACAAGCTGACCGAACTTGGCCTGATGACCATCCAGAACATCAGCCAGGCGGTGGAAACTCTCTCCGGCGGTCAACGCCAGGGCGTGGCGGTGGCGCGCGCCGCGGCCTTCGGCTCGAAGATGGTCATCATGGATGAGCCGACGGCCGCGCTCGGCGTCAAGGAGAGCCGCCGCGTGCTCGAACTGATACTCGACGTCAAACGCCGAGGCCTGCCGATCGTGCTGATTTCACACAATATGCCGCATGTCTTCGAGGTGGCGGACCGCATTCACATTCATCGGCTCGGCCGTCGCCTGTGCGTCATCGATCCGAAGCAGTATACGATGTCCGACGCGGTCGCCTTCATGACCGGCGCCAAGGTGCCGCCGGAGGCGGCGCTGGCGGCCTGAACAAGAACTTGAGGCCCGCCGCTGAGGGCGCGGTGTTTCAATGCCAAATTGCCGCAGGGCAACCCGGCTTGCGGTCGCCTGAATCCATTGAACATCCGGTGGGATGCATTAGCATTGGCGGAGATGGTGAAAGCCGCATGATCCTGGCAACGTCACGAGAGGCAGCATGACGCGCGCGATGACAACCGAAGCTCCTCTGCCCACCCTCGAAAACCCGGATCCCAAGACGCTCGCCGACGAAGTCTTGCAGGCCCTCAAATACAGGGTCGGCAAGGGCACCAACGTTGCAACCCAGTACGATTGGCTCACCGCCTCGATCAAGGTTGTGCGCGACCGCATCGTCGATCATTGGATGCAGGCGACCCAAGAGGCCTACGCCCAGCAGGAAAAGCGCGTCTATTACCTGTCACTGGAATTCCTCATCGGCCGCTTGATGCGCGATGCCTTCTCCAATCTCGGCCTGATGGACAATATGCGCGAGGCGCTGTCGTCACTTGGCGTCGACCTCGACATCATTGCTGCGCTCGAACCGGACGCTGCCCTTGGCAATGGCGGCCTTGGCCGGCTCGCCGCCTGCTTCATGGAAAGCATGGCTACCGTCGATATCCCCGCGCATGGCTATGGCATTCGCTACGCCAACGGCATGTTTCGGCAGGAGATCCATGACGGCTGGCAAGTCGAACTGCCCGAGACATGGCTCGATCACGGCAATCCTTGGGAGTTCGAACGCCGCGAACGCTCCTTCGAGGTCGGCTTCGGCGGCTCGGTGGAATCGATCACCTCGAAGGATGGCAGGCTCGAGCGCCATGTCTGGAAGCCGACCGAACATGTTCTGGCCGTTGCTTACGATACCCCGGTGGTTGGCTGGCGGGCCAACCGCGTCAACACGCTGCGTCTGTGGTCCGGCATGCCGGTCGATCCGATCCTGCTCGACAAGTTCAACGCCGGCGATCACATCGGCGCGCTCGCCGAGAGCAACAAGGCCGATGCGCTGTCGCGCGTCCTTTACCCGGCCGATTCCCACAAGGCAGGCCAGGAGTTGCGGCTCAGGCAGGAGTATTTCTTCTCCACCGCCTCGCTGCAGGACATCCTTCAGCGTCATCTCAGCCAGTATGGCGACCTGCAATCGCTGCCCGACAAGGCGGCGATCCATCTCAACGACACCCATCCGGCCATCGCCGTCCCCGAGCTGATGCGCCTGTTGATGGATGTCCACGGCATGGATTTCGACCAGGCGTGGAGCATCACCAAGCGCACCTTCGGCTACACCAACCACACGCTGCTGCCCGAAGCGCTGGAAAGCTGGCCCGTGCCGCTATTCGAGCGGCTGTTGCCGCGCCACATGCAGATCGTCTACGCCATCAACGCCGAGGTGCTGCTCGAGGCGCGCGTCTCCGACCAGTTCTCGGACGAGCAGATCAGCCGCATCTCGCTGATCCAGGAAAATGGCGATCGCCGCGTGCGTATGGGCAATCTGGCCTTTGTTGGCTCGCACTCGATCAACGGCGTCTCGGCACTGCATACGGAATTGATGAAGGAGACGGTGTTTGCCGACCTCCACAGGCTCTACCCGGATCGCATCAACAACAAGACCAACGGGATCACACCGCGGCGCTGGCTGATACAGTGCAATCCCGGCCTCACGGCACTCACCCGAGAGGCGATCGGCGACGGCTTCCTCGACGACATCGACGAGATAAAGCTGCTCGATCCTTTCGCCGAGGACGCTGCCTTCCGCGACAAGTTCGCCGCTGTCAAACGGGCGAACAAGACGAGGCTTGCCAATCTCGTTGCCGACCGGCTCGGCATCAAGGTGGACCCCTCGGCGCTGTTCGACATCCAGGTCAAGCGCATCCACGAATACAAGCGCCAGCTCTTGAACATTCTCGAAGCGGTCGCGCTTTACGACCAGATCCGCTCGCATCCGGAGCGCGACTGGATGCCCCGCGTCAAGTTCTTCGGCGGCAAGGCGGCGCCCAGCTATCACAACGCCAAGCTGATCATCAAACTTGCCAACGACGTCGCCCGGGTCATCAACCGCGACCCGGCGGTGCGCGGCTTGCTGAAAGTGGTGTTCGTGCCGAACTACAATGTCAGCCTAGCCGAGATCATGATGCCGGCCGCCGATCTTTCGGAGCAGATATCGACCGCCGGCATGGAAGCGTCCGGCACCGGCAACATGAAGTTCGCGCTGAACGGCGCGCTGACCATCGGCACGCTCGACGGCGCCAATGTCGAGATCAAGGAATGCGTCGGCGACGACAACATCTTCATCTTCGGCCTGACCACCGATGAGGTCGCCGAGCGGCGCAACAATGGTTACGATCCGCGCGCCGTAATCGAGGGATCGCCTGAATTGGCGCAGGCGCTTGCCGCGGTTTCGTCCGGGGTCTTTTCGCCTGACGATCCGGACCGTTATCGCGACCTGATCAACGGCCTTTACCAGAGCGACTGGTTCATGGTCGCTGCGGATTTCGATGCCTACGCCGCCACCCAGCGCGACGTCGATGCCGTCTGGCGCAACAGCCCGGACTGGTACGCCAGAGCCATCCGCAATGTCGCCCGCGTCGGCTGGTTCTCGTCCGACCGCACGATCCGCCAATATGCGAAAGACATCTGGCACGTGCCCGCCTGATGTGATTGCATGAGACCAGGAACAATGTGGCCCTAGTGGAGTGATTTGACCTTCGCATCCCTTGGAAGGTCAGGCGGCCTGCGACTGTCGAATTCAAAACTTCACTAGAAACACGCACTTGGTGCCCGAGGAGGGACACTGCCTGATGAGCAAGCCGCGCGCGACCGTTGCGACAAGCGGGCCGGACGGACTGGCGCCAGCCGGCGATGTCGCGGCGATTGTCGCCGGCACGCATGGCGACCCGTTCTCCGTGCTTGGCGTGCATGAGGCGGGGAAGGGCTTTGTCGGCCGCTGCTTCGTCCCTCATGCCGAGTCCGTCACCGCCTATACGCTGACCGGCAAGAAGGCCGGCGAGCTGTCGAGACGCGACGATCGCGGCTTCTTCGAGGGCAAACTGTCGCTGCGCAAACGCCAGCCGCTGCGCTATCACGCCAGGAACGCCGGCGGCGACTGGTGGCTGACCGATCCATATTCCTTCGGCCCCGTGCTCGGCCCGCTGGACGATTATTACATCGCCGAAGGATCGCATCTCAGGCTGTTCGACAAGCTCGGCGCTCATCTCATCGACCATGAGGGTGCATCGGGCGTACATTTTGCGGTGTGGGCGCCCAATGCAAGGCGTGTCTCGGTGGTCGGCGACTTCAACGAGTGGGACGGCCGCAGGCACACCATGCGCGACCGCCGCGATACCGGTATCTGGGAGCTGTTCATTCCCGACATCGGCGCCGGCCGCCCTTATAAATACGAGATCATCGGGCCGGATGGCGTGAGATTGCCGCTCAAGGCAGATCCGTTCGCCTTCAAATCCGAACTGCGCCCGGCTACCGCCTCGGTGACGGCGCTGCCGCCGGTGCATGAATGGGGCGACGAGGCGCACCGGAACTACTGGCGCAATGCCGACCACAGGCGCGAGGCCGTATCGATCTACGAGGTCCATGCCGGCTCATGGCGGCTTCACGACGACGGCAGCTTCCTGTCATGGGACGAACTCGCCGACCGGCTGATCCCCTATGTGGTCGAGACGGGTTTCACCCACATCGAATTCATGCCGATCTCCGAACACCCCTATGACCCGTCCTGGGGCTACCAGACGACCGGTCTCTATGCGCCGAGCGCCCGCTTTGGCGATCCGGACGGTTTTGCCCGCTTCGTCGACGGTGCCCACCGCGCCGGCATCGGCGTCATCCTTGACTGGGTGCCGGCGCATTTCCCGGTTGACGAACACGGTCTGGCAAAGTTCGACGGCACCGCACTCTACGAACATGCCGATCCGCGCAAGGGCTTCCATCCCGACTGGAACACCGCGATCTACAATTTCGGTCGTCGCGAGGTGGTCTCGTTCCTTGTCAACAATGCGCTGTTCTGGGCAGAGAAATATCACGTCGACGGTCTGCGCGTCGATGCGGTCGCCTCGATGCTTTATCTCGATTATTCGCGCAAGGCCGGTGAATGGATTCCCAACGAGAAAGGCGGGCGCGAGAACCTGGAAGCGGTCAGCTTCCTGCAACGGATGAACAAGGAGGTCTACGGCCACCATCCGGGCGTGATGACGATCGCCGAGGAATCGACCTCGTGGCCGAAAGTCTCGCAACCGGTGCATGAAGGCGGACTGGGCTTCGGTTTCAAGTGGAACATGGGCTTCATGCACGACACTCTGGAGTATTTCTCCAAGGAGCCGATCTTCCGCAAGCATCACCACAACGACATCACCTTCGGCCTGGTCTACGCCTTCAGCGAGAATTTCGTGCTGCCGCTGTCCCATGACGAGGTGGTGCACGGCAAGGGCACGCTGCTTAACAAGATGGCCGGCGACGACTGGCAGAAATTCGCGACGCTGCGCGCCTATTACGCCTTCATGTGGGGCTATCCCGGCAAGAAGCTGTTGTTCATGGGCCAGGAGTTCGCGCAACGCCGCGAGTGGAGCGAGGCGCGCGCGCTCGACTGGAACCTGCTCGATTTCCGGCTCCACCGTGGTGTCTGGCAGACGGTGCGCGATCTCAACTATCTCTACCGCTCGCGCCCGGCGCTGCATGCCCGCGACTGCGAGCCGGAGGGCTTTTCCTGGCTGATCGTCGATGACAGCGCGAATTCGGTGTTCGCTTGGCTGCGCAGCGCGCCGGGCGGCAACCCGGTCGCCGTCATTTCCAACTTCACGCCGGTGCCGCGCGACAATTACCGCGTGCCGTTGCCGCAGACCGGAAAATGGCGCGAGATCATCAACACCGACGCCACGGACTATGGCGGTTCCGGCAAGGGCAACAGCGGCCTCGTCGAGGCTCGGGCGGAAGGAGGAGGCATTTCGGCGACGATGCTTTTGCCGCCGCTGTCGACGATCATGCTCGAATTCGTCCCGGACTGAGCTATGTCTGGAGCATCTAACCTGGGAGGATAGGAATGGCTGAAATAAAACGAACACAGCCGCTGGCACGCGACGCCATGGCTTATGTGCTGGCCGGCGGCCGTGGCAGCCGGCTCAAGGAACTGACCGACCGCCGCGCCAAGCCGGCGGTCTATTTCGGCGGCAAGACCCGCATCATCGATTTCGCGCTGTCCAATGCGCTCAATTCCGGTATCCGTCGCCTCGGCGTCGCCACCCAGTACAAGGCGCATTCGCTGATCCGCCACCTGCAGCGCGGCTGGAACTTCCTGCGGCCCGAGCGCAACGAGAGTTTCGACATCTTGCCGGCCAGCCAGCGTGTGTCGGAAACACAGTGGTATGAGGGCACCGCCGACGCCGTGTACCAGAACATCGACATCATCGAGGCCTATGGGCCGGAATACATGGTCATCCTGGCCGGCGACCACGTCTACAAGATGGATTACGAATTGATGCTGCGCCAGCATGTAGAGGCCGGCGCCGATGTCACCGTCGGCTGCCTCGAAGTGCCGCGCATGGAAGCCACCGGCTTCGGCGTCATGCATGTCGACACCAAGGACACCATCATCTCCTTCATCGAGAAGCCCGCCGATCCGCCCGGCATTCCCGACAAGCCGGATTTTGCGCTGGCCTCGATGGGCATCTATGTGTTCAAGACCAAGTTCCTGATGGAGCAATTGCGTCGCGATGCGGCGGAACCCGGCTCCAGCCGTGACTTCGGCAAGGATATCATCCCCTACATCGTCGAGCACGGAAAGGCGATCGCCCATCGTTTCGCCAAATCCTGCGTGCGCTCGACCGCCGAGAACGAGGCCTATTGGCGCGACGTCGGCACGGTCGACGCCTATTGGGAAGCCAATATCGACCTGACCGACATCACGCCGGAACTCGACCTCTACGACCGCGACTGGCCGATCTGGACCTACGCCGAGTTGAAGCCGCCGGCAAAGTTCGTGCATGACGAAGATGGCCGCCGCGGGTCGGCCGTGTCGTCTCTCGTGTCGGGCGATTGCATCGTTTCGGGCGCTTCGCTGAAGCGAAGCCTGATCTTCACCGGGGCGCGCATCAATTCCTATTCGACGCTGGAGGAGGTCGTCATGCTGCCCGATGTCCATGTCGGCCGCAACGCCAGGCTGAAGCGCGTGGTCATCGATCACGGCGTCAGGATCCCGGAGGGGCTGGTGGTCGGCGAGGATCCTGTCCTCGACGCCAAGCGTTTCCGCGTTTCGGAAAAAGGCATCTGCCTGGTCACGCAGGACATGGTCAACAGGCTGGGATCGTAGTGCATGCAGGTTCTGTCGGTGGCGCCCGAGATCTTTCCGCTGGTCAAAACCGGAGGGCTCGCCGACGTGACTGGCGCCTTGCCCGTGGCATTGGCCGGCAACGGCGTCAACATGCGCACGCTCGTCCCCGGCTATCCTCAGGTGATGGGCGCCTTCAGGAAAAAGAAGGCGGTTCAGCAATATCCATTGCTGCAGGGTGGGAAGGCTTCGGTGCATGCCGTCCAGATCGCCGGGCTCGACCTGTTTGTGCTCGACGCGCCGCATCTTTTCGACCGTCCCGGCGGCCCGTACGGCAACGCGACCGGCGCCGACTGGCCGGACAATTGGCGGCGGTTCGCGGCCTTGAGCCAGGTCGGCGGTGATATTGCTGCCGGCGCCATCTCCGGCTACCTGCCCGATATCGTCCATGCCCATGACTGGCAGTCGGCAATGACGCTCGCCTATATGCGCTACGGCAAGGCGGTCGGCACGCCGTCGATGATCACCGTCCATAACCTCGCCTTCCAGGGCCAGTTCGGCGCCGGCATCTTTGGCGAGCTTGGCCTGCCGGCGGCGGCGATGGCGCTCGACGGCGTCGAATATTATGGCGGCGTCGGCTTCCTCAAGGCCGGCCTGCAGGCCGCCTGGGCGATCACCACGGTCAGCCCGACCTATGCGCAGGAAATCCGCTTGCCCGAATTCGGCATGGGCCTCGACGGCCTGATCAACATGCGCTCCGTCGATCTCCATGGCATCGTCAACGGCATCGATACCGAGATCTGGAACCCGGAAACCGACACGCATCTGGTCTCCAACTACACGGCAAAGACGCTTAAGGCGCGAATGCCCAACAAGGCCGCGGTCGAGGACCGTTTCAGCCTCGATCGCGATGACAGCCCGATCGTCTGCGTTGTCAGCCGGCTGACCTGGCAAAAGGGCATGGACATATTGGCGGCGGCCGTCGACGGTATCGTCGCGGCAGGTGCACGGCTGGCAATCCTTGGGTCTGGCGACGCCGGTCTCGAAGGCGCGTTGCTTGCCGCCGCAGCCCGCCATCGTGGTCGCATCGGCGTCGTCGTCGGCTATGACGAGGGGCTCTCCCACACCATGCAGGGCGGCTGCGACGCCATCATTATCCCGTCGCGCTTCGAACCTTGCGGGCTGACGCAGCTTTACGGCCTGCGCTATGGCTGCGTGCCGGTCGTCGCGCGCACCGGCGGCCTTGCCGACACGGTTATCGATGCCAACGAAGCCGCCATCTCTGCCGGCGTGGCGACCGGCTTCCAGTTTGCGCCCGCCAATGCTGGCGCCCTGCTGCACGCCATCCGCCGCCTTGTCGAAGCGCATGCCAATTCCGCGGTGTGGGCGTCGATGCAGCGGCAAGGCATGAAGGCCGACGTGTCGTGGGACAAAAGCGCCGAAAAATATGTCCAACTCTATCGCTTGCTGCTTTCGAAAAGGGCTGCCTGACTGATGATCCGCACTGTCGCCACAAAACCCTATCCCGACCAGAAGCCCGGCACCTCCGGGCTGCGCAAGAAAGTCCCGGTGTTCCAGCAGGAGCACTATGCCGAGAACTTCATCCAGTCGATCTTCGACGCGCTGGACGGGTTCGAGGGCAAGACCCTGGTGATCGGCGGCGACGGCCGCTTTTATAACCGCGAGGTCATCCAGAAGGCCATCGCCATGGCCGCGGCAAACGGCTTCGGCAAGGTGATGGTCGGGCAGGGCGGTATCTTATCCACGCCGGCCGCTTCGCATGTCATCCGCAAATACAAGACCTTCGGCGGCATCATCCTGTCCGCCAGCCACAATCCGGGTGGCCCGCATGAGGATTTCGGCATCAAATACAATGCCGGCAATGGCGGCCCGGCGCCGGAAAAGCTGACCGACGCGATCTTCGAAAAAACCAAGGCGATTTCGAGCTTCAAGATCGCCGATATCGGACCGGTCGACATCGACACGATCGGCACGGTCAAGGCAGGAGACATGACCGTCGAAATCATCGATCCGGTCGCCGACTATGCCGAACTGATGGAAAGCCTGTTCGATTTCAATGCCTTGCGGGCGCTGTTCAAATCAGGCTTCCGCATGCGCTTCGACGCCATGCATGCGGTGACCGGCCCCTACGCCAAGGAGATCCTCGAAAACCGGCTAGGCGCGCCCAACGGCACCGCTCGCAATTTTATCCCGCTGCCGGATTTCGGCGGCCACCATCCCGATCCCAATCTGGTGCATGCAAAACACCTCTACGACGAGATGATGGGGCCGGATGCGCCCGACTTTGGCGCTGCCTCCGACGGCGACGGCGACCGCAACCTGATCATCGGCAAGGGCATTTTCATAACCCCGTCGGATTCGGTGGCGATGCTCGCTGCCAATGCCCATCTGGCTCCGGGCTACAAGGCCGGGCTGAAAGGCATCGCCCGTTCAATGCCGACCAGCGGTGCCGCCGACCGGGTCGCTGAAAAGCTCGGCATCGGCATCTATGAAACGCCAACCGGCTGGAAGTTCTTCGGCAATCTGCTGGATGCCGGCATGGCGACGATCTGCGGCGAGGAGAGTGCGGGGACCGGCTCCAACCATGTCCGCGAAAAGGACGGGCTGTGGGCCGTGCTTTTGTGGCTCAACATCCTTGCCGCGCGTGGTGAAAGCGCCAGGCAGATCGTCACCGAGCATTGGGCGGCCTATGGGCGCAACTACTATTCGCGCCACGACTACGAGGAGGTCGAGACCGATCGTGCCAACGCGCTTGTCGACGAGCTGCGCGCCAAGCTCGGCTCGCTGCCTGGCACCAGCGTGCGCGGCATGACGATCGCCAGCGCCGATGATTTCGCCTATCACGATCCGGTCGATGGCTCGGTCAGCAAGAACCAGGGCATCAGGGTGTTGTTCGAAGGCGGCTCACGCGTCGTCTTCCGCCTGTCCGGCACCGGCACCTCGGGCGCGACGCTGCGCCTTTATTTCGAGCGCTACGAGCCAGACAAGAGCCGCCACGATCTCGACACCCAGGAGGCGCTTGCCGATCTGATTGCGGCGGCCGACGACATTGCCGGGATTCGCAGCCATACCGGCCGCGCCAAGCCGAGCGTGATTACGTGAGCTTGGAGCGGCGCGCCTTTCCTTCTCCCCTTGTGGGGTCCGAAGGACGGGGCGAGACCCGTGGCTCGCCCCCGGGCGGTGGATCGGCGCGAAGCGCCGAGACGGATGAGGGGTGTTGGAAGGAATGCCGTCCGCGCCAAGCTGGAGCACCCCTCATCCGTCGCCTTCGGCGACACCTTCTCCCACAACGGGAGAAGGGGGAGCTAACCTGGCAACGCCTCAAACTGTCTACGACCTGCTGCTGTGAGCGCGCGTGAGCCAACTCGGCGCAACCATCACCAAAGAAGGCATTCGCTTCGCCGTATGGTCCTCGTCGGCTCGGCGCATCTGGGTCTCGATTTTCGACGAGCGAGGAAGGCGCGAGATCGACCGGCTTGAACTGCAGCCCGAGGGCGACGGCGTGCATACGCTTTTTGTTGCCGGTCTCGCCGCCGGCACCCGATACGGGTTCCGCGCCGATGGCGACTACGCGCCGGAACAGGGGCTCTGGTTCGATCCCGACAAGCTGCTGGCCGATCCCTATGCCGTCGAGATCGACAGACCCTATGCCTATGACGGCCGGCTCGCCGCACGCCAGGGCGAGGGGGGCGACACGGCGTCGCTGATGCCGAAGGCCATTGCCGGCGCCTTGCCGGAACCCTTGCCCGCCTTGCCGCCTCTGTTTAGGCCCGGCGGCCTCATCTACGAGGTGCAGGTGCGCGCCTTCACAAAGCTGCATCCCGACATTCCCGAGAAGCAACGCGGCACCATTGCAGCCCTCGCTCATCCTCTTGTTGTCGAGCATCTGCAAAAACTCGGCGTTGCAGCCGTGGAGTTGATGCCGGTGACTGCATCGATCGACGAACGGCATTTGCCGCCGCTCGGGCTGGGCAACGCCTGGGGCTACAATCCCGTGACCTTCATGGCGCTGGATCCGCGACTGGCGCCCGGCGGTCTGGCTGAGCTGCGCGAAACGGTCGCCGCGCTGCGCGAGGCCGGCATCGGTACCATTCTCGACCTGGTGTTCAACCACACCGGCGAAAGCGACCGGCTCGGCCCGACATTGTCGCTGCGCGGGCTCGACAACCGCGCCTACTACCGGCACGAGGCCGACGGCGCTCTGGTCAATGACACCGGAACCGGCAATATGGTTGCCTGCGATCATCCGGTCGTCCGGGAAATGGTCCTCGACACGCTTCGCCACTTTGTCCAGCACGCCGGTGTCGACGGGTTCCGCTTTGACCTGGCGCCGATCCTTGGCCGCGTCGACGGCGTTTTCGACGCCGATGCGCCGCTGCTGAACGCCATTCGCAACGACCCAGTTCTTGCCGACCGTGTGCTGGTCGCTGAGCCCTGGGACATCGGACCGGATGGCTATCAGCTCGGCAATTTTCCGCCGCCCTTCCTCGAATGGAACGACAAATACCGTGATGATATCCGCCGCTTCTGGCGCGGCGACGGCGGCATGATCGGTGCGCTGGCGACGCGGCTTGCGGGGTCGTCCGATGTCTTTGCCAAACCAGGCCAGGCAACGGTCCGCAGCATCAATTTCATCGCCGCACATGACGGGATGACACTGGCCGACATCGTTGCCTATGAACACAAGCACAACGAGGCCAATGGCGAACAGAACCGCGACGGCCACGACGACAACCTGTCCTGGAACAATGGCGTCGAGGGCCAGACCGACGACCAGTCAATCGTTACGGCCCGTTTCGATGACCAACGCGCACTGCTGGCGACGCTCTTTGCCTCGCGCGGCACGATCATGCTGACGGCCGGCGACGAATTCGGCCGCACGCAGCGCGGCAACAACAACGCCTACGCGCAGGACAATGACATCACCTGGCTCGACTGGGCCGGGCGCGACCGGGCGCTGGAGCGGTACACGGCTCTGCTCGCCAAGATGCGTCGTGCCGCGCCGGCGCTTTTGGACGCAAGCTTTCTCACCGGCGAGCCTGCGGCCGGCTCGGAAATAGCTGACGTCGTCTGGCTGAGCGAAACCGGCGTGCCGCTCGACGAAGCAGCCTGGCACGATCCTAGGCGGCATCGGCTGGTCATGGTTCTCGGCGATGAGGACGGTCGCCTTGCCGTGATCATCAATGGTGACCGTCGGGCCTGCATGTTCACGCTGCCGGAACGGGCGGGTTTTCATTGGTGCCCAGCCATCGAAACGGATAGTGGCGATATCTCACGGCCGGTTTTGGGGCGAACGGTCATATTCATGATCGAAAGCAGGGCCGCGCAGGCGGGCGCAGGGGAGAGCCATGATGGGTGACAATGCCGAATGGTGGCGCGGCTGCGTCATCTACCAGATCTACCCGCGCTCCTTCCAGGACACGACAGGCGACGGTAGCGGCGATCTCCTCGGCATCACCTCGAGGCTTGCCCATGTCGCATCGCTCGGTGTCGACGCCGTTTGGCTGTCGCCTTTCTTCAAGTCGCCAATGGCCGACATGGGCTACGACGTATCGGATTACTGCGCCGTCGATCCGATGTTCGGCACATCAGAGGATTTCGACGCGCTGATTGCAGAGGCGCACCGGCTCGGCCTGAAAGTGATCATCGATCAGGTCTTGTCACATTCGTCGGATCGGCACGAATGGTTCGTCGAAAGCCGAACGAGCCGCGATAACGCCAAGGCCGACTGGTACGTCTGGGCCGATGCGAAGCCCGACGGCACCGCGCCCAACAACTGGCTGTCGCTTTTCGGCGGCCCCGCCTGGGAATGGGACGCAACGCGCAGGCAATATTACCTGCATAATTTCCTCGCCTCGCAGCCGGACCTGAATTTCCACAATCCGCAGGTGCAGGACGCCTTGCTGGAAACGGTGCGGTTCTGGCTCGAGCGTGGCGTCGACGGTTTCCGGCTGGATACGGTCAACTATTACGTCCACGACCGCTGGCTCCGCAGCAACCCGCCTTTGGCGGAAAGCGTCGCCGGCACCAATACGGCAACCAGCCCCTATTTTTACCAGGAGCATCTGTTCGACAAGACGCAGCCGGAAAACCTTGCTTTTCTCAGGCGCTTCCGGGCGTTGCTTGACGAGTACGAAGGCCGCGCCGCGGTCGGCGAGATTGGTGACGAAAGCCGTTCGTTGCAGACGCTTGCCGCCTACACGGGCGGCGGCGACAAGCTCCAAATGTCCTACACGTTCGACCTGCTTGGCCCGCAATTCTCCGCGGCGCATGTGCGCGGTTGTGTCGAGGCCTTCGAGAGTACGGTGTTCGACGGCTGGGTTTGCTGGGCATTCTCCAACCACGATGTCGTGCGCCATGTCAGCCGCTGGACAAGGCCGGGCGGCGATCCGGACAGGGTGGCGAAATTCTCAATCGTGCTGCTTTCTTGCCTGCGCGGGTCGATCTGCCTCTATCAGGGCGAGGAGCTCGGGCTGGAGGAGGCCGAACTGGCGTTCGAGGATTTGCGCGATCCTTTCGGCATCCGCTTCTGGCCGGAGATCAAGGGGCGGGATGGGTGCCGCACGCCGATGGTCTGGGAGGCTGGCGCCGATAATGCCGGCTTTTCAACCGGCAAGCCGTGGCTTCCGGTCCCGGCAAACCATCGCGCCCGCGCGGTCGATGTCCAGGACGGCGAGCAAACCTCCGTCCTGGCGAGCTACCGGGCGATGCTGGCCTTGCGCAAGCAGCATCCGGCGCTGGTTCGAGGCTCGATCCGGTTTCTCGATGCTGAGGGCGACGTCCTTGCCTTCATTCGCGAAGGCGGTGACGAAAAGCTGCTCTGCGTCTTCAATTTTGCCGATGAGCCGGCCGGCTGGCAATCGCCGCCGGATCTGGATGTGATAGAGCCGATAGATCTTGGCAGTACTACCGGCGTCTTGCAGGAAGGAGCTCTATCCCTGCCGCCGCTCGGCTGCTTTCTCGGCCGGATCGGCTGATCTCTATTTGATCTCATTGAACGAGTACGGAGCGCCCGCAAGTCGCGCCGACAACCCGGACATCGGCCTCGCCGACATGCACGCCAAGCGCTGCAAGAACGTTATAAACCAGTGCGTCGACAGGCGCCGTCACGCCGTTCAGAACCGTTACCACCGCCGGCTTCACCGTTCCGAGCAGAGCCGTCACGTCCAGCCCGAGGCCCAGCGCATTGACCGAGAGCGACAGCCCGCTGACCAGTGACGTGGTGAGCGATTGCGTCAGGTTCTTCGTCGAAACCGTCTTTATCGTCTTGTTGGCGATATCGGTGCTGTCGAACGTCAATGTGGTCGGATCGTTGTTGGTGATCGCAAGTGCTGAAGAACCCTTCACATCGAGCAGATTGAGGGTGAGCAGCAGGAGCTTCACGCTTACCTGTGCAATCGTGGCATCGGAGAACGATTGCGGATTGCTGAAATCGGCGAAGGCCGATGGGTTGTTGTCGGCGTCGCTGGCGGCAAGGTGCAGCGAGGCCACGCCAGGCTGCGCGGCGATCGAGACCTTGATGCTATCCGGCCGGCCCGTCGGGCAGCTGATGTCGGTTAGTTTGGCTTCCGCATAGGCGACTTCGACATGCAGAGGCAGGTTGACGGATAGCAGACTGATGCCGCCGCCGAGATTGGAATTGCCGATGCCGACTGTGGTGACCAGCTTGATTCGTGTCTGCGCAGTGCGCACCACGGTGCCTTTTTCCCCGACGGCCAGCCAGGGTGAATATTGCATCGGTTCACCGATGGCGACGGCGAGCGTGGTGGAGGTAAGTCCCGGAATAGTGGCGCCGAGATCGACCTGGACCTGGTTTGAGCCATTGGCCAGCGAGGCGGCGGCACCCAGCATGCCCATCGCGCTTGCGTCGACGGAAAAGCCTGGAGACTTTTGTCCGAGGCCGAGCTTGCCGATCGAACCAAGGTCGACAAGATGATTGAGCGGTATCTTGGCCGTGTTGGTAGCCCTCGACGCGATTGTCTGTAGGACAAGTTTGCTGGCGCTGCCCGTCCCCGAAGCATTGGCCATGGCGGTCGCGATCTGGCCTACCGTCGCTTTCGAGGCCAGCACTTCGGAATAGCTGACGCCGGTCAGTTGCAACTGCACCGCAAGGGCATCGACGAACGAAAGCACGTTGACGTCGGCCGAAATCAGCGCGTTGTAGTCCATGACGCTGAGCGAGATGTTTCCGCCCAGCAGCTTACTGAGAAGCGCGTTGAGGATGCCGCCGTTGACGCTGAGAAGCCTGGATCCGACCGAGAACATCGCTTGCGGCGTCATGCTGGCAATGGCTTCGGTGCCGACAACCGGAGTAGGGATGAGCGAACTGGCGAAATACCGGGCGGGGATTTTGTGTAGAGTGACGCGAACGGCGTTGTAAGGCGTTTTACCGGCTTCGAAGCGCTTGTCGACCCCGACCGAGGACGCCGCTGAGTATCGGCCGCCGGTGACGGACACGACGGTTTTCCCAACCGTGGGAACGATTGTCTCACCCGGCTTTTGAACAATGATGCCGGGCATTCGGTTGTCACTGAGCGTGGTTACCGCCGCGGCTTCCATATTGTTGATGTTCGACGCCGCGGTGATCGCCGCCAGATCGGTCATCGCCTGGGCTTCCCTGCGCTCCGTGTAGATCGAACCTTCGTCGACAGCGAAGGCCGCCAGCCCCAGCGCGAATGGCGCTATCAGCGCAGTCATGACGGCAAAGTTCGCCTTCTTGTCGCCAACGATGGAGCGAGCGATCCGCCCGATGCCCCTCAGCAAGAACTGCGACATTTCAAATGCCTCCAATCCTGATGGTAGACCTGCGCGAGATCGTGGTTTGCGGCATCGCAAGGCTGGGCAACAGGTTCCAGATCGGCAGGTTGCTGGCATCGTACTGGATCGACACGACGAACTGATTTCCGTCGGCCGTGCTGTCCGTCGCCTGATAGGTCAGCTTGCCGGAATCGACGAACGGGTATCCACTGGCATTGTTTTTGACGAAACCCGCCACCAGCGCCTGGCGCTCGGTTTGGTTCAATCCGGCAATTGCAGTACGGGCGGCATCGGCGGCGATTTGCTGCAACGAGTTGCTTGCACCAAAATAGATACCATATGCAACCATTCCGAGTACGAGCAGGATAAAGATCGGGGAAAGCAGGGCGAATTCGACCGCGGAAGTTCCGGATTCTTCTCCAATTTTGCGTAGATTTGCCCTTATTGGGCGCAATATTTTACGCTTTAATGTGACAGTATTACTGTCTATCTTGTTCATTGCCCTTGCCCGTTGGACCATAAAGGTCGATGTGCCGAACCCATCGGGATTTGTAACCCTTGGTTGCCTAAGAACCAATTAATACATTCCGGTAAACTGAAATGATCAGCCAGATTATCGGCGTTCTGGCCAGGAAACCCAGCCAAACTCATGCTTTCGATCATTGATTGGCGGTTCGCAAAGCGGCTGCCCCGGCCCCCTTACTTTGGGTGACCCCGAGAGTCTGTTGAAATAAAAAATCTCCACGTTACTGTTTGGCCACCAGCTGCCGGAAAGGGAACCGGCTGCGCGCTCGAAAGGAACCAGCCAATCGGTTTCGGGGCGTCAACACTTAGAGACGTAGCTGAAGGGCGACGTCATTAGGGAGAACTCCATGCTGAAACATGTGCTGAAGGCGACGGTACTCGCCACGACCATGGTCTTGGCCGCCGGTACGTTCTACACGCCGGCTTTCGCCGAAACCGTCTACAACCGCGGAGCCGCCGCCGAAGCGGAGACGCTCGATCCGCACAAGACCTCGACGGTCTACGAAGCCGATATCATACGCGACCTGTTCCAGGGCCTCGTCATGCATGACCAGAAGACGAACCTCATTCCGGGCGCAGCCGAAAGCTGGACGGTGTCCGACGACGGCACTGTCTACACCTTCAAGCTGCGCAAGGACGGCCTCTGGTCGGATGGCAGCCCGGTGACGGCGGACGACTTCGTTTATTCGTTCCGTCGGCTGGAAGATCCGGCCACCGCTGCCGAATACGCTTCCATGCTCTATCCGGTGAAGGGTGCCGAGGAAGTCAACACCAAGAAGGGAAAGCCGGAGGATATGGGCGTCAAGACGATTGACGCAAATACCCTCGAAGTCACCCTCAAGGCGCCAACGCCTTACTTCCTGGAGATGCTGACCCATCAGGCGACCTTTCCGGTTAACAAGGCGTCCATCGAAAAGCTTGGCGCCGACTGGATCAAGGCAGGCAAGCTGGTCTCCAACGGGGCCTTTACAGCGGCGGAGTGGATTCCCAACGACCATCTCAAGCTGGTGAAGAATCCGAAATTCTGGGACGCCGCCAGCGTCAAGTTAGACGTGGTCAACTACATCCCGACCGAGGATCGCTCGTCTGCGATGAAGCGCTTCGAGGCCGGCGAATTCGACAGTTACGGTGACCTGCCGACGGAACAGCTCGCCGATCTCAAGTCCAAATTCGGCGACCAGGTCCGTGTCGGGCCATATCTCGGCACCTACTATTATGCGATCAAGACCGACAAGGCGCCGTGGGACAATGTCGAACTGCGCAACGCCATCTCGATGGCGATCGATCGCGACTTTCTCGCCGAAAAAGTCTGGCAGAATTCGATGCTGCCCGGCTATTCGATGGTGCCTCCGGGCATCGAGGGCTACACGCCGGCACTGGCCAAATACGCTGACATGCCGCAGATCGACCGCGAGGATGAAGCCAAGAAAATCCTGGAGAAGCTCGGCTATACGCCCGAGCATCCGTTGAAGATGCAGATCCGCTACAACACCTCGGAAAACCACAAGAACACCGCTGTCGCCATCCAGGAACAGCTGAAGCCGCTTGGCGTCGAGGTCACGCTGCTCAACACCGATACCAAGACCCACTACTCCTTCCTTGAGCAGAAGGGCGACTATGATGTGGCGCGTGCCGCGTGGATCGCCGACTACAAGGATCCGGAAACCTTCCTTGGCATCACCCGCAAGGCCAGCGGCAACAACTATTCGAGCTACGTCAGCCCGAAATACGAAGAGGCCATGGACAAGGCCGCCGCCGCCGGCGGCAAGCCCGAAGAGCGCATGAAGGAACTCGCCAAGGCCGAGCGCATCCTCGTCGACGATGTCGGTAACATCCCGCTTCTCTACTACAGCTACCACGACATCGTTTCCTCGAAGCTGCACGGCTTCGACGACAATGTGATGGACATCCATCCGTCCCGCTTCATCAGCAAGGACTGATCCCTTAGCCAGGCCGCCGCGCAACTCGATGCGCGGCGGCGCTGGTTTGCCATCGCATCGGCCCGGGAACCGGATTCGATTTTCGACAATGTCGGTGCGAAGATTTGAAGGCTAGAGCGCAATCGTCCAGTTGGACGCGCGCTGCTCTGGATCAAGCGGGGCACCGATGCTGCGTTACGTATTTCGGCGGCTGCTGACCGCCATCCCGACGCTGTTCGTCATCGTGACCATAGCGTTCTTCCTGATACGCGTCGCGCCGGGCGGCCCGTTCAACCAGGAGCGGGGCCTGAGCCCCGAGATCAGGGCCAATCTCGAAGCCCAGTTCGGGCTCAACGACCCGCTCTGGCTGCAGTACCTCCATTATTTAGGCAATCTTCTGCGCGGCAATTTCGGCCCCAGCTACAACATGCCGGATTTCACCGTCGGCGAGTTGTTCAGGGAAGGCCTGCCTATCTCGATCCAACTCGGCGCTTCGGCGCTCGTTCTGGCGCTGCTTCTCGGCAGCGTGCTCGGCACTGTTGCCGCGCTCAACCAGAACAAGCTTGCCGACTATTCGGTGATCGCGTTGGCGACCGCCGGCAGCACCATTCCGACCTTCGTCATCGCTCCGGTGATCCAGCTTGTATTCGGATTGACCTGGAAGCTGCTGCCGATCGGCGGCTGGGGCGATGGAGCCGTCATCAATAAGGTCGGCCCGGTGCTGACGCTCGCTCTGCCGCAGATCGCCATCGTCGCTCGATTGATGCGCGGCTCGATGATCGAATCGCTGCACTCGCATCACATCCGCACCGCCCGCGCGCTTGGGTTGTCGAACTGGTCGGTCGTCGTCAAGCATGCGCTGCGCGGCGCCATCCTGCCGATCGTCTCCTTCACCGGTCCGGCGGCCGCAGCCCTTCTCACCGGCTCGATCATCGTCGAGACCATCTTCTCTATCCCGGGCATCGGCCGCCATTTTGTCGTTGCCGCACTCAATCGCGACTACACACTGGTGATGGGGACGGTGGTGGTCATCGCGCTCTTCACCATTGTCTTCAACCTGATCGTCGACGTCCTCTATGGTGTCGTTGATCCGAGGGTGCGCTATGACTGATATCGCAGTTGCAGCACCGGTCGTCGGCCGATCCCTGTGGGGGGATGCGTGGGCGCGCCTCAAGGCCAACCGCGCGGCCATGTTCAGCCTCTATTATCTTGCCTTCATCGCCGTCATCAGCGTGTTTGGACCCTCTTTCGTGCCGCACCAATACACCACCATCTATGGCGACTATGTCCGCACGCCGCCGAGCTTCTCCGCCTATCCAAAGGCCGACATGATCGAAGGCGCTCTCGACGAGGCGATCAGGCGTATGCGCGTCGACATCAAGGAGTGGCGGCAGGAGGGCAGCCGTGTGTTCGTTACCGTCAGATCGTCCAAGCCGATCGACGACCGCAACATTCGCTACCTTGATCGTTCCGATACCTTCGATGACACAAAGATCGAGAGCAAATCGCCGGACGGTCTCGAAATGGTGATGAGTGCATCGATCAAGCAGCAATATTTCCTGTTCGGCACCGACAATACCGGCCGCGATCTCCTGTCGCGAACGCTGATGGCCGGGCGCATATCGCTGGCCATCGGCCTGCTTGCCGGCATTGTGGCGGTGGTGATCGGCGTGCTCTATGGCGCCACCGCCGGCTTTGCCGGCGGCAGGGTCGACGAGGTGATGATGCGTATCGTCGACGTGCTTTATTCTTTGCCGTTCATCTTCTTCGTCATCATGCTGGTGGTGTTCTTCGGCAGGAATTTCGTGCTGATGTTCCTGGCCGTCGGCGCCGTGCTGTGGCTCGACATGGCGCGCATCGTGCGCGGACAGGCGCTATCGATCCGCCGGCAGGAATATGTCCAGGCGGCGGAGGCGATGGGCGTCGGGCAGCGCGGCATTCTGCTGCGCCATGTGATCCCCAATTTGCTCGGGCCGGTGGTGATCTACATGACGCTGCTGGTGCCGCAGGTCATCATCCTGGAGAGTTTTTTGTCGTTCCTCGGGCTCGGCGTCCAGGAGCCGATGACCAGCTGGGGCGTGCTGATTTCGGTCGGCGCCCAGAATATCGGCTCGGCCAACTGGCTGCTTTTGTTCCCGGCCTTCTTTCTCGTCTCGACATTGTTCGCGCTGAATTTCGTCGGCGATGGGCTGCGCGACGCGCTCGACCCGAGGGATCGTTGAGATGGCTGCTTCCGAAACCATTCTCAGCGTCAAGGATCTTCGCGTCCGCTTCCGCACGCTCGACGGCGTGGTGGAGGCGGTGAAGGGCATCAATATCCATGTTAAATCAGGCGAGACGGTAGCCGTCGTCGGCGAATCCGGCTCCGGCAAGAGCCAGACGATGATGGCGGCGATGAGCCTGCTGGCCTCGAACGGCGAAGCCACCGGGAGCGTCGACTACCGCGGCCGCAATCTTTTGACCCTGAGCAAGCCCGAGCTCAACAAGATCCGCGGCCGCAAGATCAGCATGATCTTCCAGGAGCCGATGACTTCGCTCGACCCGCTCTATTCGATCGGTAGCCAGTTGATCGAACCGATCCGCAAGCATCGCGGGCTTGGCGCCGCCGAGGCGCGCGAAGAGGCGCTCAAGCTGCTGCGGCTGGTCCATATTCCAGATCCGGAGCGGCGGATGAAATCCTATCCGCACGAGATGTCGGGCGGTCAGCGCCAGCGCGTCATGATTGCCATGGCGCTGGCCAATGACCCCGACATATTGATCGCCGACGAGCCGACGACGGCGCTCGACGTGACCATCCAGGCGCAGATCCTCATGCTGCTCGCCGAACTGCAGCGCAAGCTCGGCATGGCGATCGTCTTCATCACCCACGATCTCGGAATCGTCAGGCGCTTTGCCGACCGGGTCTATGTGATGCGCTATGGCGAGGTCGTCGAGGAGGGCGAGGCGGAAGCAATCTTCGTCGACCCGCAGCACGCCTACACCAAGATGTTGCTTGCCGCCGAGCCGACCGGCACCAAGGCCCCGCCGCCTCCGAATGCCCCCGTCCTGCTCGAAGGCAGGAACGTCGAAGTGACCTTCAAGATCGGCGGCGGCTTTCTTGGTGGAGAACCGCTGATATTGCGCGCTGTCGATAGCATTTCGATCCGGCTGAAGCGCAACCAGACCATCGGCATCGTGGGCGAATCCGGTTCGGGAAAGTCGACGCTCGGCCGCGCCTTGCTGCGGCTCCTGCCCAGCGACGGCATCATCCGGCTTGGCGACCGCGACATCTCCCACGCCGACCGCCAGGCGATGCGGCCGCTGCGGCGCGAATTGCAGCTGGTCTTCCAGGACCCGTTCGGCTCGCTGTCGCCGCGCATGACCGTCGGCCAGATCATCACCGAAGGGCTCCTGGTCCACGAGCCCAATCTGTCGGGCAGGCAGCGCGATCTCCGCGCCGTCGATGCCTTGCTCGAAGTCGGGCTCGACCCGAACACGCGCAACCGCTATCCGCACGAATTCTCCGGTGGTCAGCGGCAGCGCATCGCCATTGCGCGCGCCATGATACTGAAGCCGAAAGTGGTGGTGCTGGACGAGCCGACCTCGGCGCTGGACCGCTCCGTGCAGAAGCAGATCGTCGAATTGCTGCGCAAGCTGCAGGCCGACCACGAACTGTCCTATCTGTTCATCAGCCACGATCTCGCGGTCGTGCGCGCCATGGCCGACTACATCATCGTCATGAAGCAGGGCAAGATCGTCGAGGAGGGGCCGTCCGAGGCGATCTTCAGCAATCCGCAGGCAACCTATACGCAGACACTGATGGCCGCGGCCATCGATGTGACGCGATTTCGCCTGAGCGCATAGCGCGATTGGTCAGAACTGCGGCGGAAGGTGGTTGTTTCGGGAACAAGAACAGCTAAGCCGCTGTTTTTTCTGGTCGGAGTGGCAGGATTTGAACCTGCGACCCCATCGTCCCGAACGATGTGCGCTACCAGGCTGCGCTACACTCCGTGACCAGACCGCGGGCTTATAGCCGCCGCATTTGGTTACTGCAAGCGCCAATGGCAGCGCTTCCGTCGCATTTCTTTCGCTTTAGCCGCTACGTCATACAGGTTTCAGTTTCCTGTCGCACAAACACGGCTTAAAGGGGCTTCTAGGTAACCGTCCACTTGCCTCGAAGCATCTGATTCAGCCGCCTGGAGTTGCAGCCTTGTCGATGAAGATCGTTAGCGATGTCAAACCAAACACTTTTGAGTTCGAAACCTCGGCGTTGATCAAGCCATCCGGGTTTCGCGAATATGATGCGCGCTGGTGGTTTGGCCATCCCGGTTCGAACGAGCCGCCGGAGCTCAATCTGATCGGCGTCCAGGCGCTCGGCATGGGGCTCGGCACGCTGATCCGCCGTCTGGGTGCCGGACCCGACATCGTCACCGGTCACGATTTCCGCTCTTATTCGCTTGCCATCAAGCTGGCGCTGGTTTCCGGGCTGATGGCCGCCGGCGCGCGGGTCAAGGATGTCGGGCTGGCCTTGTCGCCGATGGCCTATTTCGCCCAATTCGCGCTCGACACGCCGTCCGTCGCCATGGTCACCGCCTCGCATAACGAGAATGGCTGGACCGGCGTCAAGATGGGCGCGGCGCGCCCGCTGACCTTTGGTCCGGAGGAGATGAGTGCGCTGAAGGCGATCGTGCTCTCAGGCGATTTCGACCTTGTCGGTGGCGGCTCCTATGACTTCGTTGCGGATTTCCGCAAAACCTACCTCGACGATCTGACAGCGGGAAAGCGTATCTCGAGGAAGCTCAAGGTGGTGGCCGCCTGCGGCAACGGCACCGCCGGGGCTTTCGCTCCCGAGGCACTGGAAAGGAGCGGCTGCGAGGTGATTCCGCTCGACGTCGCGCTCGATCATACGTTTCCCAATTACAATCCCAACCCCGAAGACATGAAGATGCTGCACGCCA
The DNA here is from genome assembly GCF_040319725.1 of Mesorhizobium sp. M0894. NCBI lineage: Bacteria > Pseudomonadati > Pseudomonadota > Alphaproteobacteria > Hyphomicrobiales > Phyllobacteriaceae > Mesorhizobium > Mesorhizobium sp. M0894. The sequence goes on along the minus strand of NZ_JAMYOG010000012.1, from coordinate 97,081 downwards.
TTCGCGACAAGGTGCTGGAAACTGGCGCCGATGTCGGGCTCGGCTTCGACGGCGACGGCGACCGCTGCGGCGTGGTCGACAATGAAGGCAACGAGATCTTCGCCGACAAGGTCGGCGTCATGCTTGCGCGCGACATCTCACACCTCTATCCCGGCTCGACTTTCGTCGTCGACGTCAAGTCGACCGGATTGTTCATGACCGACAAGGTGTTGCGGGAAAATGGCGCGGTCACCGACTATTGGAAAACCGGTCATTCCTATATCAAACGGCGCGTCGCCGAGCTCGGCGCTGTCGCCGGTTTTGAGAAATCGGGCCACTTCTTCTTCAATCCGCCGATTGGCCGCGGTTATGACGATGGCCTGGTCACGGCCATTGCTATATGCCAGATGCTGGATCGCAGCCCGCAAAGCAGCATGGCCGACCTCTACCGCGATCTGCCGCTGACGTTCGGCACGCCGACCATGTCGCCACATTGCGCCGACGAGCTCAAATACGGCGTCGTCGAGCGGGTCGTAGGCGATGTTCGCAAGATGAAGGACGAGGGCGCGGTCTTCGCCGGCCAGAAGATCGCCGAGCTGATCACCGTCAACGGCGTCAGGGTCGTGGCGGAGGATGGTACCTGGGGGCTGGTGCGGGCATCATCGAACAAGCCGGAGCTTGTGGTGGTGGTCGAAAGCCCGGTATCGTCCGAGCGGCGTCGCCAGATGTTCGAAGCCGTCGACGCGGTGCTGCGCCGCAGCCCGGAAGTCGGCGCCTACAATCAGACCTTTTGAGCGGGACTTATTTTCATGACCGAACGGATCGTCAGTTTTGTGATGAGCGGCGGCATCGGCTCGCGGCTGTGGCCGCTGTCGCGCGAGGACAATCCCAAGCAGTTCCATGATTTCTCCGGCGACGGCTCGATGCTGGCCAAGACGCTACGCCGGCTGACTGCGCGGCCGGAAGGCGAAACGCCGGTTTTCCTGATTGCCTCGGAAAGGCACGCCGACCGCGTTCATGCCGACATTGCCGGCCACGAGCTTTCCGGCGGCGGCCCGCTGTTCGAGCCGACCGGACGCAACACTGCCGCGGCCGTCGCTTTGGCAAGCCTGCGCACTTTGTCCGAATTCGGCGACAGCCTGGTGCTGGTGGTGCCGTCCGACCATGAGATCGCGACCGCGCAGCAATTCTGGCGGAGCGTCGAGGCCGGCACGGCGGCGGCGCGCGAAGGCAGGCTGGTGGTGTTCGGCATCAAGCCCACCCAACCGGAGACCGGGTATGGCTACATCGAGGTGGCAGGCGAGCGCGATGGCATCTGCGATGTCTCGCGTTTCGTCGAAAAACCCGATCTCGCCACCGCGCAGAGCTATCTTGAGGCCGGCAATTTCTACTGGAACACCGGCATCTTCCTGTTTCGCGCCAGTGCCATGCGCGACGCGTTCATCGTTTTCCAGCCAGACATCTGGAGCGCCACAGAGGCTGCCTACCAGGCTGCGACATCGGATCTTTCCGGCCTCTACATGCCTCTGGAGCTCTATGCCGCCATCCCTTCGACATCGATCGACTATGCGATCATGGAGCGCGCCAGCGGCATCGCCATGGTGCCGGCCGGCTTTCGCTGGAACGATCTCGGTTCCTGGCAATCGCTGCTCGATGTCGGGCCGTCCGACAAGCAGGGCAACGTCATTGTCGGCGACGTCGTCGCCATCGATTGCGAGAACTCCTATATCCGCAGCGACGGCCGCCTGCTGTCGGCCATTGGCCTGAAGGACGTCGCCATCGTCTCGACCGCCGACGCCACTTTCGTCGCGCCGGTCAGCCACAGCCAGAACGTCAAGAAGATCGTCGAGCAGCTCGAAAAGAGCGGCCGCCTGGAGACCAGGTTCACGCCCGCCGACGATCGCGTCATCGAAAGCGGCGCCTGGCAACGCCGCGTGCACCATTGGCTGTTCGAGGAGACGGTGCCGCTGTGGTCGACGATCGGCGTCGATGAGCGCCATGGCGGGTTCCATGAGGCGCTCGGTTTCGACGCCACCCCGCTGATGAAACCCAAGCGCATGCGCACGCAGGCCAGGCAGATCTATGCCTTCGCCGTCGCCAAGGCGCGCGGCTGGAACGGCCCGGCCGATCGGCTGATTAGCCACGGCCTCGAATTCATGGCCAGGAACGGCCGCACCGATAATGGCGGCTGGGTGCGCACGCTCAACGTCGACGGCACCGTCGCCGATGCCGCCGAGGATGCCTATGACCATTCCTGCGTGCTTCTGGCGCTGGCGCATGCCCATATGTGCGGCAATCCGGATGCATTGCGGCTTGGCGAGGAGACCTTTGCGTTCATCGACGCGCATCTCGAGGACGAACGCCTGACCGGCTTCCGCGAGACCTCGAGCGGCGAGGGCGAACGCCGCTCCAACCCGCACATGCATCTGCTCGAGGCGTTTTTGGCCTGGCATCAGGCGACCGGCGAGCGCGCCTATCTTCGCCGCGCCGCGCGCATCGTCGATCTGTTCCGCAGCCATTTCTTCGACCCGGAAAGCTGGACGCTGGGTGAGTATTTCGACAATGAATGGCGGCCAGCCCCTGGCGAGAAAGGCACGTGGACCGAACCGGGCCATCATTTCGAATGGGCCTCGCTGCTGGTCGACTTCGCGGGCCGCAGCGGCCAGAGCGGCTTGACCGGCCTCGCCAGGAAACTCTACGCGTCGGCGATTGCCAATGGCCTGAACCGCGCCACAGGCCTCGCCTACGGCGCCGTCTCGCGGCAAGGGCTGCCGCTCGACCGCGTCTCGCGCAGTTGGCCGCAGGCCGAAGCAATCAAGGCAGCGATCGCGCTGGACGGCTCGGGCGGTCCCGACCTGAAGCCGGAAATCGAGGCGCGTGTCGGCCGGCTGTTCCGCTGGCACATCAATCCGGCACCGCTCGGCCTGTGGATCGACCGCATCGACGAGCGTGGCCGCTCGCTGGCAAGCGAGGTGCCGGCCAGCATCTTCTACCATCTGGTCTGTGCGCTGACGCAGTATCTGGACGGTACGGCCCGCAAGGATCAGTACGGGCTGGCGACATCACCGGTCTCGACGTAGACCGACTTTAGCTGCGAATAGAGTGCCAATGCCGCGAGCGAATTCTCGCGGCCGATGCCGGACTGCTTGAAGCCGCCGAACGGGATTTCGACCGGCGTCAGATTGTAGGCGTTGATCCAGCAGGTGCCGGCCTGCAATTCGGCGATGACACGGTGGGCGCGCGCCAGGTCGCGCGTGAACACGCCTGCAGCGAGGCCGAATTCGGTGTCGTTGGCGCGCTCGATCACCTCGTCCTCGCTGTCGAACTTCAGCACGCTCATGACAGGCCCGAAAATCTCCTCGCGGGCGATGCGCATCGTGTCGGTGACACCGGTGAACACCGTCGGCTCGACGAAGAAGCCGCCCTGAAAACCCTGCAGCGAAGGCACATTGCCGCCGCAGGCGAGCACCGCACCATCCTGCTTGCCGGCCTCGATGTATGAGACGACCTTGTCGTGCTGCGCCTTCGAGACCAGCGGCCCCATCTGCGTGTCCTGGTCGAGCGGGTCGCCGATGCGGATTTTCTTGGTCCGCTCGGTCAGCCTTTCGACGAAACGGTCATGGATGCTGCGCTGCACGAAGACCCGTGTGCCGTTGGAGCAGATCTGACCGGTCGAATAGAAATTGCCGAGCATCGCGCCGCCGATGGCGTTTTCGAGGTTGGCGTCTTCGAAGACGATCAGCGGCGACTTGCCGCCGAGCTCCATCGTCGCGTGCTTCATCTTCGAGCCGGCGAGCGACAGCACCTTGCGGCCGGTCGGCACTGAGCCGGTCACCGAGACTTTGGCGACGACCTCATGGCCGACAAGGCCGGCGCCGACATCGCCAAAACCTTGCACGACATTGAACAGCCCGTCGGGCAGCCCGGCCTCGGTGTAGATTTCGGCGAGCGCCAGCGCTGAAAGCGGCGTGTTTTCCGACGGTTTGAACACCATCGCATTGCCCATGGCGAGGGCGGGTGCGGATTTCCAGCCGGCGATCTGGATCGGGTAGTTCCACGCGCCGATGCCGACGCAGACGCCGAGCGCCTCGCGCCTGGTATAGGCAAAGGGACCGCCGAGATCGACGGCCTCGCCATTAAAGGCGGCGACCGCGCCGCCGAAATATTCGAGGCAATCCGCCGCCGAAGGGGCGTCCGCAACCAGCGTCTCCTGGATCGGCTTGCCGGTGTCGAGCGTCTCGATACGCGCCAAATCGGCATTGCGGGCGCGCAAAATGTCGGCGGCACGGCGCAGTATGCGGCCGCGCTCGACCGGCTTCAGCCGTGCCCAGGCCGGCTGTGCCGCACGCGCGGCTTCGATCGCGAGTTCAAGCACGTTCGGCGTCGCCGAGCGCAGCATGGCAATGGTCTCGCCGGTCGCCGGATAGATGACCGGCAGCGGCGCGCCGCGCTCGTCGTCGATATAGCGGCCGTTGACATAATGCGATGCCGTTGGCTGGGCGCGCATGACTGTTCTCCAATCGTCTTTCGCGGCAGGCGGAATGTGCGTCCGCCGGATCATGGCCTATCTGTCCGACGCCTGCCAGCGCGGATTGATCCATGGTTCCTGGTTGGACGGCGCCAGCGGCGAGCGCCCGAGAACGTGGTCGGCGGCCTTCTCGCCAGTCATGATCGACGGCGCGTTGAGATTGCCATTGGTGACGCGCGGGAAGATCGAGGAATCGGCGACCCGCAGCCCTTCGACGCCGATGACGCGGCATTCCGGATCGACGACGCTCATCGCATCGTCGGCACGGCCCATCTTGCAGGTGCCGCAAGGGTGATAGGCGCTTTCGGCGTGGTCGCGGATGAAGGCGTCGAGCTCGTCGTCCGATTGTACGTGCGAACCCGGCGACAGTTCCTTGCCGCGGTAAGGATCGAAGGCCGCTTGCCCGAAGATCTCACGGGTCAGCCGGATGCAGTGGCGGAACTCCGTCCAGTCGTCCGGATGCGACATGTAGTTGAAGCGGATCACCGGCTTCGATTTGGGATCGGGCGAGCGCAGCGTGACCGAACCGCGCGACTTCGACCGCATCGGCCCGACATGCGCCTGGAAGCCATGCGCCTTCGCCGCCGCCTTGCCGTCATAGCGGACTGCTGCCGGTATGAAGTGATACTGGATATCGGGATAATCGACGCCGGCGCGCGAGCGCACAAAGGCGGCCGCCTCGAAATGATTGGTGGCGCCGAGGCCGGACTTGAAGAACAGCCACTGCGCGCCGATCAATGCCTTCGAGAACGGGTTCAAGATGGAGTTCAGCGTGATCGGCTTTGTCGATTCCTGCTGGATGTAGAGTTCCATGTGGTCCTGCAGATTGCGGCCGACGCCGGGCCGGTCGACAATCACCGGAATGCCGTTCTCTTTGAGGTGCTGGCCGGGGCCGATGCCGGACAGCATCAGGATCTTGGGCGAGTTGATCGAGGACGCGGCAACGATCACCTCACGCCGCGCTCTGATCACCTGAATCCGCTTGCGCGCTTCGATCTCGACTCCGGTGGCGCGTTGATTCTCGATGATTACCCGTCGGGCGAACCCCTTGACCAAGCTGACATTTTTCCGCCTGAGTGCCGGCCTGAGATAGGCGCTCGCCGCCGACCAGCGGCGACCGCCACGAATGGTCTGCTCCATCGGCCCAAAACCTTCCTGCTTCGCGCCATTGTAATCATCGGTTAGCTCGAAACCGGCCTGACGGCCTGCCTCGACAAAGGCGCCGTAGAGTGGATTGGTCCGCGAGCCGCGCTGCACAGTCAGCGGGCCGCCATGGCCGCGCCAGCCATTCTCGCCGCCATTGCTGTCCTCCATTCGCTTGAAGTACGGGAGCACGTCTGCGAAGCCCCAGCCGGCCGCGCCCTGTTCGGCCCAATGGTCGAAGTCGCGGGCATGGCCGCGCACATAGACCATGCCGTTGATCGAGGATGAGCCGCCGATGACCTTGCCGCGAGGCGTTGCCAGCACGCGGCCGCCGAGATGCGGCTCCGGCTCGCTGGCAAAGCCCCAGTCGTAGAGGCTCATGTTGAGCGGGATCGACAGCGCCGACGGCATCTGGATCAGCGGCCCGATATCGCTGCCGCCATATTCGATGACGATCACCGAATGCTTGCCGTCCTCCGACAGCCGGTAGGCCATGGCCGAGCCGGCCGAGCCGGAGCCGATGATGACGAAATCCGCTTCAAGCATGGTTCATGCGCGCCCATGGTTCATATGCGCAGTGAAATCGGCCAGCGAGACGTTGCCGCCGGTTGCCACTACGAGAACGGTCTTGCCGGTCACGTCGACCTTGCCGCCGAGCAACGCCGCGAGTGAAGCAGCGCCCGAAGGCTCGAGCACCAGCTTCAGCCGCTCGAAGGCGATCCGCATAGCGCGCCGCACCGAAGCATCGTCGACGGTGACGCCGCGAACGCCGGCGGTCTTCACCGCTGCGAACGGCGCGTCGCCAGGCCGCCGCGACATCAGCCCGTCGCAGATCGATTTCGGCCCGATCGGCATGGTTTCGATGGCGCCATGTGCCAGCGACGAGCCCATGCCGTCAAAACCTTCCGGCTCGACGCCGATGATCTTCGTGGCTGGCGACAGGTAGTGGAAGGCCAGCGAAACACCGCCGATCAGGCCGCCGCCGCCGACCGAGCAGAACAAGAGATCGGCCTCGGTTTGCCTGGCGGCGAGCTGGTCGAGTGCCTCCAGCCCGGCACCGGCCTGGCCGGCGACGATCTCCGGATCGTCGAACGGGTGCAGCAGCGCCAGGCCTTCGCTCGCGGCGATCTCGCGCGCCCTGGCGGCAGCGACTTCCTCACGCGCGCGCTCGCCATGGTCGGTCAGCACGACGTGCGCGCCGTAGCCCGATGTGGCGTCGCGCTTGGCGGCCGGCGCGTCGATCGGCATGACGATGGTGACAGGAATGCCGAGCGCCTGGCCCGCCGCCGCCAGCCCTTGCGCGAAATTGCCGGAGGAATAGGCGACGACGCCCTTTTTGGCTTCGTCAGGCGACAGCCGCTTCAGCCGCCAGTAGGCGCCGCGCACCTTGAACGATCCTGCCCATTGCAGCGACTCGGCCTTGACGAAGAAGCGGGCGGCGCCGGTCTCGCGGGCGAGTGCCGCCGATTCCAGCAGCGGCGTGATCTGCGTCGCCTTGGAGGTGGCGGCATAGGCCTGCCTGAGATGGTCGAGCGAGGGGACGAGACTGTCTGCCATCATTTGCCTCGCGGAAAGCGCTTCTGCTCTTCGAGCAGGTCGAGGTTCATGTGATTGCGCATGTAGCGCTCCGATGCTTTCTGCAGCGGCTGGAATTCCCAAGGGTAGTGGGTGCCGTTGCGCAGCGCCGGGTAGACCACCCAGCGGCGTGCCTGGCTGGCACGCACCGCGGCATCGAACGCCGCCATGTCCCAGCGCTCCCGCACCTTGCCGGTGAAAGCCGCCACCAAAGCCGCATTGGCCGGATCGGCGGCGAGGTTGGTCAATTCCAGCGGATCCGATTCAAGATCAAACAGTTGCGGCGGATCGATCTCGCAATGGATGAATTTGTAGCGGCCCTCGCGCATCGCCACCATCGGCGCGTTCGAGCCTTCGGCTGCATATTCCATCAGCACCGGCGCGGAGCGTTTCCTTCCGTTCAGCAGCGGCAGTAGCGACTGGCCGTCGGTCCACGGCGCAATCGCGCTGATGTCGATGCCGGCGAGATCGCAAAGCGTCGGCGTCACGTCGAGGTTGGAGACCGGCGTGTCGATCAGCCCGGTGTGTATGCTCTTGCCGGCGATCATCAGCGGCACCCGCGCCGAACCTTCGAAGAAGCACATCTTGAACCACAGGCCGCGCTCGCCGAGCATGTCGCCGTGGTCCGAGCAGAACAGGATGACCGTGCCGTCGAGCATGTGCGTGCGCTCGAGCACCGACAGCAACTCGCCGAGCTTGTCGTCGAGATAGGAGATATTGGCGAAATAGCCGCGCCGCGCGCGGCGGATCTGCTCCGCGGTGATGTCAAAACTATCATAGTCGCTGGCGCGGTAGAGCCGCTGCGAATGCGGGTCCTGCCTGTCGTAGGGAATGAAGCCGATCTCGGGCTCGAGCGCCGGGCAATCCTCGTAGAGGTCCCAGTAGCGCCGCCGTGCGACGTAGGGATCGTGCGGATGGGTGAAGGAAACCGTCAAGCACCAGGGCCGATGTGCGACGTCGTCGGAGACGCGGGCAAGATCGTAGAGCTTCTGCACCGCATGGAAGGCGACCTCGTCGTCATATTCCAGCTGGTTGGTGATTTCGGCAGTTCCGGCACCGCTCACTGAGCCCAGATTGTGATACCACCAGTCGATCCGCTCGCCGGGCTTGCGATAGTCCGGCGTCCAGCCGAAATCGGCCGGATAGATGTCGGTAGTCAGCCGTTCCTCGAAGCCGTGCAACTGGTCCGGCCCGACGAAATGCATCTTGCCGGAGAGGCAGGTGTGATAGCCGGCGGCGCGCAGATGATGGGCAAAGGTCGGGATCGACGAGGTGAATTCGGCGGCGTTGTCATAGACCCCGGTGCGTGACGGCAATTGGCCGCTCATGAATGCGGCGCGGCCCGGCGCGCAGAGCGGCGAGGCCGTGTAGTTGTTGCAAAAACGCGCCGAACGCGCGGCGAGCGCCTTCAGATGCGGCGCGTGCAGGAAGTCTGCCGGCCCGTCTGGAAACAGCGTTCCGTTGAGCTGATCGACCATAACGATCAGGATGTTGGGTCGCTTGGATGTCACTGCTTCTGCCGTCCGCTAAGCTTCATTTCGAGATAGTCCTCAACCAGTGCGATCGCGGTCGCGGCATCGGGCACGCCGTCCTTCAGCGCGCGCCTGATATAGAGCCCGTCGATCAGCGCCGCCGTCGCTTCGGCAACCCGGTCGGCCTCGCTTCTCGGCAGGATGCCGGTCAGCCCGCTGAGCAGATTGGAATGCAGCCGCCGTGCATAGACCTTGAGCAGCCGGCGAAGTGCTGCCGATTTCTGCGCCTCGACATAGAAGGCGAGCCAGGCGGCGATCGTTTCCGGCTGGAACTGGACGTCGGAGAAATTGACCGCGACCACTGCCGAGACGCGCTGGCGCGCCGTGCCGGCCGTGCGAAGCGCGCGCCGCGTATCGGCGGTGAGCCCGCTCAGGATGTGCCGCATCGTCGCCAACAGCAATTCGTCCTTGGCGCCGAAATAATGGTGGGCAAGCGCCGAGGACACGCCGGCGCGCCCGGCGATTTCCGACATCGTGACATCAAGCGAACCGCGCTCGCCGATCGCCGAGATCGTTGCGTCGATGAGCGCCTTGCGGCGCAACGGCTCCATTCCGAGTTTCGGCATTCTTGCTCCGGCCTGTTGGGTAAGTTTATTTTTTATTGACGCATCAATCAACAAAAAATTCAGCCTGATTTGCTGGCAAATGCCAGGCGTTATGACCAGATATCAAGATCAAGCGATTGTGCGGTTCTGGCCCCTTCACGAAACCGGCGGAACGGTTCATCCTTGAACAATGCCGAGCGGCCGCGACATCGCGCAGCCGGGCCTGCAGGATGGGGATCGCCATGACAGCATGCATCGTCGGTTGGGCGCATTCGCGCTTCGGCAAGCTCGAAGGCGAGACGCTGGAGGGCCTGATCACCAAGGTGGCGGTCGAGGCGCTCGATCATGCCGGCATCGGTCCAGATGACGTCGACGAGATCGTGCTCGGCCACTTCAACGCCGGGTTTTCCGCCCAGGATTTCACCGCGAGCCTGGTCCTCCAGGCAGACGACCGGCTGCGCTTCAAGCCGGCGACCCGCGTCGAGAACGCCTGCGCCACCGGCTCGGCGGCGGTCAGGCAAGGCATCCGCGCCATCGACGCAAATGCCGCCCGTATCGTGCTGGTGGTCGGCGCCGAGCAGATGACGACGACGCCCGGTCCTGAGATCGGCAAGAACCTGCTCAAGGCCTCGTATCTGCCGGAGGATGGTGACACGCCGGCAGGCTTCGCTGGCGTCTTCGGCAAGATCGCTCAAGCCTATTTCCAGCGCTACGGCGACCAGTCGGATGCGCTGGCGATGATCGCCGCCAAGAACCATAAGAACGGCGTCGACAATCCCTACGCGCAGATGCGCAAGGATTTCGGCTACGAGTTCTGCCGGCAGGAAAGCGAAAAAAACCCCTTCGTCGCCGGTCCGCTGAAGCGCACAGACTGCTCGCTGGTTTCGGACGGCGCCGCCGCCCTTGTCCTCGCCGACACGGCGACGGCGCTGAAGATGCGCCGCGCCGTCGCCTTCCGCGCCAATGAGCATGTGCAGGATTTCCTGCCGATGTCGAAGCGCGACATCCTCGCGTTCGAAGGTTGCGAGCAGGCCTGGAATCAGGCGCTGAAGCAGGCCGGCGTGACGCTCGGCGACCTGTCCTTCGTCGAGACGCATGACTGTTTCACCATCGCCGAGCTGATCGAGTATGAGGCGATGGGCCTGGCCAAGCCGGGCGAGGGCGCCAAGCTGGCCTTGGATGGCGATACGGCGAAAGGCGGAAGGCTGCCGGTCAATCCGTCCGGCGGGCTGAAGGCCAAGGGCCACCCGATCGGTGCCACCGGCGTATCGATGCATGTGCTTACCGCCATGCAACTCGTCGGCGAGGCGGGCGGCATCCAGGTGCCGGGAGCAAAGCTCGGCGGCATCTTCAACATGGGCGGCGCGGCGGTCGCCAACTACGTTTCCATTCTCGACCGGATCAGATAAAAGCGGCCCCGCATTACAGCGCGCGCGCCGCTTCGCGCGCGCAAAAGGGCGCTATATCGCTTTGATTTTGCGCATGATCCTTTTCGAAAATTGATTCCGAGTTTCGAGATCATGCGCTAGCGGGGAATTCATGACAAATCCGGTTCTGGTCGAAGTTTTGCGCGGCGCTATCGTCGAGAGCGCGCATCGCGGCGCTGTTGCCGTCTTCGACGCCGACGGCAAGCCTGTCTGGGAGATCGGCGACACGGCACAACCGGTGTTCCCGCGTTCGGCGGTCAAGGCGATCCAGGCGTTGCCGCTGGTCGAGAGCGGCGCTGCCGATGGCTACGGCTTCGGTGACCGGGAGCTGGCACTGGCCTGCGCCTCGCATTCCGGCGAGCCGCCACATGTCGAGCTCGCGAGGGCTATGCTGGCGAAGGCCGGCCTGGACGAGACGGCACTCGAATGCGGCGCGCATTGGCCGTCGAGCCATGGGGCGACGCTGGCGCTTGCCCGCGCCGGCAGCGTGCCGAACGCGCTGCACAACAATTGTTCCGGCAAGCACTCAGGCTTCCTATGCACCTGCGTTCACAGCGGCATCGCCCATCGCGGTTACGTCAAGGCTGGCCATGCTTCGCAGGAGATGGTGCGCGAAGCGATGCAGGCGGTGACCGGTGCTGCCCATGACGCCGATCACCGTGGCACTGACGGTTGCTCGATTCCGACCTATGCCGTGCCGCTGCGCAGCTTTGCGCTTGGCTTTGCCCGCATGGCGACAGGCGCCAGCTTCGAGCCGGTGCGCGCCCGGGCGGCGAAGCGGCTGCTTTCCGCCTGCATGGCCGAGCCGTTTTTCGTCGCCGGCACTGGCAGGTCCGACGTCGCGATGATGGAGGCCGCGCCTGGCCGGATCTTTGCCAAGGGGGGCGCCGAGGGCGTCCATTGTGCCGCCCTTCCAGAGCTTGGCCTTGGCATCGCGCTGAAATGCGACGACGGCGCCGGCCGCGCAACTGAAGTCATGCTCGCGGCCGTGCTGTTAAAGCTTTTGCACGCAGACCAGCCGCTGGCGGCAAAGCTGATCGAACAGGCAAATCCGCCTATCGAAAGCCGGATCGGCGCCAAAGTCGGCGCGCTCCGGCCCACCGCCGCCCTCAACTGACGTGATTGCGCTCGACGGTCAAATGCGCATAGCCGGCATTGCCTGACGCGGCGAGGTCGCCGGTCACCGGCTCGGCCCAGCGCTGGCCGACGATCGCGCCGTTCTGGACTCCGTCGATGACATTGTCGGAGATGATTGCCGTCCCGGCACCTTCGACCACGGTGACGACGATGCCGGTTCCGGCCTTGCGGATGACGTTTCCCGTGGCGACCACATTGCGCATGAACGGTCCCCAGCCGATCTGCATGCCGTAGAGCGGCGCATTCTCAACGACATTGCCGGAAACGGTGGTGTCTGCCTCGACGCTGATGCCGACGCCGAAGCCGGGCGCATCGGCAGGGTAGGGGCCGCTGGTCGACAGGTTGCGGACGATGTTGCCGGAGCAGACCCCCATGCGGCCGCCTTCGTTGAAATTGACGATCGAAATACCGTTCGCAGCACTATCGACGATGTTGTTGCTGATGATGGCGCCTTCGAATGAGAATTCGGAATACACGGCTGTTTCGCCCGAGCGCGAGCAGGTGTTGCCGGTGATCTGCAAATTGCTGGCACTGTTGGCGCGGATAGCCGAAAACGCGCAATCCGAAACAATATTGCCGGAGATGATGACATTGCCGGCGCGGAAGGCATTGATGCCGTTGCCGTTCTGGCCGGTTCCGCCGCTGCGCGCCTGGATGCGTTCGACGCGGTTGCCGCTGACGATGGTACCATCTTCCGCCGCCTGCCAGCGGTGCACCAGAATGCCGCCATTGGCGCAGTCGGAGACGCTATTGCCTGATATTTCCAGGCCATCGGCCTCGACCGAATAGATGCCGGCATCGGCCGCATCGGATATCTCCGAGCGTTCGATACGGCCCGAGGCGTGTTCGAGCGCCAGACCGTTCTTGCCGCTGCCGGTAAGCTGGCAATTGTCGACGACGAGATGGGCGATGCGGCGCAGATCGAGCAGGCCTTGCGTATAATCGCCCATCCAGTGGTTGCTGCCGTCGAACACCAGTCCACTGAGTACGATATGCTCGGCCTGTTCCGCCATGATGAGATGGCCGTTGCCGCCATAGACGATCCGCGATGCGCCCGCCACGCCGGACAGGCGCACGCGGCCGGGCAGCGACAGGTTGGAAACGATATAGGTCCCCGGCGGCAGGAACACCGGCATGTCGCGAACGTGCGCTTCGCGCAGCAGCTTGGTGAAAGCCTTGCTCTGGTCCTCAAGCGCGCCGGGCCGGACGCCGAGATCGGTCGCATTGATCGCCCCGCGCATCGCGGCTTTGTCGATGCCGTGCAGGTTTTCCGCCGCTGCCTTGCCGAGCGAAAGCCCCATGACGGCAAAGCCGGCGGTCTGCGTAAGCAGCGTTCTTCTGTTCAACATCGGCACAGATCCCTGGTGTTCAAAGATCATGTCGCAGGATTCGTGCCAGACTAGCCCGGTCGAACTCGTGGTGAAAATCTGAAGCTTGCCAGCCAGGACGGAATATCGCTTTCGGCCCTTCTGTGGGCGATCAAACGAAGCCCCTTTTGACCTCTATTCGATCCTCGTTGGCTCGGCGAACACCGCATTTACCCCGTTGAAGGCAAGTTGCACGAATGTCTGGTCGATCTCCGCGGGGGACAGCTTCGTATCCCTCTCAAGCCACCAGTGCATCACTTCAAAGAACGCGCCAACGATGAAGCGTGTGGCGATCTCAAGTCTGGCCCCGCCTTGATCACCTTGGATATTCGCCAATTCATGTCGAACCTGCCTGCTTATCCAGCCGCGGATCTCTTCTGGCATTTCGCGCTTTTTCCCGCCCATCAGCGCACGGTGCATCTCCCGCGTGGCATGAGCATGCTCGAACACCGGACCGCTGAAGGAAAAGCCCTTGGCGTTTCGCTGCGAATGGCGTTCGGCACCGTGTGCCTGCAAGGTCATCAGATGGTCGTCGGTCGTTGCTTTCCTCAAGCGGTCCTTGTCGGGATAGTGTGTGTAGAAAGTCGAGCGGCCGACATCGGCTTCCCTGCAGATATCCTCGACCGTGATCGCCGTATACCCCTTCTCGGCGGTCAGTCTGAAAAGCGCCTGCTGCAGTCGGCTGCGGGTCCTGGCGACCCGCCGGTCGATCGATCCGGCTGGCATCGGCAACATCCTTTTCCGGTCATAAGACACCAAACTGTCCAGTATTGGGCGCGCCGGTGCGACGTGGCCAGTAAAACTGATACTGGACACACTGTCCAGTATCATATGCTCTTGCGGAAGGCCCAGCGCGAGGCCGGCTGACAGGAGATAAAGCAATGCACCAACGCCTTTTTGGAACAATAGTTGGCGGGCATGCGCTAGTCGCGCTCGTCAAAGTGGCCGTGGTGCTTGCGGCATTTTTCTCGGTGGGACAGGCAAATGCGGTCTTTTCCTTGGGAATTCCCGTCCTTTTGCTTCATGCTGGGGTACTCGTCGTGATCGCAAGCCTATTGATTTGGCAAAGCGCTCACGGGCGGCTGTCCGCCAAGGACCGCAGACCGGCCGCCGGCGAGGAGAAGGCGCCGCATGTCGGCATCACGCTTCATTCCGCCGCCCTGTACGATATGCTGGCGTGGCTTCTGACCTTCGGTCGCGAGCGTGCTTTTCGCGAAAGGATATTAAGCTTTGCGGAGCTGAAACCGGGAGAAGTGGTCCTGGACGTCGGGTGCGGCACCGGCACCACCGCGCTCCTTGCCAGACAAAAAGTGGCGCCGGAGGGGCGCGTGCACGGCGTCGACGCCTCCGCCGAAATGGTTGCGCGCGCGACGGCAAAGGCCCGGCGAGCCGGGCTACAAGTCGGGTTCTCGACCGCCACCGCTCAGGAACTGCCTTTCAAGGATGGGGAATTTGATGTCGTCCTCAGCACGCTGATGTTCCACCATCTTCCAAAGAAGGGCCGCGAGGATTTTGGCAGAGAAGCCTTCCGCGTCCTGAAGCCGGGCGGTCGCGTGCTTATCGTCGATTTTGCAAAACCGCCGCGCCAGAAGAGCACGTTTCGGCTCCACCGGCATGGTTACGTCGATTTGGACAAAATCGCAGCGGATCTCGGCCGGCTCGGCTTCAATATCGTTGAGCGAGGCGACGTCGGAACCAAGCGGCTCCGCTATCTAATTGCGCAGCCGGACCCCAAGCGGCTGTCTAACGTCGGGTATTGAACCCAGATTTTCGTCTCCATCCTCTTCATCAGCAATGGCTTGTGGAGTCGCCATTCCAAGCCTAAGTTCGTCGGATGAGCAGGGCCTTCACCCGCGAGGAAGACAGCGAAAACGCCATCGCCGGCATCGGCGAGCGGCCGATCAGCCATCACCGCAATCTGGTGACGGAACGCGGCCTGACGCTGATCGATGCCGAACTGGCTGCCCTGCGCGATGAACTGGGCAGAGCGGAGAAGAGGGCCGACCGCGAGCGCATCGCGCTCATCTCGCGCGACCTGCGCTATTGGACCGCGCGGCGTGAAAGCGCCGAGCTTTCCGTGCCGGAGCCGGGTAGCGACCTTGTTCGCTTCGGCATGGGCGTCACGCTGGAAGGCGATGACGGCAAAAAGGTACATTGGAAGATCGTCGGCGAGGATGAGGCCGATCCGGCCAAGGGCACAATTTCCCATGTTTCGCCGATGGCCTTGGCCTTGTATGGCAAGAGGGTCGGCGAAATTGCCGTGGTGAACGGCAAGGAGTGGGAAATCGTCAAGCTGACTACCAGTTAGGCCTCGATCTTGACGACATGGTCTCGGAAGAACGCCGCGGCACCAGCCTCGTTGATCTCGCCGGCGGTAACGCCCATGACGAATTCGTAGACCGTGCCGTTGTCAGCCGTCAGGGCATAACCGTTAACGATCAGAAATGCGCCAGCCGCGACAATAGCGGTGCGCTTGTTGCCGTCGACAAAGGCGTGGTTCCGGGCGATGCCGAAGACGGAGGCAGCAGCGAGATCTTCAATCGACGGATCTCCGTAGTTGGCCTTGTTCTCGGCGCGGGCGAGCGCCGATTCAAGGGCATTTTCATCCCTCAAGCCTTGTGCTCCGCCGTGTCGGCGCAACTGCTCCGCGTGCATCGCTTCGATTGCACGCCGCGTCAGAAACTCCCAGCTCATTCGGCGAGCTTCTGAAGCGCGACCTTGTATTTGTCCATCACCTCGCGGGCGGCTTTCATTTGCCGCTCGAAGCTGTCGTCCACCGGCTTCAGCGCAAGGCCGTCACCTGTTTCGACGATTTGAAGCTGGTCGCCAGCCTTCAGGTTCAGGCGGTCGAGAAGCTCCCTCGGCAGGATCACGCCTTCGGAATTGCCGATCTTGCGAATGGTCGTGTTCATGGGAAGACATCCTGTTGCAACGCTGATTATAACTCAGCGTGTTTCTCGTTACAACAGACATTATAACAAAGCGTCAGCCAACCTGCAGCAGCCGGTCCATCAGCCGGTCCGCCGCTTCCGGGATGACCGTGCCGGGCGGGAAAATTTCAGTGGCGCCTGCCTGCCGGACTGCGTCGTAATCCTGCGGTGGAATGACGCCGCCGGCGACGATCAGCATGTCGTCGCGGCCGAGCTTCTTCAGCGCATGTTTGAGTTCGGGAATAAGCGTCAAATGGCCCGCAGCCAGCGACGAGGCGCCGACGATGTGCACGTCATGCTCGACGGCCAGCCTGGCGATCTCGTCCGGCGTCTGGAACATCGGCCCGACGGTGACGTCGAAGCCTAGGTCGGCAAAGGCGGTGGCGATCACTTTCTGGCCGCGATCATGGCCGTCTTGCCCCATCTTGGCGACCAGAATGCGCGGCTTGCCGCCGGACTTTTCCTCGAACGCCACGATCTTGTCCTGCAGCCGGTCGACCACCGGATTGTCGCCGAGCGCGTTGCGATAGACGCCGGAGATCGTCTGCACCGAGGCGACATGGCGGCCGAAAACCTTTTCCAGCGCCAGCGAAATCTCGCCGACCGTGGCGTTGGCGCGTGCGGCCCGGATGGCGAATTCCAGCAGGTTTCCGTTACTCCCGGCAGCACGGGTAAGCGCATGGAGCGCGCTCTCGACGGCGGCGACGTCACGCGTGCCTTTCAGCCGCTGCAGCTTCGACAATTGCCGTGCCCTGACCTCGGCATTGTCGATCCTCAGCACGTCGACATCGATGTCCGTCCCGGGCTGGTGGGCATTGACGCCGACCACGATCTGTTCGCCGGAATCGATGCGCGCCTGGGTGCGCGCGGCAGCCTCTTCGATGCGCAGCTTCGGTAGGCCCTTTTCGATCGCCGCGGCCATGCCGCCGAGGCTCTCGACCTCCTCGATATGCGCAAGCGCACGCGCCGCCAGGTCATGCGTCAACCGTTCGACATAGGCGGAGCCGCCCCACGGGTCGATAATGCGCGTCGTGCCGGATTCCTTCTGCAGGATGAGCTGTGTGTTGCGGGCGATGCGGGCCGAATGGTCGGTCGGCAGCGCCATTGCCTCGTCGAAGGAATTGGTGTGCAGCGACTGCGTATGCCCTTGAGTCGCCGCCATCGCCTCGATCATGGTGCGGATGATGTTGTTGTAGGGGTCCTGCGCCGTCAGCGACCAGCCCGAAGTCTGGCAATGGGTGCGCAGAGACAGCGAACGCTCGTCCTTCGGCGAAAAGTTCTTCAGCATCAGGCTGGCCCACAAAAGGCGCGCTGCTCTCAGCTTCGCGACTTCCATGAAGAAATTCATGCCGATCGCCCAGAAGAAGGAAAGGCGCGGCGCGAAACGGTCGATGTCGAGGCCGGCCGCGACGCCGGCGCGGGCATATTCGATACCGTCTGCAATCGTGTAGGCGAGCTCGAGGTCCGCCGTCGCTCCCGCCTCCTGCATGTGGTAGCCGGAGATCGAGATCGAATTGAACTTCGGCATGTGCTTCGACGTGTAGGAAAAAATGTCCGACACGATCCGCATCGAAGGTTTTGGCGGATAGATGTAGGTGTTGCGCACCATGAACTCTTTCAGGATGTCGTTCTGAATGGTCCCGGCGAGGTCCTTCTGCGCAACGCCCTGTTCCTCCGCCGCGACGATATAGAGCGCCATGATCGGCAGCACCGCGCCGTTCATCGTCATCGATACCGTCATCTCGTTAAGCGGGATGCCGTCGAACAGCTGGCGCATGTCGAGAATGGAATCGATGGCGACGCCGGCCATGCCGACATCGCCAGCGACGCGCGGATGGTCGCTGTCGTAGCCGCGGTGCGTGGCGAGATCGAAGGCGACCGACAGGCCTTTCTGGCCGGCGGCAAGGTTGCGCCGGTAGAAGGCGTTGGACTCTTCGGCCGTCGAGAAGCCGGCATATTGCCGGATCGTCCAGGGTTGCTGGACATACATCGTCGGATAGGGGCCGCGCACGAAGGGCGGCAGGCCCGGATAGGTATCGAGATGCGGCAAGCCCTTGAGATCGCGCTGGTTGTAGAGATGCTTGACGGCGATGCCTTCCGGCGTCATCCGCTGGCCTTTGACCTCGACCGGCGCCCGCCGTGGCGGCGACCAGCCGATCTGGCTGAAATCGGGGATCATGGTACGGCTCCGATCGACTGATCGATGCGGATCGGAAACAGCGGCTCGCACACCGCAACGCCTTCGGTGAAGGCTGGCCGCCGCTCCGCCGCCAGCGTCTCGACCGGACGCTCGGTTTTCGACGGGTGCAGCGTCGTGCCGACGATCGCCCGTTCGCCCGCCTGGTAGGCAGCGTTGCGGCGGGCGGAAGCTGCCTGCACGCGTCTCTGGACGTGGCCTTGTTCGAGGCTGGTCAGCACGCCGCCTTCCGCCTCGATCTGCTGGAACTCCTGCCAGGCCGCCGCGCAGAGCTCCGCAGTCAGGGCTTCGACGGCGCCCGAACCGCAAGCCGGATCGGCGACGTGGTCGATGTGGCTTTCATTGGCCATGATCAGTTGCGCGTTGCGGGCAACGCGGCGTGCAAAACCCGCGGGCAGGCCGTGCGCGATGGTATGCGGCAGGATGGCGATCGAATCCGCTCCGCCGGCGGCAGCGGCAAAAGCGGCGATGGTGGTGCGCAGGATGTTGGTTTCCGGGTCGGCCGCCGTCATCATCCTGAAGGAGGTTTCGGCATGGATGCTGGCGGTGGAGGGCGGTATCGAGCAGGCCTCCTGGACACGCGCCCACAGTCTCCGTAACGCCCTGACCTTGGCCGTCGACACGAACTGGTCCTGGTCGACGCTGAGCGCAAAACCGATATGCGGCGCCGCATAGACAAGCGGCTGGCGCGCCTTCTCGAACAGCCTCAAATAGGAGACTGCCGAGGCGAGCATCGTGCCAAGCTCCTGCGCCTCGGTTGCGCCGGCATTGTGGAACACCCGCCCGTCGGCTTCCAGCAGCACGCCGGGCACCCCCATCGAAAAGAAATGCGCCAGCGACTGCGGCATCGATGCCTGCAAAGCTTCGATCGACATGCGCAGCCTGCCGGTCCCGGCAAATATCGCCGCCGGATCAATGCCGAAGGAGAGGTTGAGCTTTGCCGGGTCGGAGCGGCGCTTGGTCAAGAACGCCACCAGCCAGTCGGCCACGGCGCGGCTCCAGGGATGGGCATCGATGCGGATCTGGATGCGGTTGAGCGGCACGCCGTCGAGCACGCCCTCCAGCGCCTCGGCCGTCCTCGGCAAGCCATAGCCGAAGGCGTTCGGCGCGCCTTCGAAGACAAGCGACAGTCCGGTAGCACCCTGCGCGACGTCTTCCAGCGCCTGTGCCCTGGCGCGGACTATGTCCGGATCGTCGATACGCTGGCTGACGATCCACGGTGATCCCGGGTTGGCGCGCACGACAGGCTCGGCGGTGACCGAACGCTCGTAGAGCGGCTCGATGCGGATGGCGTCGTCCGTATGCGAGACGAGCTTTTCCTCGAAGGAACCGCCGGCCAGCGCTTTCTCCGCCAGCGCCAGCCATCGTTGCCGGTCGGCGTTCGGAAGGTCGGCATCATGGGTCAAGGCACCGGCGCCCATCCGTTCTCCTCGTTCTAGTGGCCGTGTCAGCCTACTATGTCAGTCTACGGTCCCCGGTCCCATATCACAATGCAGCACACATGCCGTGCAACTCGCCTTCCGTGACGGTGACCGTCAACCGATTGCCAAACATGGGCAGGTTCCGCAAGCTCCAAAAGCCATTTTCGACGATGCCCATTGTCGCTGCGCAATGGCCTCACTATACCTGCGGCGGGCCTCCCTTTTCTTCAAGGGGATCAGGGCATTCAACCCTATAGGTTTGCGGAGACCGGACACATGGCCGACGACACCAGTATCTTCATGGGAGCCAGCCGCAAGCCGGACGACAGCTATCAGCGGCCGGAACGGCTTTTGCTGCAATATGGCAATCGTCACGGCCTGGTCACCGGCGCGACCGGCACCGGCAAGACGGTGACCCTGCAGATATTGGCCGAGGGTTTCTCCAATGCCGGCGTGCCGGTATTCTGCGCCG
Organism: Mesorhizobium sp. M0894; assembly: GCF_040319725.1. NCBI lineage: Bacteria > Pseudomonadati > Pseudomonadota > Alphaproteobacteria > Hyphomicrobiales > Phyllobacteriaceae > Mesorhizobium > Mesorhizobium sp. M0894. Next base: position 76,828 of record NZ_JAMYOG010000012.1, on the reverse strand, counting down.
ACATCAAGGGCGATCTGTCGGGTATCGCCATGATGGGCACAGCGCAGGATTTTCTGGTCAAGCGGGCCGAGCAGGTCAAGCTCGATCCCTATGAGTTCCAGGAATTTCCGGTCATCTTCTGGGATCTGTTCGGCGAGCAGGGTCACCCGATCCGCGCCACCATCTCGGAGATGGGGCCGCTGCTTCTGTCGCGGCTGATGAACCTCTCCGAGGCGCAGGAAGGCATTATGAACATCGCCTTCCGCATCGCCGACGAGGAAGGCCTTTTGCTGCTCGACTTGAAGGACCTGCAGTCACTGCTTGCCAACATCGCCGACCGCGCCGAAGAGATCGGCGCCCGCTACGGCAATGTGACGAAACCTTCGGTCGGCGCGATCCAGCGCACGCTGCTGGTCCTGGAGCAGCAGGGCGCTGCCAATTTCTTCGGCGAGCCGGCATTGCGGATCGCCGACATCATGCGCACCACGCGCGATGGACGCGGCGCCATCAGCGTGCTCGCCGCCGACAAACTGATGATGAATCCGCGGCTCTATGCGACGTTCCTTCTGTGGCTGATGTCGGAACTGTTCGAGGAACTGCCCGAGGTCGGCGACCCGGACAAGCCGAAGCTGGTCTTCTTCTTCGACGAGGCGCATCTTCTGTTCGACGACGCGCCGAAGGTGCTGATCGACCGCGTCGAACAGGTGGTCCGGCTGATCCGTTCGAAGGGCGTCGGCGTTTATTTCGTCACGCAAAATCCGCTGGATATCCCTGAAACGGTGCTGGCGCAGTTGGGCAACCGCGTGCAGCACGCACTGCGTGCCTATACGCCGCGCGAACAGAAGGCCGTCAAGACGGCGGCCGAGACGTTCAGGCCCAATCCCGATTTCGACTGCGCAACCGTTATCACGCAGCTCGGCACCGGCGAGGCGCTGGTCTCGACGCTAGAAGCCAAGGGCGTGCCGTCCATGGTGCAGCGGACGCTGATCCGCCCGCCATCGTCGCGGCTTGGCCCGATCACGCCCGACGAGCGCCGCAAGCTGATCACTGAGAGCCCGGTTGCCGGACAGTACGACCAGACCGTCGACCGCGAATCGGCTTTCGAGATCCTGCAGAAAAAGGCCAAGGACGCCCAGGAGGCACAGGCGCAGCAACAGGAGGCCGGCCGCTCACGCTGGACCATTCCAGGCTTCGGCAATGACGATCCCCAGCCGACCGGCGGCCGCCGCGCGCCGCGCCCCTCCAACCGCCAGACGGTGGCGGAGGCGGCGATCAAATCAGTCGTGCGCTCGGTCGGCTCGTCGGTCGGACGAGCGATCGTCCGCGGGATTCTCGGCAGCCTGTCCAGGGGGCGGTGAGGGGTATCGGACCGAAGGCGGGCATCGGTGTTGGCAAATTCTGTCTTGGCATCAAGCGCCAGTAGCCAGATCTGGAGGACAGCGGACGGCGGCTATGCGCCAGGAGCGGAAGCTTAGCAGAGGTCACGCCAGCGCCCAGTTAGCGCTACGAAGCAGACCTTCAGCCTGTGCCGGAAGCGGGGGGCGGCTTACCAAACGGCATATCCAGGAAGCGCGTCCTCCTCCTCAGCTAGGCACCGTTTTCGGCTCTACGCTATACCTGCGCGACGAGCCCCTTCCTTGATCGCAGCGAGGGCCAGAGGATTGGTGACGGGATAGGTTCGGATGAAGTTCTCGACGGTGAACCTTGGAAACTCGACGGCAATCCGCCTGGCGATCGTCTGCGCCTGTGTGGGCTCTTCTAACAGCGCGTGGCACAGGGCACGGAACATCAGAGTGACGGGACTTTCCGGCGGACTTTGGCACAGCGACGATAGACTGTCGGCATACCGACCGGCGACGAAACGGGCCCGCGCGAGCTGCGCGTAGTGCCAACTCGGAGCCTGCGGATTGAGGCGAAGCGCCCGTTCGGCAAGAGCACAGCCTTCTTCCGGATTTCCACACACGAGAGCCCGGCTTGAGGCAAGCATCGACAGCACATCGGCGTCATTGGGTGCCAGGGCCAGCGCCCGGTCGTATTCCTCTGCGGCCCCGCTGATATCGCCGTCAATGGCGCGGAGAGCGCCCATGTAAAGGCGCGTCATCGGATCGGCAGGGTCGAGCGCCAGAGCCTTCTCCACGCATTCTCGCCAGCGCTCGACCGAAGCGGCTGAATCTGGCGTGAAGGCATTGAAGGCATCGACCGCATGTGCCAATCCCAACGTCATCCAGGCCCGCGCGAAGCCGGGGTCGAGTTCCACGGCGCGGGACAGCATGCGCATGGCTTCTGCCCTCGCATCAGTCGTGAATCTGTCGTGCAGTTCCACCCCGAGTAGATAGCAGTCGTAAGCACCCAGGCTCGAGGGAGGCTTCCGCCGAGCCACCTCGCGCCCGAGATTGGCGAGCTTGCCGAAAGTGCCTGCCAGGGCATTGATGACGTTCTGTGTGATCCTGTCCTGCATGAGAAAAAAATCATCGGTCGACTCGTCGAACCGCGCCGACCAGAGGTTGGCTCCGGTCCGGGTGTCGACCAGCTGCACCGCGACGCGGACACGCTGTCCGATCGCCTGGAGGGTACCTTCCAGCAGGTAATCGGCGTTCAGTTCCCGTCCAACCGAGCGTGTGTCGCTCGCCCGTCCCCGATAGGACTGCATGGTCTGGCGCGAAATGACCGCAAGGTCGGGATAGCGCGCTAGGTCGCCGATCATGTCGGCCGACAGGCCGTCTGCCAGCCGCGTCCAGCCGTCGTCGGCGCTCAGGTTTTCGAACGGCAAAACCGCAATTACCGGCGGCTTACTGTCGTCGCCGGCAGAAAGGCCTGGTTTGGCACCGACGATCTTGCCCGCAGTAGCGGGGTCGATCAAGACACGGTATACGCGAACCGGTTCGGCGATACTTTTCATTTTCTGCTCGCCGAGTGAGGCAAAGCCGATCGGCACCTTTCCCCTCACATGGTCGCAGGCGGTGGCGGAAATCGCGATTCCTCCAGGTTCCGCCAGCCCTTGCAGCCGATCGGCGATGTTCACCGCATCGCCGTGGATGTCGTCACCCTCAACGATAACATCGCCCAGATTGATGCCGATGCGGAAATCAAGCCGCCGTTCTGGCTGCGTGAGAACGTTCACCTCCGCCTTCTGTTGCTGGATTTCGACCGCGCAGCGTAGGGCGTCGACCACACTGTGGAACTCGACCAGCATCCCATCTCCCATGGTTTTCACCAGTCGACCATGGTGCGCAGCGATCCTTGGCTCGAATACTTCGTTCAGGTCGGTTCGGAAAAGCGCACGCGTACCCTCCTCGTCGATCTGGCTCAAGCGGCCATAGCCGACGACATCGGCAATCAGGACGGCTGCGAGATGACGTTCCATCCCCCAATCCTTCGGGGATTGTTACCCGCTTTACCAAGCTTACAGCAGGTCGCAGGTTGATGCCATTGCCGCCGCCCCTGAAAGACGGCTTTTCGGGTCTGTGTACCTTGCTGCATGAGAGCCCGAATGTCGGACAAGGGTCATAAGCTGTCACTGGTGGCGTCTGCACACAGTGCGGCAAAATCCGCTGCTCGGCGTAAGCATCGGACCTAAAGGCGGGCACCGGTACGGGCACGCCGACGCTCAGCAAAACCAGCAGGAGCGAGGAAGATCCCGCCCCTGTGCTTTCGACCAGCTCAGAAGATCGAGTTCGTTACCGCTTTTATCGGGCCGAGCAGGATCGACCCTTCCGGCACGCCGGCGTCGATCGGAATGGCTTTGCGGTTTGCTGTCGCCACCATCGGCTGGCCGATGTCGGCCGTCACCACGACCGGGGTCTTGTTCGGCACACGATCATAGAGATCGATGATGTCCTGGTTCATCAGGCGCACACAGCCCGACGACACCGACTTGCCGATCGACCGCCATTCCGGCGAACCGTGCAAGCGGTAGAGCGTGTCCTGGTTGCCCTGGAAGAGATAGAGCGCGCGCGCGCCAAGCGGGTTCTTGAGCCCGCCGGGCATGCCGCCATTCTCGGCGCTGTAGGGTTTCAACTCCGGCTGCCGGGAGATCATTTCGTCCGGCGGCGTCCATTTCGGCCATTTCTGCTTCCATTGGACCACCGCATCGCCCGACCATTCGAAGCCGGCGCGGCCGAGGCCGACGCCGTAGCGGATCGCCTGGCCGCCCGGGCGCACCAGATAGAGGAAGTGATTGGTGGTGTCGACGACGATGGTGCCCGGCTGCTGCCCGGTCGGATCGTCAACGATCTGGCGCAGGAACTGCGGGTCGATCTTGTCGACCGGTATGGCCGGCAGCTCGAAGCCGCCATCGGACATCGGCCCATACATCGTCACATAGTCGCCGAGCGCCGGCTCGACATAGGTCGGCGGCGGTGGCTCGACCGGCTGTTGCGACAACGTGGTGCAACTGGAGACGGCGACCGAGGCGGCGCCAAGCGCTGCTGCGTTGAGGAAACCGCGACGGCTAAGGCGCAGAGAGGACGATTGGGGTGTGAACATGATTGCCTTTTTTAAGTCTCAAATCGCAACAAAGCATGAATGCGTCCTGTTGTGCGCAGGTGCTCGAGCAATGCTCGGCGCGATAGGCGGTTCCAATTCTGGCCGCAGGGTGGACAAACAAAGGCAAAGCTGTGACTGGATCGCCACTGTTGCGCCGACGCAACATTTCCGGTGTCAAACCGCGGCAACCAGACCTTCAAGGGACGGCAGGATCAGGGCCGGTGGGAAATCCCGGTATTCCTCTGGGTGATTGGCGCGGTTGATCCACACCGTCCTGAAGCCGAATTTGGTGGCGCCGGCGACGTCCCAGCGGTTGGATGACTGGAAAGAGACAGCGCCTGGATAGAGGCGCCAGCCCGTGGTGACTATGTCGTAGACCGACGGGTCGGTCTTGAAGCGCCTGACGCTGTCGACGGAAAAGACGTCGTCCAGGACCTGGTCGAGCGCGGCGGACTTGACGGCCGCCTCCAGCATTTCAGGCGAACCGTTGGACAGGATCGCCAGCCTTGCCCCCGATGCCTTGAGCGCCTTGAGCACGGCCGGCACCTCCGGATAGCAGTCCAGCCGCCAATAGGCCTCGAGCAGCTTCGCCTTCAGCCCGGCATCGGCGGATGGAACCTTGCGCAGGGCGAAATCGAGGGCCTGCTCGGTGAGCTGCCAGAAATCGGCATAGGCCCCCATCAGCGTCCTGACCCAGGAATATTCCAGCTGCTTTGCGCGCCAGATCTCGGACAGCAACTGGCCGTCCGGCCCGATCTGGTCGGCGTGACGGCGCACGGCCGCGTGCACGTCGAACAGCGTGCCATAGGCGTCGAAAACGTAAGCTGCATGGTGCATGCGACAGTTTTGAGGCTGCGCAAGGCAAGGCGCAAGCGCCGATTGCAGTCCGCCAGCCCGCTGGCCTCAACAAATCTCAGCCAAACCGGTTGACGGCGGCCGCCAAAGCATCTTCCAATGCGCCGCAACAAGCATCGAACGGAACCTGGCAATGACACTGGCGACTGCGGCGCAATCCGCGACATGGACCTTCGTCGACGGCGACTGGTATGAGGGCAACGTCGCCATCCTCGGGCCGCGCAGCCATGCCATGTGGCTCGGCACCAGCGTGTTCGACGGCGCCCGTTGGTTCGAGGGCGTCGCTCCCGACCTCGATCGCCATGCAGCAAGGGTGAACGCCTCGGCGATCGCGCTCGGCCTGAAACCGACGATGAGCACCGACAAGATCGTCGGCCTGACCTGGGACGGGCTGAAGAAGTTCGACGGCAACACAGCGGTCTACATCAGGCCGATGTATTGGGCCGAGCATGGCGGCTATATGGGCGTGCCGGCCGACCCGGCCTCGACGCGTTTCTGCCTTTGCCTCTATGAATCGCCGATGATCTCGCCAGCGGGTTTTTCGGTGACGGTGTCGCCGTTCCGCCGCCCGACAATCGAAACCATGCCGACTAACGCCAAGGCCGGCTGCCTTTATCCCAACAACGGCCGGGCCATCCTCGAAGCCAAGATGCGCGGCTTCGACAATGCGCTCGTGCTCGACATGCTGGGCAATGTCGCCGAGACCGGGACCTCGAATATTTTCCTGGTCAAGGACGGCCATGTCCTGACGCCGGCGCCGAACGGCACCTTCCTGTCCGGCATCACTCGCGCGCGCACCATGGCCCTGCTTGGCGAGTACGGTTTCACGACGACGGAAAAGACGCTGTCGATCCGCGATTTCCTGGAGGCGGACGAAATCTTCTCGACCGGAAACCACTCGAAAGTCGTGCCGGTCACCCGTATCGAGGATCGCAATCTGCAGCCCGGGCCGGTGGCCAAGAAGGCGCGCGAACTCTATTGGGAATGGGCGCATTCGACTTCGCCCGGCTGACCCGCTAAAAAGCGGCCCGGCGCTTCGTTTCCGGAGTTGTTCCAGACCAATCCAGTCCTATGTTAGTCCGGTATCGACACCGGATTTTCCACGAGGGAGTACGACCGATGGCTTTTGAATTGCCCGCCTTGCCCTATGATTACGAGGCTTTGCAGCCTTATATGTCCAAGGAAACGCTGGAATATCATCACGACAAGCACCACAAGGCCTACGTCGACAACGGCAACAAGCTGGCCGCCGAGGCGGGCCTGGGCGATTTGTCGGTCGAAGAGGCCGTCAAACAGTCCTTCGGCAAGAATGCGGGGCTCTTCAACAATGCCGCCCAGCACTACAATCATATCCATTTCTGGAAATGGATGAAGAAGGGCGGCGGCGGCAACAAGCTGCCGGGCGCCTTGCAAAAAGCGGTCGACAGCGATCTTGGCGGCTACGACAAGTTCAAGGCCGACTTCATCGCCGCCGGCACCACCCAGTTCGGTTCGGGCTGGGCCTGGGTCTCGGTCAAGGACGGCAAGCTGGCGATCTCGAAGACGCCGAATGGCGAGAACCCGCTCGTCCATGGCGCGACGCCGATCCTTGGCGTCGATGTCTGGGAACATTCCTACTACATCGATTATCGCAACGCCCGGCCGAAATATCTCGAAGCCTTCGTCGACAGTCTCATCAACTGGGACTATGTGCTCGAACTCTACGAAAAGGCCTGATCCGTTCCAGAAAGCCCCGGCAGAACCGGGGCTTTTCTTTTTCAGCATCAGAACGACAGTTGCAAAAATTTCACGCAAGCGTGAGGCGAAGCGTCGGAATTTTTAAGCCATCCTTGCCGTTTGTCATCGGGGTGGGACCGCACCCTGAATTGCCTTCAACATGGAGCCAAGTGAATGAGAAAGCTTATCCTCGCCATCTCGATGCTCGCCTTCGCCGGTTCGGCGGCATTTGCCGACCCGGTCGCTGACCGGCAGGCCCTGATGAAGGAACGTGGCAAGATCGCCGCCGGCTTGTCGAAAGTGGTCAAGGGCGAGACGCCCTACGACGCAGCTTCGGTGCTGACGGCGTTGCAGGCACTGCAGGCCAATGCCGAGAAATTCCATGCCGGCGTCGACGCGCTGTTCCCGGCGGGCAGCGACACCGGCGACACCACGGCGTCTCCCAAGATCTGGCAGGACATGGCCGGCTTCAAGACGGCTGAAGGCAAGTACCTCGCCGACGTCAAGGCGGCGGTCGCCGCGGCACCTGCGGATGCCGACGCGTTGAAGGCACAGTTCAACACCATCGGCGGCGGCTGCGGCAACTGTCATCAAAGCTACAGGGTGAAAAAAGGCTGATAGCGGGCAATGCCCTTGCTGAAGAAACTCGTCGGCGCCGCCCTCGTTCTGGGCGGCGTCGCCGCGATTGCCGGCTGGTTCCTGTCGGCTCCGGTCAGGCTCGGTGCCGCCACGCTGGCGCAGCTTGGCCCCGGTGACGCTGACAGGGGCAACCGCATCTTCTACGCTGGCGGCTGCACATCCTGTCATGCCAAGCCTGGCTCGCAAGGCGACGCTCGCCTTCAGCTGGTCGGCGGCCTCGAGCTCAAGACGCCATTCGGCACCTTCGTGCCGCCGAATATCTCGCAGGATACCAAGGACGGCATCGGCGCCTGGTCGGTCGAAGACTTTGCCAACGCCATGCTGAAGGGCGTGTCGCCGTCGGGCGGGCATCTTTATCCAGCATTTCCCTATATTTCATACGCGCGCATGAAGCCGGCCGACATTGCCGATCTCTATGCGTTCCTGAAGACCTTGCCCGCGGTCGCCGGCAAGGCACCCGCCAATTCGCTGGGGTTTCCCTTCAACGTCCGACGCGGCCTTGGTCTGTGGAAATTGCTCTATCTGAGCGACAAGCCGGTCGTTTCCTTTCCCGAAGGCACGCCGCAGCCGGTGCAGGCCGGCCGCTATTTGGTCGAAGGCCCCGGCCATTGCGGCGAATGCCACACGCCGCGGGACCTTACCGGCGGTACCAGGAAGAGCCAGTGGCTGGCAGGCGCCGCGGCCGCGGAAGGCAGCGGCATCGTGCCCAACATCACGTCGGGCGAGGGCGGCATCGCCGACTGGTCGGAAGCCGACATCGCCAACTATCTCGAAACCGGCTTCACGCCGGACTTCGATACGGTCGGCGGCGCGATGGTCGACGTGCAACGGAACATGGCCGTGCTGACCCCGGAGGACCGCGCGGCGATCGCCGCCTATCTGAAAGCCGTGCCGCCGCATCCCAACGGCTATCCGGCGCGCAAGAAGCCGGCGAGCTGACGGGCCGTTGGGTCAGCGGTCGCCGAGGAAGTCGAAGCCGGTTTCGAAGAAGTGATTGTAGTCGCAGGTCATTTCCTCGCCGGGCGCAATGTCGCGCAAGGCATAGGTCTCCTCCGGCTGCGAGACGTCGCAATTCGGGCTGTCGGCATGGTTCATGTAGCGCGCATCGTCGGCTTCGAAGACGATGTAATTCGGGTCGCGCCGGTCCGGATAGGCGTAGCGGTCGAGATAGGTTTTGACCGGCCCGGTTTCCCGCTCGTAGGTCTCCACCTCGATGCGCCGGTCGTATTTCGGGTCGAGCTTCCAGACCAGCGTGCCGCGGGCAATGTGGTTTTTGGCAAAGACGCCGATGCCCTGGATGGGCGATTTGTCGAGATAGACATCGACGAGCAACATGGCAGATCCCTGGGTGATTGTGTGTTGGCGCGGCTGTGAAAAGCCGCGCACTGGGTAGCGCGCGGCCTTTGCAATTGCGAGCGGAAAATCAGCTGTGCCTGCCCATTATCCGAAGCCTCATACGGCGTCGCCTGTCGAGGTCCTAGCGCTGTTGCAGCGCCAGCCGGATGCCCAAGGCGCAATAGATGCCGCCGACAGCCTTGCCTTGCCATCTCAGCACCGTCGGGTTTCGGCGCAGGAATGCACCGAGGCCGCCCGCACCCACGGCGAAAACCAGCGTGCTGATGAGGCCCAACAGAACAAAGATCACGCCCAATGTCGCCAGTTGAAGCATCACCGATCCGTTTTCAGGCCGCACGAACTGCGGAAGAAATGCAAGGAAGAAAAGCGCGGTCTTGGGGTTGAGAACCTCGGTCAAAACAGCCTGCCGAAATGCTTTGGCAGCGGGGATCGCAAGTGCGCCGGCGGCCGGATAGGCAGGCGTTTTCTCGATGATCGCGCGAATGCCGAGATAAATGAGGTAGGCTGCGCCGATGTATTTCACGATGCTGAAAAGCGCCGCCGACGTGGCAATGATCGCCGAAATGCCGACGATCGCCATGAAGGTGTGAACCACGTCGCCGGCCGCGATCCCCGCGCCGGTCGCGATGCCAACCCTGGTTCCGGAACTGGTAGCCCGCGCCACGGTCAGAAGGGTGGCCGGACCGGGGATGAAGACAAAGCCAAGCACAACCGCGACATACGCAATCAATGTGGTGAGATCGATCATTGGTGGGCGTCTCCGCAACTCTCACCGCGAATGAAAGCCACGTCTTGGAACGGAAGGCAATGACCGCTCTCCCCCGACTTCACGCGGCTGGTTCGGCTTTGCCTGTCACCTTGAGCGCGAAGGCGTAGGTGAAGGCGATTTCCTCCAGCCTGGAAAACCGGCCGGAGGCGCCGGCATGGCCTGAATCCATGTTGATCTTGAACAGAACCGGATTCCCACCTGTCTTGCGGTCGCGCAACCGCGCCACCCATTTGGCCGGCTCCCAATAGGTGACACGCGGGTCGGTCAGGCCGGCCAGCGCCAGGATCGGCGGATAGTCGAGTGCGGCGATATTGTCGTAGGGCGAGTAGGCAGCGATGGTCCGGTAATCCTCCGCCGAGGCGATCGGGTTGCCCCATTCCGGCCATTCCGGCGGCGTCAGCGGCAAGCTGGCGTCGAGCATGGTGGTGAGCACGTCGACGAAGGGAACCTCGGCGACGATGCCGCCGAAGCATTGCGGCGCCATGTTGGCGACCGCGCCCATCAGCATGCCGCCGGCCGAACCGCCTTGCGCAACGATGCGGTCATGCTGCGTATAGCGTTCGGCGACGAGGTGGTGGGCGGCAGCGACAAAATCGGTGAACGTATTCATCTTGTTCGCCCGCTTGCCGTCGTCGTACCAGCCATAACCCTTGTCCTTGCCGCCGCGGACATGGGCAATCGCGTAGACAAAGCCGCGGTCGACCAGCGAAAACAAATTGGTGTTGAACGCGGCCGGCACGGCTATGCCGTAAGAGCCGTAGCCGTAAAGCAGGCAAGGCGCCGACCCGTCGAGCGGCGTGTCGCGGTGATGGAGGAGCGAGATCGGCACCAGTTCGCCGTCGGCGGCAGGCGCCATCAGCCGGCGCGTGACATAGTGCTCCGGGTCATGGCCGGACGGCACTTCCTGGGTCTTGAGCAGCACGCGCTCGCGGGTGCGCATGTTGTAATCGAAGACCTGCGCCGGGGTCGTCATCGACGAATAGGAAAAGCGCATGATTTCGGTGTCGTATTCGTAGGAGCCGGACAGGCCGAGCGAGAAGGCTTCCTCGTCGAAGGAGATCAGGTGCTCTTCGCCGCTCTTGCGATCGCGCACGACGATGCGTGGCAGGCCTTCCTTGCGCTCCAGCCGGACCATGTGGTCCTTGAAGCCGATTACCGAAAGGATCAGCCGGCCCGCTTCGTGCGGCACCAGTTCCTGCCAGTTGGCGCGCACCGGATCATGGGCCGGCGCCGTCATGATCTTGAAGTCCTTGGCGCCGTCGGCATTTGTGAGGATGAAGAAGATGTCGCCGCCTTCCTCAAGGTCGTACTGCAAGCCGGTCTGGCGTGCCGCAACCAGCTTCGGCTCTGCGGACGGTTCGTTGGCGTTCATGATGCGATATTCCGAGGTCTCATGGTCGTTGATGCCGATCATGATCCACTCGTTGGAGCGTGTGCCGCCGACATCCATGAAGAAGCCCGGATCGGTTTCCTCGTAGATCAGCCGGTCGTTTTCAGGACTATCGCCAAGCGCATGGAACAGCACTTTGGAAGGACGGTGGTTGGGGTCGAGGCGGGTGTAGAAAAAACCGTCATTGCCGGCATCCCACACACCGCCGCCGCCGGTGTCGGGGACCCTGTCCGCCAGATCGTTGCCGCCGGCGAGATCGCGGACGCGCAGCGTGTAGAATTCGGAACCCTTGTCGTCGAAGGCCCAGAGCAGCTTGCGGTGGTCGTCCGAATGATCGACGCCGCCCAGGCGGAAATAGGGCTTGCCCTCGGCCTCGGCATCGCCGTCGAGCAAGATCTGCTTGTCGCCGCCGTCGCGCGCCGTGCGGAAATAACGCGGCTGCTGGCCGCCAAGCTTGAAGGAGGAGCCGTAGGCGTAAGGCCCGTCCTTCATCGGCACGGAAGAATCGTCTTCCTTGATGCGTCCCTTCATTTCCGCGAAAAGCTGTTTCTGCAGTTGGACCGTATCGGCCATCAGCGCCGCCTGGTAAGCATTCTCGGCTTCGAGGTGGGCGCGGATCTGGCCGTCGAGCAGCGACGGGTCCCTGAACATCTCTTGCCAATTCACGGCCCTCAGCCAGGCATAGTCGTCCGTCCGCGTCATGCCGTGATGCGTGTCGAAGATCGGCCGCTTCTCCGGCTGCGGCGGGGTGGCGGTCGGAAACACTGAGGTTCTGGTCATTGCGTCTCGCTGTGGAAGTTATTTGAATGGCGAATGAACACGCCGATCAGCGCGGGTTCAAGGGCTACGATCTATTGTCGTGGTGGCTCAAGAGGACGGGCTGGAGGAGAGGACAGTGAATATTTTTTCTCGGACTGCCGCGGCCCTCGCCGTCGCTGCGATGACCCTGGCCAATGCCGGTCAATCTCATGCAACTGCCTTTGCGGCTTGGCAAGTGGCCAATGTGCCGTTCGGCGACACGCTCAATGTGCGCAAATATCCTTCAGGAACTTCGCAGAAGCAGGCCGCCTATCCCAACGGGACGGTTCTGCAGATGACCGGCAAATGCACCGGTGGGATAAACCTGCTCGACATGACCAGCCAAACCTACTGGCAGCAGAAACAGAAGATCCGCCATCGCTGGTGCGAAGTCTGGCACGATCCGGCACAGCGCGGCCAGTTCGTCACCGGCTGGGTCTACGGAAAATACATCACCCCGTTTCAGTGACGCAGCACGCCGCTCCGGCCGACGGCTCACGAGCAACAGTAACGCTTCGCAACCTATGATTTTACTGAATCCGCCGATCGGCCAGGCTGTAATGCTGCCGGCAGGATCAAGCATCGAGCTCTATTTACCTGCTGCCGTCTGTGTAATGGCTGCTTGCCGCGGCGTCAGTCGATGCTGGTCTGACCAGAAAAAACGGCAAAGTTACACTCTGCACGAAAGAGTGAAGCTGAATATGAAAGATTTGACTTGTATCGCTGAATAGAGCGCAAGAAGCGAATTGACTTACTTGACGCTCAGGCCCATTAAGATGCCGCGACGCGAATCGCGGAGGCTTTTTCCTGCACAAGTTCGCGCGATGCCCAACTATCGAAACGGGCGCAAACAGAAACAATTCTCGTTGGGGCCTGAACGCCATGGATATTACCGAAACACCTTCCAGAAACAGTGACGCGCTGATCGAGCTCACCGCCGATGTGGTGGCCGCCTATGTCAGCAACAATCCCGTGCCGGTCGGCGAATTGCCGAACCTCATCGCCGATGTCCATGCCGCTCTCGGGCGCGTCGGCGGGGCCGCCGAGCAGCCGCCTGCCGACAAGCAGAAGCCGGCGGTAAATCCGAAGCGTTCGGTGCATGACGACTACATCATCTGTCTCGAAGACGGCAAGAAGTTCAAGTCGCTCAAGCGTCACTTGATGACCCACTATGATCTGACGCCCGACCAGTATCGCGAAAAGTGGAACCTGGACCCGAGCTATCCGATGGTTGCGCCCAATTATGCGGCCGCCCGTTCGCAGCTCGCCAAGAAGATGGGTCTCGGTCGCAAGCGCAAGGGACGCTGACAAGCGGCTCTTCCGGTTTGACACTCAAGCGGCGCCTTCGGGCGCCGTTTTGTATTGTGGGGAGACCAAGCTCGGGCCGCCAGTTCTTCATACTGCCGGTAATTGCCGTCCGGTCAGGCGGTCTGCTTCAGCGCCGCCTCGGCGTCACGCTTGATACGCTTGACCATCGAGCGAAGACCATTGGCGCGCTGCGGCGACAGGTGCTCGTCAAGTCCGAGTGCCTTTAGCGTTGCCTCTGCGTCGGTCCTCTGGATTTCGCTGGCGGGCCGTCCCGAAAACAGCGCCAGCATGATGGCAACCAGGCCGCGCACGATATGGGCGTCGGAATCGCCCTTGAAGGTGATAACGGGATTGGCACCCTCGCCTTGCTCGGTGGTCAGCCAGACCTGGCTGACGCAGCCGGGCACCTTGTTGGCTTGTATGCGTTGCTCGTCGGGAAATGGCGGCAGCGCTTCACCCAGTTCAATCACATACCGATAGCGGTCTTCCCACTCGTCGAGCAGGGAAAAGTCGTCGCGGATGGTCTGGATCGTCGTGGTCATTTCCCCGGATATAGTCATCCGGCGCGGCCGCGTCACGGAAAAAGAGGAGAAACGCCGCAGGCGCCGAGAGCGGGGCGCCCTGCGGTTTAGCGATGGATTCGGCCGAAACAGTCTCAGTTCTTTGCCGGCAAGTGCACTTTCGCCGGCAAATCGACTTTCGCCGGCAAGACGATTTCCTCGGGCACGCTGCCGGTGGTCGTCACCGTATCGGGTTCAGCGGCCTTGTCGTCCAGCATGGCGGCCGCGATCTTGGCGGTCTCCTTTGCGCGGGCGGTGATGGTGTGCATTGCCGATTTGCCGGTCTCGCACACGTCCGGCTTGCGCTCGCAGATGCCGGCGATGTCGCCGACGGCTTCGCGCGCGGCAAACAGCGCCTGGAGCGGTCCGACGCTTTCACGGCCCGCATCATCGGAGCCGACACCCAGCGGCAGCGCCAGAAGCACCAGCGAAAACCAGAAAGCAGCTCTTATCAGAAAGCCCATCTGTCTGTCCTTTATGACGGTCATGCATCCGAACCGCACGACCCCTGTACGGCGATATTGGCACGGACGCGCAAAGGACGGCTTGTCCCGAAAGCAACAGTTTTCCTCAAATTTTAGGCAGATTCGAAACGAAGCGTTTTGAAATTCATTTGCCTCGAACGACTTAGATTTTATTCAGCAAAGGGTAACCATCCAACCTGTTGTTTTTCCTGCTCATTTTTTGAACCGGCGACAGTTTGGCGGCCTCGGCCGCAGGTCCAGGCGCGGGCGGTCCGGATAACGCTCCGTTTACTATGGCGGCAATTGCCCCGGTTTTTCGCCGCCGGTATCCCGATATTTGCAGCCGGCCGGGGGACGATCGGCCCAGCCTTATCCATTCCTTAAACGCTGGATGCGAGTTTCGGATCGACAAAAGCCACCTGCAAAGCAGGGCCGTTCACGACCGGGTGCGTTGAGTTGAGTGCGATCAAGGCCAGATACGCCGAGTTGCCGGGCGCGATAGCCGCCGGTTGCGAACGGATGGTTCATCCGTCCGTCCTCGGCCAGGACGACCGCCGCCGCCACAGCCGGTTCATTGGCGTCATGCTGGCGGCTCCGTTCTTCAGCGCAGGTGCAGCGGTGACGCTGGTCACGTCGGGCATGGGCGCGGCCGTGACTGTGGCTGCGATCTTTGCCGCGTTCGGCCTTTGCTGGTTCGCCGCCCTGCTGGTGGCTGCATCGGGTAAGATCACCCTGGCCGGCCAACTAGCCTTGGTCGTGAGCAGTGTTGCCCTGGGTGCCCTTGTCGCTGCCGCCGGCGGTGTGGCCTCGCCGGTTGCCGTGCTTGCGGTGGCGCTGCCGTTTGAAGCCTGGTGGATCGGCCAGTCGCGCCGTGCCGTGATCTGGGGCGCCATATCGGCCCTTGTCGCAGTCTTGCTGCAGCCTTTCGCCGGTTCCGTCTTGCCGCTCGGCCAGACCGAAATCGCCGCATGGCACTGGCTGGTACCACTGGCCTGGGCGCTCACGCTCTTTCCGCGTGTCGCTCCACTTCGTGGCGCCGCCAACGCACAGCTCGATCCTGCCGGCAGCGACCGGCTCGAAGACCTGATCGACGCTGTCGTGCTGCGAATAGCGGCGCATGGCGAGGTTCTGGACGCCTCGACCAAGGCGCGCACGATGCTCAGGCTGCCGCCGGAGTTGCTTTTCGGCGCCGGGCTTTTCGATCGCATCCATCTGTCCGACCGCGTCCCGTATCTCAGCGCGCTGGCCGATATGCGCGATGGCGCTCTGTCGCGCCGGCTCGACCTTCGCGTCCGGCTGCCGCAGAACAGCGGCGTGACGGCCGACAATTACCGGCCGTTCTCGCTCGAGATGATGCGCGCGCCGGGGCAGGAGACTGTCTTCACGCTCGTTCTGCGCGAGAATGATGAACTGGCCGGACTGCGCCAGGAGCTTGCCGCCGCCAATGAAGCGGCTGCCTCGGCCGAGGTGGCGAAAGGACGCTTCCTTGCCGTCGTCAGCCACGAGCTGCGCACCCCGCTCAATGCCATCATCGGTTTTTCGGACATGCTGCTGCACGAGATGTTCGGCACCTTCAAGGATCCGCGCCAGAAGGAATATGTCGGCTTGGTACGGGATTCGGGCCAGCACCTGCTTGCCGTCGTCACCTCGATACTCGACGTATCGCGGATCGAATCGGGCGCCTATGCGACCGAACCGGAACCGTTCCGCTTCCGCGAAGCGGTCGAGATGTGCCAGTCGATGATGCGCCTGCAAGCCGAGGCAAAAGCCATTGATCTGCAGGCCCAGATCGCGCCGGACGCAGGTGAAATAAATGCCGACCGTCGCGCCGTGCAGCAGATCCTGATCAATCTCGTCTCCAACGCGATCAAGTTCACGCCCGAAGGCGGCAACGTCGTCATCGGCGCCAAGCGGATCGGCTCGCGGCTGCATTTCTGGGTCCGGGACACCGGCATTGGCATCGCCGAGGAAGATTTAGCCAATCTCGGCAAGCCGTTCATGCAGATACAGAACGACTATACCCGTCGGTTCGAAGGCACCGGGCTTGGGCTTTCGCTGGTGAAGGGGCTGGTGGCGCTGCACGACGGCACCATGTCGATCGAAAGCATGCCGGGCGAGGGCACCACGGTAACGATCAGCCTTCCCGTGAACGGCCCGACGGGCCACTCGGCGGAGAAGACCGGCGTGGTGCCGATGTCCGCGGCCAAAGCCAGAGCGGACGGTGGCAAAGGGGAGAGCAATGGGTCGCTCCGCAAAACAGCCTAAGGCGGTCAAACGCCGCGGCAATGCCTTCGAGCACGGAGCGATGGCTCTGGGCAGCCTGATCTCGCGCAACCCAGTTGTGGTCGGCGGCTCCACCGCATTCCTGGTGACGCTGTTCTACGTCTCGGCGAACGCTCTTTGGTACCAGCCCTTTCCGCACGCCGGCGCGTTTTTCGTCACCAGGAGCATCGAGCGCTTTCCCCGGGCGGACAGCGACGAGCCCGAAACCACCATCAACATCGTGCGTCCGGCGGCTGCGCCGATCAAGAGCGACCCGGTCGTCGAGCAGGTCCAGGGCATATTGAAGGATCTCGATTTCTATTCCGGCACCGTCGACGGCATTCCCGGACCGAATACGCGCAAGGCCATCCAGGCCTATCAGCAGAAGGTCGGATTGAATGCCTCCGGCGAGATCGACAGCATTCTGCTGGATCAACTGGGTGCCACGCCGACGACCGCGGCCGTGGTGCCGCATCCCGTGCCGCGGCCGGTCGAAACGGCCGCTGTTCCAGCCGCCATTCCAGCGTCCGCACCGGCAAATGCGGCGGCACCTGATCCCCGCATCGTCAAGATCCAGGCCGGACTGAAAGCTTTCGGCAATGACGACATGCAATTGGACGGCGTCGTCGGCGCACGCACCAAGGCCGCGATCAAGGAATTCCAGGCGCTTTTCGGCCTGCCCGAGACCGGCGAGCCCGACGAGATCGTCTACGTCAAGATGCGCGAGATCGGCCTGACCAACTGAGGGTCGTGACGGCCGCACGCCGGTCGCTCGGCAAAGACCGGTTACAGTCTTCCGGCCAATGCTGTAAGGACCGCCGCATGGCCAGGAATTCTCCATGCGGGTAACCACCGACCTGTGGGTATCGGCGCTGTTGCGTCGGGTTTTCAGCGCCGGCGGCTTTGCCGCCGTGGTCAAGCGCGGCGCGACGGAAGCCGGCGCGGTTTTCGTGCTGGCGCGGGGCAGGCTGGGGGAGATGGCGCTGTTCGGGCCGGCGCCGCAGACGAGCTACGATTCGGCCAGGCCGGACGACCGTTTCTTCAGCCTTCTCGGCGAGGGCGACGATGCCGCCATCTTCGACGCGCGGCTGGAGCGCGAGAAGAAATTCGATCCCGATATCTGGGTGGTCGAGGTCGAGGCGGGCGCCATTCCCGTTGAGGAGCTTATCTCGGTCAAGTTGCCGTAACTTTTCAGACGCGACGCGCCTTTGGGACAGCGGCAACATCGGCGCTGTTCGGCTTGTGCAGGTCGGCGTTTGCGGCGACGCGCCCGGGCTTGCGAACGATTTTCGACACGGTGTCGGCCTTCCAGCCGCGGAGCCTGTCCAACGCCGCGTCGCGGTGCAGCAGGCGGTAGCGGTCGAGGAAGATGCGGATCGCCTGCGGGTGCGGAAACTCGGTCGGATAGATGGTGGCCGTGATCAGGAACGCCTTGTCTTCGCTGAGGTCGAGCGCGCGCAAGGCGGCCAGCAGCGGTGTGTAATTTTGGCTCGTGGTGAGCGTCCGCGCCGTTGAAAAATCGACTTCGAGCGCATCGGCGAGCGCTGTCTGGAAGAATGCCGCATTGCCGGTCAGCGCGGTCTCGCGCAGCTTGACATAGGTTTGCGGCTCGACGAACGGACCGATAGCGGTGCCGCTCTCGGCGCGCATCATGGATCGCAACCGGCGGCGTACTGTTTCGGCGGCATCGGAAGCCTCTTGCCTGTTGGCATCGCTCGCAACCACTTCGGCGTTTTCGGACGCGGCTTTGGCGGTTGTTTCCGGCTGCTGTTGCGACCGCACCAGCGTCGGCCTTTCGAGCA
Source organism: Mesorhizobium sp. M0894 (assembly GCF_040319725.1). NCBI lineage: Bacteria > Pseudomonadati > Pseudomonadota > Alphaproteobacteria > Hyphomicrobiales > Phyllobacteriaceae > Mesorhizobium > Mesorhizobium sp. M0894. The sequence continues at coordinate 58,445 of NZ_JAMYOG010000012.1, read as the reverse complement.
CTTTGATGAGATCCGCGATCGTTTGATTGAGATCCTTGCGGCGGGCAATGGCACGGGCATGCGGCAGCCCGTGGCGCCCGATCAGCGCGATGAGGTCGACGTCGCTGAGGGCACGCGAGCGGATGAGCAGCGGAGCGGCGATATCGACCCGCTCCTGGCAAAGCCGCCGCACCAGCGCGGCGGGTGCATATTCGCATTCGGAAAGGGCTGCCGCGACGTAGCGGCGCGATTCGACCGAGACATTGTCGAAAAGCGGCAGCGTCAGGTCTTCGAGCTGCGCGATCTCGCGGCGTGAAGGTCGGGTGAGCGAACAGAACGCCGACACCGCGGCGCGGAACAGCCTCTCGGCCTTTCCCGATTCAGCTCCTGCTGCGATTTGCCTGAAATCCGAAGCTGACACGAAGGATACGCCCGACACTCGACACGATCTGGACTGCGCTCTGCCGGGCTGTACCGGTTTCGCGTTTCCCAAGAACAAAGATCAATTTAGCGGCGATCCGTTAGCGCTCCGTTAACCTACTGCCTCCTTAATCGATTATGGAGGCGTTGCGTTGTGCTCCGGGGCAACCGAGAGGAATACGCGAACCATGGGCATGGTACTGTCTTTCGTGCCGCGAACGGCGGCAACCAATCGAGCACAACAAACCGCGGGAACGCCGGCGGCGGTGATCATCTTTCCCGGGGTCCGCTACGAGCAGCGGCCGCTGACCGGCGAGACGCGGCCGGTCGGCCCCGATAAGCCGGGACCTTCGGGGACATTGCCGGTACCGCATCACTGAGCATCGGAAGTGGGTTAAAAATCCTGCAGTTCGCAGGAACTCTGTTCGAGAAACCGCGAGACGATCGGCTTCCAGCTGTCGTCGGGCACGAACGAGCGGATGACGAACATGCCTTCCGCTATCGGCGCTTCGACGAAGATCGCCCCTTGCAGTTCCGCGGGAAGATTCTTGCGGGCCTCGATCATCTGCGCCGGCGTCAGCACCACGGTGTCGAGCACGCCTGCGGTCGCGCTGCGGTCGTTGAACGAGTAGATGTTGTGGCCGCCGCGGTCATAGACCGATATCGACCAGAACGGCACCTTTCCCGGCGCCTTGACCCGCACCATCCCCTCGGCAAGGTCGAAGCGGCAAGCCGCCGCATAAAACAGCGGATCGACCGATTTCACCACCGGCGCGCCGCCGGCTTCCGCGTCGAGCCTGGTCATCTTGTAGAGATCCGAAGCCATGGCCAATCGCGACCAGGCGTCGCGTTCGGAAAACTCGGGGACGAGCAGCAGCACGATGATGTGCACGATGCCGCCGCCAAGCAGGCCGAGCAGCACGGCATGCAGCAGGCTACGCATTGCAGCCGACCTTCTGGATCTGCGGCAGCGTGACGTCCGAGAGGCCGGTGCTGCTGGCGATCGGCGTGTCATAGAACGTGAGCACGAAGTACATCCCGCCGGCGCCGCTGGTCAGCAGCCAGTTGTCGGGCGCCGGGCGGCTGCCGACGGAAATGATCACCGAATTGTCGGCCTCGCGCAGCACTTGATAGGACTGCAGCGCAGCCAGCCTCGGCTTGCCGGTCTCGATCACGCCAAGCGACCGATCTGCGGCATAGAGGGTCCAGAACCGGGCGGTGGGAAAGCCGCCCGCAATCTTGTAGGCACATTGCCGCTTGAGTTGCTCGCCGCCGGAATCGCGCTCGGCGATGAAGGACAGTCCTTCCGCCTGTCCGAGCGCCAGCACGCCTTCGCGCGCCACGCGGGCCTTCGAATAAGGATCCGCCGTCGGCGTGCCGATATCGGGGAAGGCGGTCCATTGGCCGATCCTGATGGCGCCGACGCCGTCCTGCAGCTTCAGTGCATACCAGACGCTGCCGCCACCGCCGACGACGGCGATGGCAAGCGAAAGCAGTGTCAGGAAGGCATTCTTGAGCATGAGGAGCCGGGGAACCGAAGGCCGGGGACTGAAAGACTGTCGCTCGGGATATCGCGGTGCGGGGGCTTGTGGCAAGCGGCCCTGTGGAATTGACCGCTCAGAGCGCCGAGAGGGTCTCCGGTGCAGCGGGCGCGTCGAGCACGGGTGCCGCCTGGAACAGCTTGGTGAGTTCCTTCAGGGTCTGGGTGGTCCGGCTGGACAGCACCGGCGGACGCTCGGCGGCGGCATCGGCTGCTGCCTGTTCGGCGCTCTTCTTTTCCGCTTCCTCGGCCTTGGCAGCGATTTCGGCATCGACGAAGGGGTGATCGAGGCCAGGGATCGGTCTGAGGTCGATATTCTGGTGCGCATAGAGCATCAGGCGCTGCCACACCATGGCCGGCAGGGTGCCGCCGGTCATCTTGTTGGTCGCGGTGAAGTCGTCATTGCCAAGCCAGACGGCGGCCGTGTAGTTGCCGGTAAAGCCGACAAACCAGGCATCGCGGTAGGACTGGGTCGTGCCGGTCTTGCCGGCGACGACGATGTTTGGAAGGGCCGCGCGCCGGGCCGTACCGATCACCGGAACGGCGGCCAGCATGGTGTTCATGTATTTGAGCGCCTGCTCCGACAGCACCCGGTGCGGCGGCGGCGCATCCTTGGCGAAGTCGTAGACCACCTCGCCGGTGCGGGTGAAGAGTTGGCTGACGCCGTGCCGGGTTCCGGCAAAGCCGTTCTGGGCGAACACGCTGTAGCCCGTCGCCTGGTCCATCACGGTCATGCCCGACGTGCCGAGCACCATGGTCTTGTGTGATTCCAGCGGCGACTCGACGCCCATCGCCTCGGCCATCGCCTTGATCGGCTTTATGCCGAGATAATCCTTGGCCAGCCGCACCGGCACGGTGTTGATCGATTTGGCCATCGCCGTGATCAGCGTCACCTTGCCGGCCGACCCGCCATTGTAATTGTGGGGCGACCAACTGCCCCAGGAGATGGGTCCGCCGGAAACCACCGAATCCGGCGTGAAGCCATGCTCCATCGCCGTCGCATAGACATAGGGCTTGAACGAGGAGCCGGTCTGGCGAAGTGCCTTGGTGGCGCGGTTGAACTGGCTGGCGCCGTAGTCGCGGCCGCCGACGATCGCCCGGACCGCGCCGTTGGTCTCGATGACGACGATGGCGCCCTCGGTGACGTTGTATTCCTTGCCGAACTGGCGGAGGTGGAACTCCATCGATTCTTCGGCCGCCTTCTGGATGTTGGCGTCGAAGGTGGTGTGGGCGACAAGCGAGTGCGGGCCGCCTTTGGCGGCGATCTTCTTGACCTCTTCGAAGGCCCAATCGAGATAGTAGTCGGGGCTTTTCTGCTCGCCGCGATCAACGATTTCGGCCGGGTGTAATCTTGCCTGCAGCACCTGGCCTTCGGTCATGAAGCCGGAATCGACCAGGTTGGACAGCACGACATTGGCGCGCGCCCGGGCGGCGGGCAGGTTTATGTGCGGCGCATATTTGGTCGGTGCCTTGAACAGGCCGGCCAGCATCGCCGCCTCGGCAAGGTTCAGGTCCTTGACGCTCTTGCCGAAATAGAAATCTGCCGCCGCCTCGATGCCGAAGGTGCCGCCGCCCATATAGGCGCGGTCGAGGTAAAGCTGCAGGATTTCCTTCTTCGACAGATTGGCTTCGAGCCATAGCGACAGGAAGGCTTCCTTGATCTTGCGCTCGAATGTCCGCTCATTGGTCAAGAACAGGTTCTTGGCCAGCTGCTGGGTGATGCTCGAGCCGCCCTGGACGACGGAATTCGCCCGCACGTTCTCGAATATGGCCCGCGACAGGCCAAGCACGTCGATGCCGTAATGGTCGAAGAAGCGCCGGTCCTCGGTGGCCAGCACCGCCTTGATGACATGGTCGGGCATCTCGTCGACCGGCACCGAATCGCGCTGGATGATGCCGCGCTGGCCGATCTCGTTGCCGTAGCGGTCGAGGAAGGTGACGGCGAAATCGCCCTGCGTGCGCCAGTCGCCGGCGGTTATCTGAAAGGCCGGCAAGGCCAGCGCCAAAAGCACGACGATGCCGCCGGCACCGAGCGTAAACCCTTCACTCAACAGTTCGATCATGCCGCGGCGCCAGCCGCCGACGCGGAAACGCCGCGAGAAGATGGTCGCCGCTTCCCAGAACTGACGCGCCCTGAAGCCGATTTCGTAGACCGAGGAATCGATCCACGCATCCACCGCCAGCAGCCTTGCCGCGATCGGACCTCTTCTCTTGCGTGGTTCCAAAGGACTGGCCATTCCAGGATCCGGCTGCGGCGATGCCGCCACCTGAGAAACCGCATGCCGGCAATTTCAGGGCGGCGCGCCTTGCAAGACTATTCGTCCATTTTGGTGCTGCCGACAAGGGCGATGAAGGTAAGGGCGATGAAGATATAGCGGGCGGTTCGTCGAGGGGAAGACGACTCCCGCGAGGCGTCAGCGCAGGATGTTGGCTGCCCTGCGCGAGTAGGTGGTGCCGTCGAGTTGGGCTAGCATGAAGGTCGGCACGCGCCAGCGTCGGCAGCAGCGACGCCGACCGGATGCCGTTTGCCGTGCGGAATTCACCCGTTGCCGCTCCATTGCTCAACTTGGGCGGCTCAACCTGGGCGGCTCCACGATGGTCCAGTCGAGCCTGGATTGAACGATCAGGCTTTCCTTCACCTCGTGGTCCGCCACCTCATGGCGCAGAACCAACGGTACGATGACGCCGCCAAGTAGCGGCCCCAGTTGCCGCCGCTCGGAGATAAGCTTGACCGCACCATGCAGGCACTGACGGCGCTTGTGCGTTCGGGCAAGAATCGCATTCAGCTGGCGCTGATCAGCGACGAGACGCGATAAGGGTCTGGTGCCGCGCTTGCGCGGGGTGCCGAGGATTGGCAATCGTCACATGGGACGCTTGTCCGCGATCTTTTTCGGGTCGCGGCCTATCGTGCCGGCGTCGGCTTTCCTGTGCTTGTCGGCAAGCCTGCGAATGCGATCGAAGCGGCTTTCCTCTGCCACTTTGGTCTTCGTGGCTGCATTTGGCTTCGGGACGAATGCGATCATGGATCGATCTCCTTGCCGATGGCGCGCGCCGGGGAATATCCCCCGGCGGCTGTCTTTCAGGCTTGTTTCCGGCAGCGGCTGGTCAATAGCCCATGCCGCCGGGCGAAGCAGCGGCTTCCTTGGCTGAAACGTCTGTGATCATGGCCTCAGCAGTGATCAGTAGCGCCGCAATCGAGCCCGCGTCCTGCAGCGCCGTCCGCACCACCTTCGCGGGGTCGACGATGCCGGCCTTGATCATGTCGACATAGACCTCGTTCTGGGCATCGAAGCCCTGATTGTGGTCCTTGCTGTCGGCGAGTTTGCCGACGACAATCGAACCTTCGACGCCGGAATTCTCGGCGATCTGCCGGATCGGCGCTTCGAGCGCTCTCGACACGATCGAAATGCCCGCCGTTACATCGGCATTGGCTCCGGTCAGCCCGTTCAGCACAGCCTTGGCGCGCAGCAACGCGACGCCGCCGCCGGGAACGATGCCTTCCTCGACGGCCGCGCGGGTGGCGTTCAGCGCATCGTCGATGCGGTCCTTCTTTTCCTTGACCTCGGATTCGGTGGCGCCGCCGACGCGGATGACGGCAACGCCGCCCGCCAGCTTGGCGAGACGTTCCTGCAGCTTCTCCTTGTCGTAGTCGGAAGTGGTTTCCTCGATCTGCCCCTTGATCTGCTGGACGCGCGCCTGGATGGTGGCCTTCTCGCCGGCGCCGTCGATGATCGTGGTGGTGTCCTTCTCGATCAGCACGCGCTTGGCGCGGCCGAGCATGTCTATGGTGATGTTCTCCAGCTTGATGCCGAGATCCTCGGAAATCATCTGTCCGGCGGTGAGCACGGCGATGTCTTCCAGCATCGCCTTGCGGCGGTCACCGAAGCCAGGCGCCTTGACGGCCGCGACCTTGAGGCCGCCGCGCAGCTTGTTGACGACCAGCGTCGCCAGCGCTTCGCCCTCGACGTCCTCGGAGATGATCAACAGCGGCCTGCCGCTTTGCACCACGGCTTCGAGGATGGGCAGCAGCGCCTGCAGATTGCCGAGCTTCTTTTCGTGGATGAGCACGTAAGGGTCTTCCAGCTCGGCGCGCATCTTCTCGGCATTGGTGACGAAATAGGGCGAGAGATAGCCGCGGTCGAACTGCATGCCTTCGACGACGTCGAGTTCGGTTTCGGCGGTCTTGGCCTCCTCAACGGTGATGACGCCGTCATTGCCGACCTTGTCCATCGCCTTGGCGATCATGGCACCGACGCTGGTGTCGCCATTGGCGGCAATGGTGCCGACCTGCGCGATCTCGCCTGAGGACTTGACCTTCTTGGCTCGAGCCTGGATTTCCTTGACGACGGCGGTGACGGCAAGGTCGATGCCGCGCTTGAGGTCCATCGGGTTCATGCCGGCGGCAACGAATTTGGCGCCCTCGCGCAGGATGGAAGCGGCAAGCACCGTGGCGGTGGTGGTGCCGTCGCCGGCGAGGTCGTTGGTCTTCGAGGCCACTTCGCGCACCATCTGTGCGCCCATGTTCTCGAACTTGTCGGAAAGTTCGATTTCCTTGGCCACAGTCACCCCGTCCTTGGTGATGCGCGGCGCGCCATAGGCCTTGTCGATGATGACGTTGCGGCCCTTAGGGCCGAGCGTCACCTTGACGGCGTTGTTGAGGATTTCGACACCGCGCAGCATGCGGTCACGCGCGTCGGTGGAAAATTTGATTTCTTTGGCAGACATGATTTTTTCCAGTTCGGTTGGTTGTGGCAAGACGCTTGCAGCGCGCCTGAATCAAAGCTTGGAGCATCCTTTGCGCGCCCGGCAGGGCGCGCGGCATTCCAGTCAGGCGGCCTTCTTGGCAGCCACGGTTTTGTCGATGATGCCCATCTCGCTCTTCTCGATGATGCCCATGATGTCGGCCTCCTTCATGATCACAAGGTCCTCGCCGTCTATCTTGACCTCGGTGCCGGACCATTTGCCGAACAGGATGAGGTCGCCGGCCTTGACGTCGAGCGCCATCAGCGCGCCGCTTTCGTCCCGCGCGCCCGGCCCGACGGCGATCACTTCGCCTTCCTGCGGTTTTTCCTTGGCATTGTCGGGGATGATGATGCCGCCCTTGGATTTGGTGTCGCTTTCGGCGCGCCGAATGACGACGCGATCGTGGAGTGGCCGGAATTTCATGGGGACTCTTTCTGGGGCCGGCTTAGGCGGCCGCCCCTCTCTATAGGCGCCTTGGCACTCGATTGATAGGAGTGCCAAAAAATATTCATGGGGTATGTCAAATATTGAATGAATTATTTTGCCTGGCTATCCCTTGGTGTTCGGGCATTGCCGAATATTAATGAAATTGAATTTCTGTCTTTGAACACCTATTTTATGGTGAAGTTCACACTCACGACTTTCGCTGCAAGGGAGATTTTACCGATGGCCGAAGGCAATCAGAACATCATGGAAAAAGCTCAGGCTCGCTTCATGGAAAATCAAAAGAAAACGGCGGAGCGGAACAAGGCAACTGCCGAATATCTCTCGGAGGCCAAGGCCAGGGCGATCAAAACGGCAAGACTGAGGGAATTGCGACTGGCCAAGGAAGAGGCGGATCGCGCGGCGGCAGCTCTGAATCCGGTCGCCCCAAAGAAGAAGCGGGCGGCGCGGACAGTCAAGCAGGCCGTATCCGCATCGACGGAGGCCAAATCATGAGCCTGACATTTCCCAATCCCAGCCGCAGCTACGACGAGGCAAGCAAACGCATCCGCTTCGTCGGCCATGACGGCATGTTCCAGATTTCCTTCTCTGTCGCAACCGATGCCATCTCCAAAGTGCAGCCGGGAACGGCGGCCTCGGAAGCTACCTATCTGGCGGCCTTCGACACGGCTTCCAGCTCGATCCACGATGTCGCCAGGAATGCCTATGCCCGCACCCGCAGGAGCATATATGTGCTGACTGCGGCCGATTTTCGCTAGATCCGTCGCGATCCGTCCACAAGACGCTTTCTCGGGGCTTCCGGTCCGCCTGCATCCGCCGCGATGTCACGACTGTTCAGCCGATCGACCATCGCGTCCGCATCGCACGTGTTCATGCCGACCATGGATTGCTGCTTGAGCTCGACAGGCTGGCCGGTGAAGACGTCGAAGACGGTCCAGCTGTGAGGACGTTCCATACGCAGCGCGTAGCGGTTTGCCATCTTGGCATCCTTTAGTTTCCGCCCGATCGATGAATGTCGCTCGGTCAGGCTTGGGCGACGAAGAATATTGCCGCCACGACAAGCACCGTCCACAAAACGACGAACAGCTTCAGGGCCAGGCTACCATGCGCCGAGAGCAGCTCCCGAGTGCGATTGACCAAATTCTTGATGGTCATCGACATGGTCGGCGCCGCAATCGCGACCGGCCGCGCCCTGACCCCAAGCTTTCCGAAAACAGGCAGCAGCGATGGCTCGCGCACGAAAACGACCTCGAATGTTTGGAAACCAGACATCTTCATAGCATCGTTCTTCGAACGCTCTGCACGCCAAATGAATTCGCGTCACCCTCAAGGGCGTCCGTGACGCGAAAGGCCGCGGCGTCGCGGGTTCCAGTAGCAGGGCTTATTCCCGAGATCATGAAGGTTCATAATCCGTATGAGACGCGCTGATTCGCGCTTTGCCGGGATGCCGCCATGCAACGCAGCTACGCAGCAGGGAGGTCGACGCGACGGGCGAGGGGAAAGACAATGACCGCGCCACCCGTCGAATTGCAGAAGGCCATATTCGAGGCAGTGAATGGCGATCCCGATTTATCGGCGGCACTGGGCGACGCAAGATTGTTCGACCGTGCGCCGGAAAATGTTGCGTTTCCCCACATGACCTTCGGCCGCACCAGCGTTTACGACTGGGCTACGGGCACGGAGAACAACGCCGAGCAGTTGCTGACGCTGCATGTCTGGTCGAAGTCCGAGGCCAGCAAGGAAACGCTCGACATCATGGACCTGGTCAGCGCCCGCTTGCGAGATGCGGCACTCTCGCTTGGCGAACATCGCCGCGCCTATCTCAAGCTCGAATTCGCCGAAGCCCGCTACGACGAGGACCTTTCGGCCCATCACGGGCTGCTGCGTTTCCGCGCCATGATCGAGGATGAGGGCTGACCGCCGGGCACTTTCCGTAAGAATCGGGCAATTTTGTTCTTGCTTTGTGCCGGCAGCTATGCTACTAATTTCACTATGGTGCTGATTGGCGCCAACAACCCGCCGCCGAGCGGGTTTTTTTGTTTCAGGTCGGTTCGCCTGAACCTGCCTTCGGTTGCCGGATCGATTGTCTCGGATCGATTGTCGAAGTCGGCGCACACCTGAAGCAATGCCTTCTCCGCCAAATGATGCCGGTTGTCGGCGAAGGATCGGAGGGCTAGGTTAAACTTTGGCGATTTCGCGAGACGGGCGGCGAGATGGCAATCCGGTAATCTCGCGCTTCAGGGGTGTGGCGGGCATGCATTCGAGCGTTCACCGTTCATATCACGTTCAGCACCAGCGCGTTAGAACGCTGACCATGAACATCCTTTGCTCCCACTTCCGGACCGCGGCACTGGCGCTCTCAGCCGCCGGTCTGCTTGCGTCGCAGGCGATGGCGATCCCCGTTGTCGTGCCCGAGCAGCCCCAACCGGTCGTCCTCGCCGCCTCCGACTGCTATGCGATCGGCCAGCAGGTGGCCGAGCAGAATGGCGGGACCTTGGCCAAGGCCTCGCAGTCGACACGCGGCGGCCAGCCGGTCTGCGTCATCGTCGTGCTCGTTCCGGGCAAAGAAGGGCAGCGTCCGCGTCGCTCGGAGATCGTCGTTCCGCTGAACTGAACCGTGCCGTTTCCCAGTCTGCCGGAATCGGCCTATATCTGAACAGCTTCAACAGGCCTCCCGCATGCGCGTACTCGTCGTCGAAGATGACAAGGATCTCAACCGTCAGATCGGCGACGCGCTGGTCGATGCCGGCTATGTCGTCGACCGCGCTTTCGACGGCGAGGAAGGGCACTTTCTCGGCGACACCGAGCCCTACGATGCCGTCGTGCTCGACATCGGCCTGCCGCAGATGGACGGCATCAGCGTGGTCGAGCGCTGGCGGCGTGGCGGCCGCAAGATGCCGGTGCTGATCCTGACGGCACGCGACCGCTGGAGCGACAAGGTTGCCGGTATCGACGCAGGCGCCGACGACTACGTCACCAAACCTTTCCACATCGAGGAAATCCTGGCCAGGGTGCGGGCCTTGATCCGGCGTGCCGCCGGGCATGCCTCGTCGGAGCTGACCTGCGGACCGCTGCGCCTCGACACCAAGGCCTCCAAGGCCGACGTCGATGGTGTACCGCTGAAGCTGACATCGCATGAATTCCGCCTGCTTGCCTATTTGATGCACCATATGGGCGAGGTCGTGTCCCGGACCGAACTGGTCGAGCATCTCTACGATCAGGATTTCGACCGCGATTCCAATACGATCGAGGTCTTCGTCGGACGGCTTCGCAAGAAGATGGGCATCGACATGATCGAAACCGTTCGCGGCATGGGCTACCGCATGCGTAAGCCGGAGGCGTAACGCGGAACCGCTGCCTACAAAACCCGCCGTCTCGAACACGCCGTCGCTGCGGTCATGGCCGCGTTCGCTGGCGTTTCGCGTCATCGCCTTTTCCACGGTCTGGGCGATCCTCACTCTGGTCGTCATCTTCACCTTGATCACCACGCTCTATCGCCAGGCCAGCGAGCGCGGTTTCGACAGCCTGCTCTCGGCGCATCTGTTCAACCTGATCGGCTCGGTCGGCGTTTCCGAAAGCGGCCAATTGACCGGCGCTCCCGACCTTGGCGATTTGAGATTCTCGGAGCCGAATTCCGGCTGGTACTGGTCGGTCGAGCCCGCCTCGGAAGGCGTGCACGGCGATCTCCATTCGTCGTCGATGACCAAGGCGATCCCGTCGCCAAGCGTTGCCGAGGTGCCATTCAATGCCAGCTTCCAGCGCAGTTATTCGGCGGACGGCATCGAAGGCGAGCAACTGGAGGTGTTCGAGAGCGAGTTCGTCCTCGATGCGAAAAACCGCGCCGCGCGCTTCCGTGTCATGGGCAACCAGACCGAGCTCGAGCAGGAAATCGCCACCTTCCAGCGGCGCCTTTTGACCTATCTGTCGCTGTTCGGCGTCGGCATGATCGCCATCAATGCAATCGCCATCCTGCTCGGCCTGCAGCCGCTGCGCCGGGTCAGGAATGCCCTTGCCATGGTGCGCGAAGGAACTGCGCAACGGCTCGACGGCCGCTTCCCGGCCGAGATCGAGCCGCTCGCCAACGAGACGAATGCGCTGATCGAGAACAACAGGCGTATCGTCGAGCGGTCGCGCACGCAGGTCGGCAACCTCGCGCACTCGCTGAAGACGCCGCTGGCCGTGCTGCTCAACGAGGGGCGGGCGCTGGGTGGCGCCAAGGGCCAGCTCATCGCCGAGCAGGCCGCTTCCATGCAGAAGCAGGTCGACCACTATCTGCAACGTGCCCGCGTTGCCGCGCAGCGCGACAGCGTCGTTTACCGCACGCCGGTGGCGCCGCTGGTCCAGCGCATGGTGCGCGTGCTGCAGAAGCTCAACCCGCGGACCGCGCTCTCGCTCTCGCTGCCGGCCACCGACATCGTCTTTGCCGGCGAACGTGAGGACCTTGAGGAGCTGCTCGGCAATCTGCTCGACAATGCGATGAAATGGGCAAGGAGCGCGGTCGCCGTTTCCGTCAAGCCCATCGCCGGCAGGGAAGGGGCGGCCAATCTGTTCGAGATAGCCATCGAGGATGACGGCCCCGGCATTCCCGAAGACAAGGCGCGCGAGGCATTGCAGCGCGGACGGCGTCTCGACGAGACAAAACCCGGCAGCGGGCTCGGACTTGCCATTGTCGCCGACCTTATCAACGAGTATGGAGGCGTTCTGGCGCTGGAACGATCCGTCATGGGTGGATTGAAGGCGGTGGTTCGATTGCGGAGCCTTCAGTAATGCTTTTCCGGGCGGCTGGCTGCGGCCAAATTTCCGATAAACATCGACATTATGGCCGCGCCAGCCTGCTGACAGCGCGGCGGTCCAGCTCAAGAAAGCCGGTATTGGCATGAGGATTCGCGTCGCGCTCGTTTCCGCCCTGCTCGCCGTCTCCGGCTGTACGACGCTCGGCAAGGGCCCAGCCGTTACGGTGACACCGGCCGCCACGCCTCCCAGTGGCGCCAAGGTCGCGACGACGATCATCGCCGCCATGGGCGGCGGCCTCGTCGGTGGCTCGATCGGCACCGGCTTGAGCGAGACCGAGAAGCGCAGCGCGCTCGAGGCGGAATACAAGGCGCTTGAATATACGGCGAGCGGCCAGAAGGTGGCGTGGAAGAGCGACAGTTCGGCCCATCGCGGCGAAGTTGTCGCCGCCCAGCCCTATCGCGTCGGCTCGCAGGACTGCCGGCAATACACCCATACGGTGTTTACCGGCGCTGCCGGCGCCACCGCGCGCGGAACCGCCTGTCGCAATGCCGACGGCAGCTGGACCCCGCTGACGTAGCTCGCCGGCCGTTGATACACCGATCCCGGTCCGGCACTATCGATCGGAGCGGTCCCGCCAAAGCGTCGCAGCACGCTTGTGTTGGCAGGGCAAGGGTCTCGTTCTATTGGAAGAGCCATGCTGTTCTGGGTCATAGCCGCAATCCTGACGCTGGGCGCAAGCCTGGCGGTGCTGCTGCCGTTGGCGGGCGAAACAAAGAACACGTCCGCTGCCGGCGATCACGACCTTGAAGTCTATCGCGACCAATTGGCCGAGCTTGACCGCGACGTGGCGCGTGGCCTGATCCGGCCAATGGAGGCCGAAGAGGCGCGCGCCGAGATCGCCCGCCGCATCCTTCGCCTGAGCAATGCCGGCCCGGCCGGCACGACGGCGACACAGCGGTCGACAAGGCTGGTGGCGACCGCTGCCGTGCTGGTGGTTCCGCTGGTCAGCTGGGGCCTTTACGGCCAGCTCGGCTCACCCGACCTGCCGTCGCAGCCGCTCAGCGAACGCCTGGCCAAGAACCCCGCCGACAGCTCGGTGGACGAGCTGGTGGCACGCGCCGAAGCGCACCTTGCGGCCAACCCGTCCGATGGCCGCGGCTGGGACGTGCTGGCGCCGGTCTATCTGCGCATGCAGCGATACGCCGATGCGGTAACCGCCTACCGCAATGCCATTCGCCTTGACGGCGACAGTGCCGCCCGTCAAGCCGGCCTCGGCGAGGCGATCGCCAATGCGGCCGGCGGCATCGTTTCAGCCGACGCCCAGGCTGCTTTCGAGGCGGCGCTGAAGCTCGATCCGGCAAACCCGAAGGCCTCGTTCTATCTCGCCATGGGCTTGGCGCAGGAAGGCCGCACAGCTGAAGCGACGGCGGCTTGGCAAAAGATGCTTGCCGCCTTGCCGCAGGGCTCGCCGTGGCGCGGTGCCGTCGAGCAGGCGCTCGCTGAATCCGCCGCCCGCAACGTCGCTTCGGAGGCGCCCGCGAAAGGGCCGAGCGCCGACGATATCGATGCTGCCTCCTCGATGTCGCCGCAGGACCGGCAAGCCATGATCAGCACCATGGTTGCCGGCCTCGACGAAAAGCTTCGGCAAAATCCGCGCGACGAGGAAGGGTGGATGCAGCTCGTTCGTTCCTATGCCGTGCTGGGCAAGACAGATCAGGCGCGTGACGCACTCAATCGCGGTATCGCCGTCTTTGGCGCGGACAGCGACCAGGCCAGGAAATTCACCGCCTTTGCCGCCTCGCTCGGCGTGACGGCGACGGAGTAGACGATGACGCGCAAGCAGAAACGACTGTCGGTGATCGCTGCGGGGCTGGCCTTCCTCGGGGTTGCCACCGGGCTGACCTTCTATGCGCTCGGCCAGAAGGCCTCCTACTTCTACATGCCGGCCGATCTGGCCACCGCCAGCCTTCAGCCGGGCCAGCGTATCAGGCTCGGCGGCCTCGTCGAAAAAGGCACAGTAGAGCGTAGCCAGGGCGCCACCGTCGCCTTTTCGGTGACCGACAACCAGAAGGACGTCAAGGTTACCTATACCGGCATTCTTCCCGACCTTTTCCGGGAAGGGCAGGGCGTGATCACCGAAGGCTCGTTCGGCCCTGACGGAATCTTTGTCGCCGACAGCGTGCTCGCCAAGCATGATGAGACCTATATGCCCAAGGAAGTGGCGGACGGCCTCAAGGCCAAGGGCGTCTGGCAGGAGAGCAAGAGTGACTAGAGAGGTTCCGCAAAAGTGTTCCACGGTTTTGCGGCAAGAACCTGCGGCAAAACCTGGCGAGCGCGGCGATAATGGTTGAAACCGGACATTTCGCCCTGGTCCTGGCGTTTGCGCTGGCCCTGGTGCAGACGGTGGTGCCGCTGTTCGGTGCGCGCACCGGCAACCACAAGATGATGGCCGTCGGCGCACCCGCCGCGCTGACCGGCTTTGCCTTGACAGCGCTGTCCTTCGTGGCGCTGGCGACCGCGTATGCAGGCTCCGACTTTTCGGTGGAGAGCGTCTGGGAGAACTCGCATTCGCTGCAGCCGCTGATCTACAAGATCACCGGCACTTGGGGCAATCACGAAGGTTCGATGCTGCTCTGGGTGCTGATCCTGACCTTCTTCGGCGCGCTTGTCGCCGTCTTCGGCGGCAATCTTCCGGCGACGCTCCGGGCCAATGTGCTTGCGGTGCAGGGAGCGATCGGCGCTACTTTCTTGCTGTTCATCCTGACGACGTCGAACCCGTTCGTCAGGCTCAATCCGGCGCCCATCGAGGGCCGCGATCTCAATCCGATCCTGCAGGATCTCGGCCTCGCCATCCATCCGCCGCTGCTCTATCTCGGCTATGTCGGCTTTTCGATATGCTTTTCCTTCTCGGTCGCCGCCCTCATCGAGGGCCGCATCGACGCATCGTGGGCGCGCTGGGTGCGGCCGTGGACGCTGGTCGCCTGGATGTTCCTCACCGGCGGCATCGCCATGGGCTCCTACTGGGCCTACTACGAGCTCGGCTGGGGCGGCTTCTGGTTCTGGGATCCGGTCGAGAACGCGTCCTTCATGCCGTGGCTGGCGGGCACGGCGCTGCTGCATTCGGCGATTGTCATGGAAAAGCGCTCGGCGCTGAAGATCTGGACGCTGCTGCTGGCGATCCTGACCTTCTCGCTGTCGCTGCTCGGCACCTTCCTGGTGCGCTCCGGCGTGCTGACCTCAGTCCACGCCTTCGCCACCGATCCGACGCGCGGCGTTTTCATCCTCTGCATCCTGACGCTGTTCATTGGCGGCTCGCTGGCGCTGTTTGCCTTGCGCGCCTCCCGGCTGACGGCCGGCGGCCTGTTTCACCCGATCTCGCGCGAAGGCGCGCTGGTCCTCAACAATCTGTTCCTGACCACCGCCACCGCCACCGTGCTGGTCGGCACGCTCTACCCGCTCGTAGTCGAAGCGCTTTCGGCCGACAAGATTTCTGTCGGCGCGCCGTTCTTCAACCTGACATTCGGCCCGCTGATGGTGCCGCTGCTGGTCGTCGTGCCGTTCGGGCCACTGCTCGCCTGGAAGCGCGGCGACATTTTCGCGGTCGCCCAACGCCTGATGGCGGCTTTCGCGGCGGCGCTGCTCGCCGTGCTGGTGACCGCCCTGTTCATCGATGGCGCTTCGGTGTTGGCGGCACTCGGTGTCGGCCTTGCCTTCTGGCTGATCTGCGGCGCGTTCACCGATCTCGCCGTCAAATCCGGCTTCGGCACCGTCGCGCCCGCCACCGTGCTCAGGCGCTTCGCCGGCCTGCCGCGCTCGGTCTTCGGCACAGCGCTTGCGCATCTCGGCCTCGGCCTGACGACGCTCGGCATTGTCGGCACGCTTTGCTTCGGCACCGAAAAAATCCTGTCGATGCATGCCGGCGATACAGTCGAACTGTCCGGCCACACCCTGCGCTTCGAGGGGCTCTACCCGGCCCAGGGGCCTAACTACAGCGAGGATCGCGGCCGCTTCGCCCTGCTTGGCGCTGACGGCAGCATCGCTGGCGAGATCACCTCAGCCAAGCGCTCATACCCGGTGCGCCAGATGACAACGACCGAATCCGGCATCAGCACGATCGGCTTCAGCCAGCTCTATCTCTCGCTTGGCGACGAGGCCAGCGACGGCTCTGTAGTCGTTCGTCTGTGGTGGAAGCCGCTGGTGACGCTGATCTGGGGTGGCGGCCTGGTGATGATGGCGGGTGCGGCGATGTCGCTGCTCGACCGCCGCCTGCGTGTCGGCGCGCCGTCGTCCCGCAAGCCGGCGGGCGCCGTGCCATCGGCGAGCCCGCCATGAGCCAAAGGGTCACGCTGGCCTCGCTGGTCCTCTTGCTGGCGCTGTTGTTCGCCGGCGCCGCGCAGGCGGTCAAGCCCGACGAGGTGCTCGCCGACCCGGCGCTCGAGGCGAGGGCGCGCGCTTTGTCGGAAGGCTTGCGCTGCATGGTCTGCCAGAATCAGTCGATCGACGAGTCCGATGCCGACCTTGCCCGTGACCTGCGCATCCTTGTGCGCCAGCGCCTGGTCGCCGGCGATACCGACCGGCAGGTGATGGACTATGTCGTTTCGCGCTACGGCGAATTCGTGCTGCTGAAGCCACGCTTCAATCTGCGCAACGCCTTGCTCTGGGGGGCGCCAGTTCTTCTGCTGCTCGTTGGCGGGACGTTCATCCTGCTGGCCGCCCGCTCGCGCCGCTCGACGGCGACCAATGCCCTGACCGCGGACGAGAAGGCGGCGCTGGACGCGATACTCCGCCGCGATTGATCCTAACATTACGAAAGTTTCATGTACCGGAAATGGCGCCGTAATGTGCGGTTCTCTATTTCCTTTGTCGAGGATGCCAATCAAGGGGCGTCCCTTGAAAAGAGGATACGAGAACCATGAATGTTGCCCCCAATTCATATCTTCGCACCCGCAAACGCCTGCTGGCCGCAGCCGCATCCCTGGCCATTGCCGGCGCGATCGGCTTTGGTGCTGTTGCTACCGGGACAGCCCCGGTTCTGGCCGACGCCGTGCGTGTCGAGGCACCGCAGGTCCCGAGCTTCGCCGATGTGGTCGAGCGCGTTTCGCCGGCGGTCGTCAGCGTGCGCGTCAAGGCCAAGATCCAGTCGACGGCCGATGACGGTTCCGGCCAGATGGACGACGAGGACGGCCTAGGCAATCTTCCCGACAATCCGCAGCTGCGCCGGTTCTTCCGCGAGTTCCGCGGCTTTGGCGACCAAGGCGGCGACCAGGGTCCGAACGGAATGCGCCGTTTTGGACACCGTGACCGCAACAACGACCAGCCGCGGCCGGTGGCGCAAGGGTCGGGCTTCTTCATCTCCGATGACGGCTATCTCGTCACCAACAACCATGTCGTCGAGGAAGGCACCGCCTTCACCGTGGTGACCAATGACGGCAAGGAGCTTGACGCCAAGCTGATCGGCACCGATCCGCGCACCGACCTTGCCGTGCTCAAGGTCGATGACGGCAACAAGTTCACCTATGTTGACTTCGCCGATGATTCCAAGGTTCGCGTCGGCGACTGGGTGGTGGCTGTCGGCAATCCGTTCGGCCTCGGCGGCACGGTTACCGCAGGCATCGTTTCGGCCCGCGGCCGCGATATCGGCGCCGGCCCCTATGACGACTTCATCCAGATCGACGCCTCGGTGAACCGCGGCAATTCGGGCGGCCCGACCTTCAACCTCAACGGCCAGGTCGTCGGCATCAACACCGCGATCTTCTCGCCGTCGGGCGGTAGCGTCGGCATTGCCTTCGACATTCCCGCTTCGACCGCCAAGCAGGTCGTGCAGGATCTGATGAAAAACGGCACAGTCCAGCGCGGCTGGCTCGGCGTCGAAATCCAGCCGGTCACGCCCGAAATCGCCGAGTCGCTTGGCCTTGGGTCCGGCAAGGGCGCGCTCGTTGCCAGCGCGCAGGACAACAGTCCCGGCAAGAAGGCCGGCATCACCGCAGGTGACGTGATCACTCAGGTGGACGGCAAGGACGTTGCTTCGCCGAAGGAACTCGCCCGTCTGATCGGCGCTTACCCGCCCGGCAAATCGGTCGATGTCACGGTGTGGCGCAACGGCAAGAGCGAGGCGGTCAAGGTCGATCTCGGCAAGCTGCCGTCGAGCGACAAGCAGGCCTCGGCCGACCAGCAGCCTGCACCCGCGCCGAAGACCGATACGCTGGCCGATCTCGGCCTGACCGTCACCAAGTCCGACAACGGCAAGGGTCTTGTGGTGACCGATGTCGACCCCGACAGCGATGCCGCCGATCGCGGCATCCAGCCCGGTGACGTCATCACCTCCGTCAATTCGACGGAAGTGACCGGCACCGGCGACATCGACAAGGCGATGGCCGACGCGGTGAAGTCCGGACGCAAGGCGGTGCTGATGCAGATCACCCGCGACGACAGCAACCGCTTCGTCGCGCTGCCTGTCGCCAAGGGCTGACGACCGGTTCGACTTTTCCGGTGCGGCGGTTTTCACACCCCCGAGCCGCCGCACGGGAAAGCACGGGGCCTGAATACGTTAGTCAGTCATCGTGTTCCGCCCCAGCGGCAGCGGGCTTCCGATCGCCCGCTGCCGCTCGAACGTGTCGGTCAAAGCGTGAAGCGGTTTTAGGCTACGACATGCTAAAACAAAGACTTACCGCGTATCCCTGAATCACTTTGTTCGCGATACGCCATGGAGACGGCCACGATGCATATGCCGGCCACTCAATCTTCCAGCGAAATCGCGTATAACGGTTCTATGAAGATTCTCGTCATAGAAGACGATCGCGAGGCGGCCGACTACCTGCAGAAGGCGTTCGCCGAGGCCGGCCATACCGCCCATGTCGCCGGAGACGGCGAAACCGGCTTCGCACTCGCTGATTCCGGCGACTATGACGTCATGGTCGTCGACCGCATGATGCCGCGCCGCGACGGCCTGTCCGTCATTGCCGGGCTCAGGTCCAGAGGCAATACGACGCCCGTGCTGATCCTGTCGGCGCTCGGCGAAGTCGACGACCGGGTCACCGGTCTGCGTGCCGGCGGCGACGACTATCTGACCAAGCCCTACGCCTTTTCCGAACTGCTCGCCCGCGTCGAGGTGCTGAACCGCCGCGCCAGCGCCAGGGAGGCAGAAACCGTCTACCGGGTCGGTGATCTCGAACTCGACCGGCTGTCGCATTCGGTGCGGCGCGCCGGGCGCGAGATAACGCTGCAGCCGCGCGAGTTCCGCCTGCTCGAATATTTGATGCGCCATGCCGGCCAGGTAGTGACGCGCACCATGCTGCTCGAGAACGTCTGGGACTACCATTTCGATCCGCAGACCAACGTCATCGACGTTCATATCTCGCGGCTGCGCGGCAAGATTGAGAAGGGCTTCGACAAGCCGATCCTGCACACGGTTCGCGGCGCCGGCTATATGCTGAAAAGCGGCTAGAACCCCATGGCCCTTTCCGTGCCGGCCATCATGAGGACGACGGCAGCGCGGCTTTCAGCGCTTTATCTTCTGCTTTTTGCGCTGTGCGCTGTGCTGCTGGTCTTGTACATGACCTCGCTCTCGGCGCGCATGCTGACTGCCCAGACGCAGGAGACGATCAACGACGAGGTACTCGGCCTTGCCCGCGCCTATCAGCGCGGCGGCCTGCCGGTGCTGGTCCGCGTCGTCGAGCAGCGCTCCCGCCAGCCCGGCGCCAATCTCTATCTGATCGCCGATGCCAACGGCCAGATCCTGACCGGCAACGTGCAGAGCCTGGAGCCGGGCGTGATTGAGGCCGAGGGCTGGACCACCGAACCGTTCTCCTACCGCCGCTTCGGCGAGGGCGAGCTCGAGCGGCAGCGCAACCCGGTCTCCGACCCGAACGAGCCCGCGCAGAACGAGGTCCAGGCCGAAGGCGAGAAAGGCCACAACGCCATCGCCCTGGTGCTGCGCCTGCCCAACCAGATGATCATGCTGGTTGGCCGCGACCTCGGCGAGCCGGAGCGCTTCCGCGCCGTCATTCGCCGCGCCTTGATGCTGGCGCTCGGCATGATGGGCGTCGGCGGGCTGCTGATCTGGTTCTTCGTCGGGCGCGCTGCGCTGAAGCGCATCGACAGTGTGTCGGAGGCGAGCCGCCGCATCATGGGCGGCGATCTTTCCGGCCGGCTGCCGGTCACCGGCGCCGGCGACGAGTTCGACCGGCTGTCGGAAAACCTCAATTCCATGCTGGCCAGGATCGCCACGCTGAACGAGGGACTGAAGCAGGTCTCCGACAACATCGCCCACGACCTGAAAACGCCGCTGACCAGGCTGCGCAATCGCGCCGAAGCGACGCTTTCCGGCAAGCACAACACCAGCGACTACCGACAGGCGCTGGAAGGAACGATCGCCGAATCCGATCAGCTGATAAAGACCTTCAACGCCATCCTGATGATCTCACGGCTGGAGGCCGGCTATTCCTCCGAAAGCACCACCAGGGTCGACCTGGCCGCTGCCGTGCACGACGTCGTCGAACTCTACGAGCCTGTGGCGGAAGAGGCGGGTGTGACGCTCGAAACCTCGGTACAGGGTGCCTTCGCCGTCAACGGCAATCGCGAGCTGATCGGCCAGGCGCTGTCCAATATCGTCGACAACGCGATCAAATATTCGACCGACTCGACCTCCAGGCCTACGGTTCGCGTGACGCTGGAGCGTATCGATGGCGAGATCAGGCTTGCTGTTTCCGACAACGGCCAGGGCATTCCCGACGATGTCGACCGCGCCAGGGTGACCGAGCGTTTCGTGCGACTGGAAAAGAGCCGCTCGCAGCCGGGTTCCGGCCTTGGCTTGAGCCTCGCCAAGGCGATCATGACGTTCCACAATGGACGGCTTGAGCTTCTGCCCGGCATTCCCGGATTGTCCGTCGTCATGAGTTTTCCCGGGCGGGAGGATCGCTGATGGTGGCGAGGATGGCAGCGCGACGCCGCGAGACGGACTGGCTTTTGAAGCCGGCGGTAAAGCTCGTTCCGCTGGATGCAAGCCGCGCCAGGCAGGAATTGGCGGAGATCGCCGACGCCGCGCGGCAGGAAGAACTGCCGCGACTGGCGAAATTTCTCGCCGGCAAGGGGGTCGTCCAGGATTTCCTCGCCGCCGTTTTCGACCTGTCGCCGTTCCTGCGCGATACCGCGCGCCGCCGGCCGCGGATAGTCGATGCGCTTTTCGACGAGACCATCGAGGCGCGGCTGTCATCGATCTGCGCCGCGGTCGACAAGGCAGCGCGCGCAGAGGCCGTCTCCGAAGGCAGCCTGATGATGGAGCTGCGCCGATGCAAGGCGGAGGCGCATTTCCTGATCGCCTTGGCCGATCTCGCCGGCGAGGCCGAGACCTCGCTGACGGTGCGGCGACTGAGCGATCTTGCCGACGCCTGCACGCGTGCAGCCGTCGATTTCCTGCTCCGCGACGCGCATGAGCAAGGCAAGCTCAGTTTGCCGGATCCGAAAAATCTGGCGCAACGCTCGGGCTGGATCCTGCTCGGCATGGGCAAGCTCGGTGCGCATGAGCTGAACTTCTCCTCCGACATCGACCTCGTCGTCTTCTTCGACCCCGATGCGCCTGCCGTCGTCGATCCGCTCGATGCCACCGAGCTGTTTTCGCGCCTGACCCGCCGGCTGGTCCGCATTCTCCAGGACCGCACCGAGCACGGTTACGTCTTCCGCACCGATCTCAGGCTTCGTCCCGACCCCGGCTCGACGCCGCTGGCGATCCCGGTCGAGGCGGCGCTGCGCTACTATGAGGCGCGCGGCCAGAACTGGGAGCGCGCCGCCATGATCAAGGCGCGCCCGGTGGCTGGCGATCTTGCCGCCGGCGCCGCGTTCCTGAAGGAACTGCAGCCCTATATCTGGCGCAAATACATGGACTATGCGGCGATCGCCGACGTCCATTCGATCAAGCGCCAGATCCACGCCCACAAGGGCCATGGCGAGGTCGCGGTCAAGGGCCACAACGTCAAGCTCGGCCGCGGCGGCATCCGCGAGATCGAGTTCTTCGTCCAGACCCAGCAGCTCATCGCCGGCGGTCGCTTTCCCGAACTGCGCGGCCGCGAGACCGTGCCGATGCTTGGCGAACTCTCCGCGCGTGGCTGGATCACTGCGGATGCGCGCGAGGCGCTCACCAGGCAATACTGGTTCCTGCGCCGCGTCGAGCACGCCATCCAGATGGTTGCCGACCAGCAGACGCACATCCTGCCGGAGGACGAAGAGGGGCTGGAGCGCGTCGCCCGCATGCTGGGCTTTGCCGATGCGGCAGGCTTTGCCGAAGCGTTTCGCGCGGCGCTGCACCAGGTCGAGCGCCACTATGCAGCGCTGTTTGAAACCGCGCCGGAGCTTTCGGCAGGCATCGGCAATCTGGTCTTTACCGGCGACGTCGACGATCCCGACACCTTGCAGACCCTGAAGCGGCTCGGCTTCCAGCGGCCGAGCGACATCTGCCGGGTTATCCGCGGCTGGCACTTCGGCCGGTATCGCGTCACCCGGTCGGCGGAAGCGCGCGAGCGGCTGACCGAACTGACGCCGGCGCTGCTGCAAGCCTTCGGCCAGACGCGGCGGGCGGACGAGGCAGTGATCCGCTTCGACGAATTCCTTGCCGGCCTGCCTGCCGGCATCCAGCTGTTTTCGCTGCTGCATTCGAACCCGGCTTTGCTGAAGCTGATGGCGACGATCATGGGCGCGGCACCGCGGCTGGCCGCCATCATCACGCGCCGGCCACATGTCTTCGACGGCCTGCTCGATCCGGCGCTGCTGAGCGAATTGCCCAACCGCGCCTATCTGTCGGCGCGTCTTGCCGCCTTCCTCGAAGGCGACAGGGCCTATGAGGATGTGCTCGACCGACTGCGCATATTTGCTTCGGAGCAAAAGTTCCTGATCGGCGTAAGGCTGCTTGCCGGGTCAATCGATCCGCCGCGCGCCGGCCGCGCTTTTTCCGACCTCGCCGATCTGACCATCGAGGCGGCATTGCAGACGGTGACGGCGGAATTTGTGCTGCGTCATGGCCGTACTGCCGGCGGCAGGGTCGCACTGCTCGGCATGGGGAAGCTCGGCAGCCGCGAACTGACGGCAGGTTCCGACGTCGACCTCATCCTGCTCTACGATCACGACGCCGATGCCGAGGAGTCCGACGGCGACAAGCCGCTTGCCCCGTCGCATTACTACAGCCGACTGACGCAGCGGCTGATCGCCGCCGTTTCCGCGCCGACGGCCGAGGGCGTGCTCTATGAGCTCGACCTTCGCCTGCGGCCGTCCGGCAACAAGGGGCCGGTGGCCACGCATGTCGACGCCTTCAAGAAGTATCAGCGCCAGGACGCCTGGACATGGGAGCACATGGCGCTGGCGCGAGCCCGCGCGATCGGCGGCGATGCCGAGCTCTGCCGCGAGGTCGAAGGGGAAGTTGCCGCAGTGCTCGCTCTGCCGCGCGATCCAGTCAAGGTGATGGCCGAGGCATCCGAGATGCGCGCCATGGTCGACAAGGAGAAGCCGCCGCGCGATACCTGGGACATCAAGCTGATCCCGGGCGGCCTCATCGATCTCGAATTCATCGCCCAGGTTGCGGTGATTACCGGAAAGATCGAGGCAGGCCGCAGGGCCACCGGCACGGCTGACATCCTGTCGCGCCTGGCGCCGGATTTCGCCAGCGCCCAGGTCAGGCAGGAACTGGTGGATGCCTATTCGCTCTATCTGGCGCTGACCCAGATAATACGGCTTTGCCTTACCGGCGCGTTCGAACGCGACGACGTTCCGCCAGGGCTTTCGGATCTGCTTCTGGCGGTCACCGACCTGCCGGATTTCGGTGTGCTTGAAGCGCACCTCAAGGAGACGTCGCAGAAGGTCAGAAAGGATTTTGACCTTTTGCTTCGTGCGAAACAACCGTGACGGCAATCGGCCGAACGGGCGAGAGCATCGGAGCCAAAAGTGGCGACCTGCTTTGGGAGCTTCCGATGCTCAAACAAGGAGATAGAGCGGGGATTGAAGATCTGCCGCTCTAGCATCGGGGGTGACGATGCAACAGGAGAAGACCATGAGAAAGACGACCAGACTTGCACTCGTTTTCGCAGCCCTGGCCGGCGCCGTCGGCACCGCTGCCTATGCAGACGAGCACTCCGGCGCCGGGCCGCGCGAGGGCATGATGATGCGCCTCGGTAAGGTCATGAAGGACAATGACGGCACCATCACCTTCGACCAGTTTTCCGACGCCATGAACGCGCGGCTGAAGAAGATGGTCGCCGACAATGGCGGCAAGCTGACCGTGGCACAGCTCGCCGACGCGCTGGAGAAGGCACGCTTCGAGCAGATGGCCAGGCGCATCATCGCCCGCTACGACACCAAGGGCGACGGCACGCTGACCGCCGACGACATCACCAGCCGCCAGAAGAAGGTGTTCGCCATGCTCGACCGCGACAATGACGGCAAGATCGAGAAGAACGAACTGCCGAAGGGTCCCGGCCGTCACCACCAATGGGGCGGCGACGGCAATGACGGCATGCAGTGAGAATTAATAACCTCTCCGGCGGCGCGAGCCGCCGGAGACTTATTTTGTCGTTTCAGGCAGCGGCCTTGACCGCCTGCGTGGCTTTCTTGATCGGGATGCGTACCGAGACGATCGTGCCGACGCTTTCGGTCGAGCGGATCTTCAACGCGCCACCCTGAAGCTCGGCCAGCGAGCGCGAGATGGCGAGGCCGAGGCCGGAGCCGGCATGGCTCTTGGAGAACTGGTTTTGCACCTGTTCGAACGGCCGCCCGAGCTTGCTCAGCGCCGCCTTCGGGATGCCGCAGCCATTGTCCTCGATCGTCAGGATCAGCGCGCTGGAAATGCTGCGGGCCCTGACCGAGATGTGGCCGCCTTGCCCGGTGAACTTCACGGCATTCGATAACAAATTGATGAGGATCTGCTTGATCGCCCTGCGGTCGGCGAACAGCGTCAGCGAATCGGCGATGCGGGTTTCGACGGTGATCGATTTTTCCGCCGCCTGCAGCGAAACGACGCGAACCGTTTCCCTGATCAGCGGGCAGAGATCGATTTGTTCCTGATCCAGCGCGAACTGGCCGGCCTCGATCTTCGACATGTCGAGGATATCGTTGATGACGCCGAGAAGATATTTGCCGCTGCCGTTGATGTCGGTGGCATACTCTTCGTAGCGCGGCGAACCCAGCGGCCCGAACAGGCCCCGTTCCATCAGTTCCGAAAAGCCGATGATCGCGTTGAGCGGCGTGCGCAACTCGTGCGACATATTGGCCAGGAATTCAGATTTGGCCCGGTTCGCCGCTTCCGCCCGCTCGGTTTCCTTCATGTATTTGCGATTGAGCTCGACGAGTTCGCGGGCCCGTTCTTCTTCCGCCCGACGGGCAAGGCTGAGGTCGTGGATCGTTGCCATCAAACGGCGCTCGCTGTCGACCAGCTTCTCCTGGTGCAGCTTGATCTGGGTGATGTCGGAGCCGACCGAGACGGTGCCGCCGTCCCTTGTCCGCAATTCGTTCACCTGAAGCCAGCGGCCGTCGGCAAGCTGGCGCTCGAAGGTCACGCCCCCCTGCGGTCCGTTGGTATTGGCAAGCCGCCGCTCCGAGGCGAACGCCAACATGCGTTCATCCAGCACGGCGCGCGGGGCGCCCGGCATCACGTCGCGATCCGACAGGCCGTTATCCTGCTGGTATTTGGAATTGCACATGATCAGGCGCTCGGACGAATCCCACAGCACGAAGGATTCGTTGATGTTTTCGATGGCTGTCCTCAGGCGCAGGTCCGCGGCTTCGGAGCGCAGCGCCAGGTGCCGCTGCTCGGTGACGTCGACGGCGATGCCGATCAGCTGGATCTCCGGGGCTTCCGGGTCGATAACCTGTGCTCTTGCCCGCATCCAGACCCATTGCCCGTCGGCATGACGCATCCGGAACACCTGGTCGATGTGGTCGATCTCGCGCCCGACGATCCTGTTGGCGAGTTCAAACAAATCGCCGTCCTCGGGATGGATGATTTCGTCGACTTCGCCGAACGACAGCATCGTGTCGCAAGGCTCGTAGCCCAGCATGTCGTACATCGAGCGCGACCAGTACATCTTGCCGCGCACCATGTCCCAGTCCCACAGGCCGCAGCGGCCGCGCACCAGCGCCATGTCGATGCGCTGGTGGGCTTCGAGATAGATGCGGTCGGCGGCCTGGGCGCGCGCCGCCTGGCCGAAATAGGCGTAGAGGATGATGATCAGCACGCCGGCCGTCAGCACAAACAGCGTGACGTTGAGCGAGACCGTCTTGCGCCAGGTGTCAAAAACTGCCTCCTGCGGCACAAAGGCTGCCGCGGCACCCCTTCGGCCATTCGCCAGGCTCACCGCCGCGTACCAGTCCTGTCCGCCGATGCTGACCTCCATCACCCCGGCGCGGTCGCCGAACATGAACAGCGGCTGCCCGCCCTGCACGACGCCATCGAGCGATCGCCCCTCCCAGTGCGTCGACTGCGGCGATACGGCAATGATCTTGAAGGCGCTGTCGGTGATCGCCAGTACGTGGCTTCGGCCCATCGCGCCCTGACGGCCGGTTCCCTCCAGCAGGTCCTGGATCGCGCCGGGCGTCGAAACCATGGTCGCGTCGGCAGCGATCGAACTGGCCAGTTGGCCCGCGGCCAGCGCAAGGATCGCCTTGGCGTCGCGCTCGATCTCGTCGCGCTCGTTCATCAGCGACAGAAAGCGCAATACTGCAATGATCAACAGAAAGATGATGATGAGGGCCGGTATCGATCGCCGCAACAGCGGCTCGGCTGCCAGCAGCCGTCGGTAGGCAGGTTCGGCGATGAGCCGCGTATTGCCGGCGAGACCGTCGCTTCGCGCCTCGCGTCGCTCAAAAGCCGTCCCACCGGGCGCGCCCCACGCGTCCGCCTTCGCCATAAATGGCACTCCCCGATTTTCAATCTGCTTGACGATCCGGCAACGCCGCACTTCCGAATCGTCTGTAAAGAATCAAAGGTGATTCGCCTTGTCCAGAGGCGCGGCGAAAAAAGATTAAAAATCGACTAAAATAATGCGGTTTTCGGGCGAGACGCCATTGTGGTGGTGAGCCGGCGCGTTGTCAGGCCAGCGTGCGCTCGACGATGTCTCGCAAATCGGCCGACAGCTTCTCTGCATTGGCGATCGAAAGCAGCGCCTCCCTTGCCTTGGCCTGCCGCACCGGTTCGAGCGACCGCCAAGACCTGAGCGCCGTCGCCAGCCTGGCGGCCACCTGCGGGTTGCGCTTTTCCACCTGCAGCACCGTTTCGACGAAAAGCCGGTA
This sequence comes from Mesorhizobium sp. M0894, assembly GCF_040319725.1. Taxonomy (NCBI): domain Bacteria; kingdom Pseudomonadati; phylum Pseudomonadota; class Alphaproteobacteria; order Hyphomicrobiales; family Phyllobacteriaceae; genus Mesorhizobium; species Mesorhizobium sp. M0894. The sequence goes on along the minus strand of NZ_JAMYOG010000012.1, from coordinate 31,321 downwards.
GCCCTCGCCGTCGGCGCTATGGAAGCCGGTCTGGTTGGCGCTGGAAAACGTACCGATGAGTGAGCGCACCCGGTTCGGGTTGGCCATCGAGAACGTCGGGTGGCCGGTCAAAGCGCGCACCGCATCGACGGTTTGCGGGCCGGGCACACTGGCCTGGATCTGGAACCATTTGTCCATGACCAGCGCATCGGTTGCATATCTCGCCTCGAAATCGGCCAGCGCCTTGGTCGCCCCCGGTGAGCCGTGGTGACGGTGCGCAAGCACGGTCAACGCCGCGGCCCGGTCGGTCATGTTGGTCGCCGACTGGAAGTGCCGGGCAGCGAGTTCCGCGCCTCCCGGCAGCAAGCAGAGATAATCCAGCAGGACATTGCGCAGTGCACGCCGCCCGGCACTGGTCGCATCCGGGCTGAACGGACCATTGTCGGCGAGCCGATCGTAAAGTTTGGAGAATATCTCGCTGTTGGTCTCGGCGATCGCAACCACTAGCGCCTCGCGCGCCGCGAAAATGGCGTCGGGGTCGATGTTCTTGCCGATGTCGCGGGCGATATCGGCCTCGCCGGGCAGCGCCAGCGCCAATGCCCGATAGGCGGGTTCGAGTGCTTCGTCGCCGGCTATCTTGCCCGCAAGCTCGGTCAGCCGGGCGCTGAACTCGGGTTGCCTGTGGTCCAGGATCTGACGGAAGGCTGCAATCAGGGCATCGGTCAAAAGCGTGTTGAACGCCTGCCAGCGCGAGAAGGCGTCGCTGTCATGGCCAGCCAGAAAAAACTGGTCGTCGGGCCGTTGCTCGACCGAAAGCGTCACCGGCGCCGAAAAGCCACGGTTGAGCGACATGGCCGGACGCTCGGCAATCCCGGAAAACCTGACGACATGGCGACGTTTGCGGATATGGATGACACCGTCCTCGACGTTCGCCCCTTCGACGCCGCTATGCGCTATCGCCTCGCCACCGGCGCCAACCAGGCCGAAGGCAAGCGGAATGTGCATCAGCCGCTTGCGGCTTTCCGCCGGTGTTGGCGGCACCGACTGCTCGATTTCGAGTGTGAATTCTCGCGCCGCCGGATTATACGCCGAGCTGGCGGTCAGGTTCGGCGTACCGGCCTGATGGTACCACAGCGAAAACTGCGACAGGTCGCGACCGGAGACGTCTTCGAACACCTTGATGAAGTCTTCGATCGTCGCCGCCTGGCCGTCGTGACGTTCGAAGTACAGGTCCATGCCGGCGCGGAACGTCTCGGCGCCGAGGATGGTATGGATCATGCGCACGACTTCCGAGCCCTTTTCGTAGACCGTCGCCGTGTAGAAATTGTTGATCTCGCGGTAGCGGCGCGGCCGCACGGGATGCGCCAGCGGCCCCTGGTCCTCGGGAAACTGATGGGCGCGCAGCGTACGCACCTCGGCGATGCGCTTGACGGCGCGCGAGCGCTGATCGGCGGAGAATTCGTGGTCGCGGAAAACGGTCAGGCCTTCCTTCAGGCAAAGCTGGAACCAGTCGCGGCAAGTGATTCTGTTACCTGTCCAATTGTGGAAATACTCATGCGCGATGATGGCTTCGATATTGGCGAAATCGGCGTCCGTCGCGGTTTCCTGGTCGGCCAGCACGTACTTGTCGTTGAAGATGTTGAGACCCTTGTTCTCCATCGCGCCCATATTGAAGTCGGACACGGCGACGATGTTGAAGACATCGAGGTCGTATTCGCGGCCGAACGCCTCCTCGTCCCATTTCATCGAGCGTTTCAAGGCATCCATGGCGTAGCCGGCGAGCCTCTCCTTGCCCGGTTCGACATAGATTCCGAGCTCGACGTTGCGGCCAGACAGGGTAACGAAACTGTCCGAGATCCTGCCGAGGTCGCCCGCCACCAGCGCAAACAAATAGGACGGCTTGGGGAACGGGTCGTGCCAGACCGCATAGTGCCAGCCGCCGGCAAGTTCGCCGCTGCCGGCCGGGTTGCCGTTGGACAAAAGCAGCGGCGCCTCACGGCGCTGAGCTTCGATGCGCACCGTATAGACCGACAGGATGTCGGGGCGGTCGAGGAAATAAGTGATGCGGCGAAAGCCTTCGGCCTCGCACTGCGTGCAATAGACGTCGCTGGAGCGATAGAGGCCCATAAGCGCTTCGTTCCGCGCCGGCGCCAGCACGGTTTCGATTCTCAGTTGGAAGCGCCTTGCCGCAGGGGGGCTGACGATTGTCAGTTGATCGGGCGTGGCGAGAAAATCCGCAGGGCTCGTTTCCTGGCCGTCGATGGCGATGCTGCTGAGCGTCAGCCCGTCGCCATCGAGCACCAGCGGCACTGATGCCGCAATCCCGTCGCGGCGTTCGACCGCCAGCACGGCGGTGACATGCGTTGCTTCAGGTGAAAGGCGGAAAGTCAGGCTGGTTTCCGGAATGAGATAATCGCTGGGGCGATAGTCTTCGAGCTTGAAGACCTGGCCGGTATCGGTGCGCATTCCTTGATTTTTCCTGTCGATCCGGGAGTGGCGGGCGGGTCCGCTGGTCCAAATAAATTGAAGTCTGCGCTCTTTACACGAAACACTCCCTCGACAAAACTGCAGCGACGTCTATTTCAGGCGATCATTTCCCAAGCATCATCGCGAGGCTTCCATGACCGTCGTCACGCCGAAATTCGGGATGGGCGCCTCGGTGCTGCGTCGCGAGGCCTTCAAGGGCGCCGGGGAGGCGAGTACGATCGGGTCGACGCGTGCCGCGCTCAATGAGGTGACCGACGCTCTCTACAGCGCCTACGGCATCAGACATATCGACATGCCCGCAACGCCGGCGCGCATCTGGGCGGCGATCCAGGAAGCAAAAGGGGCGTGACAGCCGAACCGGACTTGCCAGTGCTTGCTGCCGGCGACCACGCCGGCGAACACAGCACGCTAACCGGGATCGTGCTCAAGATCGTATCGGTGGCGGTCTTCGTCGGCATGTCGTCCTGCATCAAGGCGGCAGGCACGGTGCCGGCGGGCCAGATCGTCTTTTTCCGCTCCTTCTTTGCCATCTTTCCGATCATCGCCTTCCTCGCCTTCCAGGGGAAACTCGGCACCGCCTTTTCGACAAAGCGCCCGCTCAACCACATTGCGCGCGGTGTTGTCGGGGTTTGCGCCATGGGGCTCGGCTTCTTCGCGCTGACGCGGCTGCCGCTGCCCGAGGCGATTACGCTGAACTACGCGCAGCCGCTGCTGGTCGTGGTGTTCAGTTCGATCTTCCTCGGCGAAGCCATCCGCATCTATCGCTGGAGCGCGGTTGCCGTCGGCCTGGTCGGGGTGCTGATCATCTCGTGGCCGGAACTGACGCTGCTGGGCTCGGGCGCTGCCCTTGGCGACCAGGAGGTGCTCGGCGTCATCGCCGCCCTCATAGCCGCGGCGATCTCGGCCATCGCCATGCTCCTGGTGCGCAACCTCGTCCAGAGCGAGCGGACGGCGACCATCGTGCTGTGGTTCTCTGTGACGGCGAGCGTCATGGCGCTGCTTTCGCTGCCATTCGGCTGGCAGGCGCTGACGCCAGTGCAGGCGGGGCTTCTGATTGCCGCGGGTTTTTGCGGCGGGCTCGGCCAGATCCTGATGACCTCGGCCTATCGCCATGCCGAAGCTTCGGTCGTGGCACCGTTCGAATACACCTCGATGATCCTCGGCGTCGTGGTCGGCTATCTGGTCTTTGGCGACGTCGCCACGATCAACATGCTGGTCGGCGGCATTATCGTCGTCGCAGCGGGCATTTTCATCATCTGGCGTGAGCGCCAGCTCGGCCTCGAACGCACCCGCACGCGCAAGGCGATCGCGCCACAGGGGTGATCAGCCTTTCGCCGCGTCGGCCCGCCCTTTCGCCAGCCGCACCAGCACCGCCCGCGTCTGCTCGTCGGCCGGGAAAAAGGATTCGATCGCCAGCTCCGACAACGTCACGTCGAGCGGCGTGCCGAATACGGTGATGGTGCTGATGAACGACAGCATCGCGTCGCCATGGGCAAGCTTGAGCGGATGGACAATCGCATTCGGTTCGACCGGCGCCGGCCGGCTGCCTTTGAGGCCGGACGGATAGGCCCGAAGCTCGCGCTCGAGCTCGACCAGCACCGGATCGGCGGTAGCATCGTTCTGCTGCTTCAGCCGCTCCAGAAGATGCGTCCGCCATTCCGCAAGGTTGACGATGCGCGGCGCGATGCCGCCGGGATGCAGGCTGAGGCGCAGCACGTTGACCGGCGGCGTCAGCAATGAGGCATCGGCGACATTGGCGAGGAACGGGCCTATGGCGGCGTTCGCCGACACCAGGTTCCAGTGCCGGTCGACGGCAAGCGCCGGGAACGGCTCGTGCGCCTTGAGCACGGTCTCGACCGCCGCCATCGCCGGCGCCATCGAGGCATCGTCAAGCGGCCGCTCACTGAAGCTCGGGGCAAAGCCGGCGGCCAGCAGCAGCTGGTTGCGCTGCCTGAGCGGGATCGAAAGCTGCTCGGCCAGATGCAGCACCATATCGCGCGAGGGTGCGGCGCGGCCGCTTTCGACGAAGCTCAGATGCCGCTGCGAGATCTCGGCCTCCATGGCGAGGTCGAGCTGGCTCATGCGCCGGCGTGTACGCCATTCGCGAATGAGACTGCCGGCGGAAATCTGGACTGCTGTCATGACGAGATGACTAGGCCGGTGGGAGAGGGATTTCAATTACCTGGGAAGTCATCGGCACTGTCTTTCCCTTCTCCACCACAGAGAGAAGGAAGAGGCGCGCGAACCTCAACTCAGCGCCCGCAACTTCGCCTTCACTTCGAGGAAATCCCGCCACGCCAGCTTCTTGTGCGCCGGCGTCCTCAGGAGATAGGCCGGATGCAGGGTCGGCATGGCGGGAATTGCGACGCCGGATGGGGTCGTGTGGACGCGCCAGTTGCCGCGCAGCCGCAATATGCCTTCGGAGGTGTTGAGCAGGGTCTTTGCCGACGGGCCGCCGAGATTGACCAGCACTTTCGGAGCAACCAACTCGATCTGCCGTTCGATGAACGGCCGGCATATCTCGGTCTCGTGCGGCGTCGGCGTGCGATTGCCCGGTGGCCGCCAGGGAATGACATTGGCGATGTAGACTGAATTTCGATCAAGACCGATCGCGGCCAGGATGTGGTCGAGCAGCCGGCCAGAGCGGCCGACGAACGGCAGGCCCTCTATGTCCTCGTCGCGGCCCGGCGCTTCGCCGACCAGCATCACCTCGGCAGTCGGATTGCCGTCGGCGAACACCAGGTTCTTGGCCGTGAATTTGAGATTGCAGCCGTCGAATGCCGCCATGTCCTGGCGAAGCTCGTCGAGGTTTGCCGCCGACCTCGCCAGTTGCCGCGCTAACGCTGCCTGCGCCTCGTCGGGCACCGTTGCGGTGGCCGGGGGCATTCGCACAACCGGGGCCGTATTCGGTCTCTCGCCCATTTCGGCGCGCGACACGCTCGTCGAGCGTTGCGGCGCCGCATTTTCACCGGCCGGCAGAGCGGCCGCCGCGGGTACCCGCTCCGGCGGCCTGGCTTCTGCAAACCTGTTTACCGGCTGTTCTTCAAGTGCCTCATCGACGCCAGCGCTGGCGTAGAAGGCCAGCAGCTCGGCGAGATCGGCTCGGTTATTGTGGGGGGCGGCAGTCATGGTTTCACATTCGGCCGCGGAGCTTGAATTTGCAAGTTCAGCTCGACGGTATGCGCGGATCCTGCACCAGATAGAACGTCCAGCGCGGCGTGTAGTCGGTGATCAGGAAATAGAAGCTGGCGGTCTTCAGCGGGTCGATCTTGCCGTTCTTGAACAGCAGGCGGTCATACGGTTCGAAATTGCGGTCGAAATCGGCGTAGCTGCTCGACCAGATATTTTCGGGCGTTTTGTTGCGCTGGTCGAACGACAGGCCGTCGCCGAACACGCTCGGCTGGTCGAGGATCTCCTGGAGTTCGAACTGGAACTCGACCCAGGCCTGGCCGCTATTGTTGAGCACGTCGATGCGCATGTACATCAGCCCATTGGCGAAGTCTCCAGCCTTGCCGAACGGCTGGATCGGCTTCGTCGTGCGAATGGCCAGCGTTACCGGCGTCGCTGAATTCAGCTCTTCGGTGATGACGAGCGGATCCTCCTTCGTGCCGACGCCCGAAGCCCCGGTGATGCGGAAGCCGCCGCGCTCGTCGGAAAAGGAGTAGGCGCCGGTCGCCCAGACCAGTCGCGGGTCGGCGCGGGCATCGACGGCCGCCAGCGGCAGAAGCGCCAAGAACGCCGCACGGCAAATCCGGCCGGGCGTGAAAAAAAAGCGCGTCGATGAAAAGCCAGCCGGCCCGAATATGCGCATGGCGGGAAGTATGGCCGATAAGCAAGCCGTCGAACAATTAAAAACATCAGTGCGACATATCTCTACAAACGGAATAGGATTTAAGATTGGTGCTCGCCACCGCGAATCTGTGCGGCAGGACGCGACTTTTTGACGAAATCGGTATTGTCACGTCCGCGCCGGTTTCCCGTCGCTATTTGATGCGCTATGCAGCGCGTGAGCCAGCAAGATGCCGGGAATAGCGAGCCAGTGAGGGGTCGATGAGCGATATCGAACGCGAAAGCATGGAATTCGACGTGGTCATCGTCGGCGCCGGCCCGGCCGGCCTCGCCGCCGCGATCCGTCTCAAGCAGGTCAATCTCGAGCTTTCCGTCGTCGTGCTGGAAAAGGGCGGCGAAGTCGGCGCGCACATCCTGTCCGGCGCCGTCGTCGATCCGATCGGCATCGACCGGCTGTTGCCCGGCTGGCGCGAAGAGGAGGGTCATCCCTTCAGGACACCGGTCACCGACGACCATTTCTTGGTTCTCGGCGCCGCCGGTTCGTTCCGTCTGCCCAATATCCTGATGCCGCCGCTGATGAACAATCACGGCAACTATGTCGTCTCGCTCGGCAATGTCTGCCGCTGGCTGGCGACAAAGGCCGAGGCGCTGGGCGTCGAGATCTATCCGGGCTTTGCCGCGGTCGGCCTGCTCTACAACGAGGCCGGTGCGGTCACCGGCGTCGTCACCGGCGACATGGGCGTCGAGAAGGACGGCACGCACGGCCCGGGCTTTGCGCCGGGCATGGCGCTGATGGGCAAATATGTCTTGATCGGCGAGGGCGCGCGCGGCTCGCTGGCCAAGCAACTGATCGCCAAATATCACCTTTCCGACGGTCGTGAGCCCGGAAAATACGGCATCGGCCTCAAGGAACTCTGGCAGGTCAAACCGGAAAACCACCGGCCGGGCCTTGTCCAGCATTCCTTCGGCTGGCCGCTCGATATGAAGACCGGCGGCGGCTCCTTTCTCTACCATCTCGAGGACAATCAGGTGGCAGTCGGCTTCGTCGTTCACCTGAACTACAAGAACCCCTATCTGTCGCCCTTTGACGAGTTCCAACGCTTCAAGACCCATCCGGCGATCCGCGGCACCTTCGAGGGCGCCAACCGGCTGGGCTATGGTGCCCGCGCCATCACCGAAGGTGGCTGGCAGTCGGTGCCGAAACTGTCCTTCCCCGGCGGTGCGCTGATCGGCTGCGCGGCCGGCTTCGTCAACGTGCCGCGCATCAAGGGCTCGCACAATGCCGTGCTCTCCGGAATGCTGGCCGCCGAGCATGTCTGTGATGCGATAGCCGCCGGCCGCGCCAATGACGAACTGGCCTCCTACGAGGCCGCCTGGCGCGCCACCGATATCGGCAAGGACCTGAAGAAAGTGCGCAACGTCAAGCCGCTATGGTCGCGCTTCGGCACCATTGTCGGCGTCGGCCTTGGCGGGCTCGACATGTGGCTGAACACGCTGTTCGGCTTCTCGCCCTTCGGCACGATGAAGCACGGCAAGGCTGACTACGCCACGCTGGAACCGGCCGCCGCGCACCAGAAGATCGCCTATCCGAAGCCGGACGGGGTGCTGACCTTCGACCGGCTGTCGTCGGTGTTCCTGTCCAACACCAACCACGAGGAAAACGAGCCGGTGCATCTGCTCGTCGCCGACATGGACCTGCAGAAGCGCTCCGAACATGACGTCTATGCCGGGCCCTCGACGCGTTACTGCCCGGCCAGCGTCTACGAATGGGTCGACAAGGACGGCAATGCCGCCGCCGATCCTGCGGCCAAGGATGTGCGCTTCGTCATCAACGCGCAGAACTGTGTGCACTGCAAGACTTGCGATATCAAGGACCCGAACCAGAACATAAATTGGGTGCCGCCACAGGGCGGCGAGGGCCCGGTCTACCAGAACATGTAAGTCACAAGGTTTGCTCCGGACCAAACAAGATGAGGAGCAGCGCAACCATAGGATTGTTGAATAGACCGCCTGCCTGTGTTTCCTTTCTGTGACGACAGGGAGGAAGGAAAATGCGTCTGGCAGTTCTGACGAGCGCTGTGGCGATCGGGGCGTTGTGCACCCCTTTAGCCTTGGCCGACACTAAAGTATTGGTCAAGACACGAACTTATAACATTGCCGGAACCACCGGCGCGGCCCTGATCGAGGCCATGGATCGCAGTGGGCCGAAGCACGGCTTCATGACCCACGCCATCGCGCAGACCGGCTACAGCGTCGATGATTGGACCTTCGACGCCCATACGGAAAACGGCGTCTGCCGCCTGCACCAGGCCAACGGGACGCTCAATCTCTTCTATACCTATCCCAAACTAGCCTCAGCCACGTCGCCGGCACTGCAGAAGCGGTGGAAGCGGTTCTTCGCTGGCGTCCGCGCCCATGAAGAGACCCATGGCCGCATCGCCAGACAGATGATGCGGGCCACCGAAAAGTCGGTTCGAGGGTTGACAGTCGGTGATGACCCGCACTGTTTCGAGGCACGTCGCGAGGCAAAGCGCCGGATCAATGCCATCTATGCCGAATATGAAGCAAAGCAGAAGGCCTTCGATGCGCGCGAGCATCGCGACGGCGGCCCCGTCGAGCACCTCATCCGCGCTTTTGTGGGCCAATAATAAGCCCGGGTAGAGATTGGACTGCGGATTTTCAGCTTCGGGCCCCGCCAGGCAGCGCCGCAAGCGCGGTCGCCGTCTGGTGCTCGTCGAGCGGCTTTTGTTCATCCGAGCGTAGCGAAAATTCCACCAGCACCGGCAGATGATCTGAGCCGGTGTCCTCAAGGGTCGACGCCGAACGGATGACAATTGCACCTTTGCTGAAAACCTGGTCGATCGGCAGTCCGGCGAAGCGCAGGAAATCCGGCAGCCTTCTGTAGAGCCAGGTCGGCCCGACCGACGGCATTACAGTCAGCTTGCCAAGCGATGCGACGCGCCGGACGGCGGCGCTCCATGGCGCTGCGTTGCAGTCCCCCGCCAGGATCGACGTCTCGCCAAGCGAGGCGATTTCGTCAGACAACCCTCCAATCTGCCGTGATTGGTTGTGCGGCCATGGCCAGGTGAGGTGGATGGCGGCGACATCGACGTCGGTTCCGCCGAAATCGACCGTGGCGATCGCCATCGCGCCCCGGCTGTCGCAGTGCGGCTCTGTGCCCACGGCAAACGGTCGTCTGGACAGCAGCGCAACGCCGAATACGCCATTGGGATACGGGCAGAGGATCCGGTAGGGATAAGCGCCGGACAGCAGCCCAAGCTTTGCCTTCCACATTTCGGACACCTCATCGAGGGTGATCACATCAGGCTGGGTCCGACCGATCAGCGACAGCACCTTCTCAGGCGTTGGATTGTTGAACCTGAGGTTCATCTGCAGCAGGCGGTAGTCCGCCTCGCCGCCGGGCCTGGCGTCGTAGGCGGCCTGCACCTGCCATAGCCGCGAAAGCGGCAAGGCATTCGACGTGGTGGCAAAGGCGGCCACCGCAAACAGCAATCCGGCGGCGGCCTGCAGGCGAAACGAGGTGGCGAGCAGCGGCAGCGCGCAAAGCGCCATCAAGAAGGCAAAATGAACGCGGAAATGAGCAAAAGAATCGAAGGCCGGATGCAGCGATCCGAAGAACCCGGCCACCAGCGCGACCGAGAGTGCAAGCATTGCGACGAACGCCAGTGCAACCGTCATGTCTCGAACACGTGCCATCGCTTTGTCTATCGGCAGAAATGCGGCTCAATCAAGATGACGAAACGTCCTGCCGTGGACCGACACATGCGATCGGCAGCTACTGGAAGGCAGTTTCCGAAAAGCTCCTGAGCTTGCGCGAATGCAGCCGCTCCATCGGCATTTCGGCCAGCTTCTCCATCGCCCTGATGCCGATGGTCAAATGCTGCGCCACTTGCCGCTTGTAGAATTCGGTCGCCATGCCAGGCAGCTTCAATTCGCCATGCAGGGGCTTGTCGGAGACGCAAAGCAGCGTGCCATAGGGCACCCGGAAGCGAAAGCCGTTGGCGGCGATCGTCGCCGATTCCATATCGAGCGCGATCGCCCGCGACTGCGACAGCCGCTGCACCGGCCCGCGCTGGTCGCGCAGCTCCCAATTGCGGTTGTCGATGGTGGCGACGGTGCCGGTGCGCATGATGCGCTTGAGGTCGTAGCCGGAAAGCCCGGTGACCTCGGCGACCGCTTCCTGCAGCGCCACCTGGATTTCAGCCAACGGCGGAATCGGCACCCAGACCGGAAGGTCGTCGTCGAGGACATGGTCTTCCCGTACATACGCATGCGCCAGCACATAATCCCCCAGCGCCTGCGTGTTGCGCAGACCGGCGCAATGGCCGAGCATCACCCAGGCATGCGGCCGGAGCACCGCGATATGGTCGGTGATCGTCTTGGCGTTGGAAGGGCCAACGCCAATATTGACCATGGTGATGCCGCCATGGTTCGGCTTCTTCAGATGATAGGCCGGCATCTGCGGCAGGCGAGGCGGCGCGGCACCCTCACCGGGCGCGCTGTCCCCGACTTTGGTCACAATATTGCCCGGCTCGACGAACTCGACGTATCCGTCACCGCCATTGGCCATCAAATCGCGTGCACGGGCGACGAATTCGTCGATATAGAACTGGTAATTGGTGAACAGCACGAAGTTCTGGAAATGCTGGGGACTGGTCGCGGTGTAATGCGACATCCGATGCAGCGAATAGTCGATCCGTTGCGCGGTGAACGGTGCCAGCGGCCGTGCCTCGCCCAATGCCACTTCGAACGTGCCGTTGGCGATCTGGTCGTCGGTGCCGTCGAGATCCGGCACGTCGAACAGGTCACGGATCGGCCGTTTAATGCGCTCGGCAGCAGTGCCGTCGACATGCGTGCCTTCGAGAAAGGCGAAATGCAGCGGGATGGGAGTGGTCGATTCCGAAACCGTGACCGGAACGCCGTGGTTGCGCATGATCAGCCGAAGCTGTTCGGTGAGATAGCTTTCGAAAAGGGCAGGCTGGGTGACGGTGGTCGAGAAATGCCCCGGCGTCGGCATGTGGCCATAGGCCTGCCGCGAGTCGATCTGGGTGAACGAACTCGTGGTGACGCCGATCTCCGGATAGAAGGCCCGGTAGCGTTTGTTGTTGTCGCCGCCCGCGGCGAGCGCGGCAAATGAATCGCGCAGGAACTTGGTATTGCGGTCGTAAAGCACCTGCAGGGCGGCGACCGCCTTCTTGGCGTCGTTGAAGCTCTGTCGGCCAAACGGCTCCGGCGTGACGACCGATTCAATGGCTTGGGGATAGATTCGCTTTTCCATGACCCAATATAGAGAGTTGGGCGCGCGGTTGGGAGGGGGTAAGGCGGTCTCAGAACGCTGTTGGGCGTTTTCTTTCCTGCGATTCAACCGCGCCGCAGGCTGACCAGCAGCACAAAGCCGAGACCGGACTTCCTCAGCGCAGGCGCCTCGATGGTCGAACCGGCATCGGCGCGCATCGTCGGTACGGCCAGAACCGGGGCCGCCAGAAGCATTAGGATGAGCGCCGTCCGCGGCAGAAGCCGAAGGATCTTGAGGACGTTGGCGGTGAGGTGGGTCATGGCGTGGTTTTCTAGATTCTCGCTGTCGGGTTCAGTGGCGAAGCTGGTTCGGGCAACCGAGCCGGCAGGAAATGGCGACGTCCCAGGCGCGGGCCGGACGGCCGGCTTCGGCGACAAGGACAGCGAACAACATGCCGAACAGGCTCATCAGCAGGCAGACGATGGTGAAGCGGCGGGCAAGCATTGCGCGGTGTCTCCTTCAACACGCATGACAATGCCTTGCCCCGGCTGAACCAGCTCTGATGCCGGCGTTCATCTGGGGTTCAAAATGGTTGATGATCTCTGGACGGGCCGCCTTGAAAGCAGCGACCGGTGGCGACGCCGTGGCTGCGAGACCGATAACATGAAAACGGGGCCAACTGGCCCCGCTCATCCCGGCAGGAAGAGCTCGATCAGAGCTTATGCCAGGTCTGGCTCTTGCAGATCAGCCCGCCGAGCACGCAGCCGCTCATCTTGAGCGAACTGCCGGAAAGCGACGCCTTGCCCGAATAGGTCTTGTCGGTTTCCGGGTCGGTTATCGTGCCGGCATATTTGTTGTCGCCGGCCACCTTCAGTGAACCGATGTTCTTGCCGGCAAATTTGCCGGATTTGAGCGTAATCGAAAATGCCCCGCCGCCACCCGAAATGGCGGCAGTCGATCCGGCTTGCGTTTTCCAATTGCCTTCGATCGGATCGGCCCATGCCGCGCCGGTCATCGTTATTGCGGCCGCGAGGGCCAGGCTCACTTGTCGAAACATGTCTCTCCTCCCTCAGGCAAGTCAATCGGGCTCCGCCCCGGCCGTCTGCCCCTTACGCAAACGTAAGCTAGTCCAGCTCTCGGAAAAACAAAAGCGGTGCCGCGACGGAAGGGTTGCGGGTTTTTGCCCGCTCCCGAACGGCCGCGCCGGCGAAAAAATGAAACGGGCCGCACACGTCTTTGTGTTCCGTGGTTAGCGGAGTCTTGATCCGCGCCTCGCAAGTTTTCTTCAAATTTTGTGCAAACCGGCGCGATTGCTGGCTTTGTATCCTTAACGAATTTTCGCGTTTACCTCTTGTTTTAGCTTTGTTTTCCTCAAATTAAGCACGCCATTTAACGACGGATTCAAGCCTCCGCGGCATTCTCGAAAGCATCGAAAGAGAGCCGCCCCGAAGGTAGTCAAGGACACCGAGGGACAGACGGAGACACCTCTCGGGAGCCAGAACAGGGGATTTGAAATGGCACGTTTTGAAATGCTTGAAGCCGGCTTCGGCGCCATGGGGGCAACCGCCCAGGCCGATATTCTTTTCGAGTTGGGCATGATGTATGCGACCGGCCGCGATTGCGAGACCGATGTCGTCGCCGCCCACAAATGGTTCAATATCGCCGCGATCAAGGGTTCGGCCCGCGCCGCGGAACTGCGCTCTGAATTGTCGGCCGCCATGTCGAAGGTCGAGATCGCCAAGGCGCTCCGCGAAGCCCGCGAATGGATGACGATGCACTGAATTCGTCAACGTCGACTTCACGGGGGTACTGAGTTCACGACAGGGACGCTTCGGGTCAAAGCCGCGCAGACGGTTAGTCCGAAAAATCAAGGCCGCGCAAGATGGCAGGGCCAAGAAGATCAAGAACACGGCAGCCGCTGAGCAATAGACAGGGAAGGCGAGCGGGTCCTGGCGCGGCTGCGTTGGGAAGCTCATGACAAAAGCCGCGACCGGCCGGAACAAGGCTGGCGCGGCTTTGTCTTTGGGACCGCGTGTTGCAGGCCCAATCGAGTGCCGACGATGCGCCTAGACAGCTCCGGTGAAGGATGAAATTCTCCCGCCACTCTGGAAGAGGCGCGGCCGGGACGGTCGCGCGAGAGTGGAGGAGTTGTGTCACCATGAAGAAATTCAGTATTTTGAGCGCCGCCATATTTGGCCTGATGATGACCGCGCCGGTCGCCTTCGCCGACGACATCACCTTTTCGGTGGTCGGACCGATGACCGGTCAGCTTGCCACCATCGGCGATCAGTTCAAGCAGGGCGCGCAAGCCGCCGCTGACGCGATCAACGCGGCTGGCGGTGTCGATGGCCGTCAGATCAAGCTCGACATCGAGGATGACCAGTGCGATCCGAAGCAGGCGGTTTCGGTCGCCAACCGCATCATCGCCAATGGTGTCAAGTTCATCGACGGCCACGCCTGCTCGGGCTCCAGCATCCCGGCCTCCGCTGTCTACGCCGAAGCCGGCGCGCTGATGATGAGTCCGGCTTCCTCGAACCCGGTGCTAACCGACGCAGCGGCGAAGGCTGGCTGGCCGACGATCATGCGCCTCTATACGCGCGACGATGCGCAGGGCGCTTTCATCGGTCCATGGATCGCCAAGAAATATGCCGGCAAGAACGTCGTCATCATGCACGACAAGAGCGCCTATGGGCAGGGCGTGGCCGATGCCGTCAAGGCAACGATGAACCAGAACGGTCTCAACGAGATCCTCTACGAGGGCATCAACGCCGGCGAGAAGGACTACTCCGCGCTTGTTACCAAGCTCAAGGAACTGAAGGCTGATGTCGTCTATTTCGGCGGCTATCACCCCGAAGCCGGCCTCATCCTGCGCCAGTCGGCGGAGCAGAACCTCAAGTTTCAGTTGATCATGCCGGACTCGATCGCTTCGCCGGAATTCTGGCAGGTTGCCGGTCCGGCCGGCGAAGGCACCATGTTCGTCTTCCCATCGGATCCGCAGGCGAAGCCCGAAGCCAAGGAAGCCATCGCCAAGATCAAGGCCGGCGGCTTCGTGCCGGAGGGCTTCACGCTGTTTTCCTATGCGGTGATCCAGGCCTTCGCCGAAGGCATCAAGCGCGCCGGCAGCGACGACCCGGCCAAGGTCGCTGAAGCGTTGAAGAACGGCCAGCCGATCAGCACGGTTGTCGGTCCGGTCACCTTCGACGAGAAAGGCGACCTCAAGAACGCCAGCTACGACATCAACCAGTGGCACGACGGCAAATACGCCCCGATCCAGCCGTAATGGCCGCGGCGCCGCAAGCTGCGCTGGTGTAATCGAACATGGCCGGGGTCAAACCCGGCCATGTTGTTCTTGGCGATGCCTTTGTGACGCGTTCGAGATCACTTCGTGGATAGGGAAACAGCAGTCAGCTGTGGTTCCTCGGCAAAGCGAACCAGCACGGTTCCGTCGGTGACCTGCGCGCCTTCGGCAGCGATCTCGGCGATTACCCCGTCATGGGGGGCGGCAATGGTGTGCTCCATCTTCATCGCCTCCAGGATCAGCAGCGGCTGCCCCTTGATCACAGCCTCGCCTTTGCCAGCACGAACCAATTTGACCAGTCCCGGCATTGGCGCGCGTAGGCTGCCGGAAGCGGCTGCGGCTTCGTCGGCCCGCGCCAGCGGATCCGGCACGGCAAAACCGTAGCCGATGGCGCCTTTGAAGATCGTGACGTGGCCCGGCCAGCGGGCGAGGCGAGGCGCGGCGCGGAGATCATGTGAATTGGCGCTGTCATAGGGGGCATCCAGCGCCACCTCGAACCGTCCGTCCGGCCGCACCGACACGCGCGCGCCGATCTCCTGCTCGCCAAATTTCAGCAGGGTGCGCCGCGCTACAGCGTGGAAATGCGCGTAGCCGGCCAGTGACGACCAGGGATCGTCGGAGGACGGCAAGTCGCCCGCACCAGACGCGGCAAGTGCCGCGGCGGCAATCGTCTCACCGCTCGGCGGCGGAACCGCCGTCAACGCCTGCTGATGCCTGGCGATCAGGTCGGTATCGACATCGCCCGCCGCAAAATCCGCATCAGCGGCCAGCGCGGCAAGAAAGGCGGTGTTGACCGTCGAGCCGGCGATTTCGGTCTGCGACAGCGCCGCGCCGAGTGCCGTGAGCGCCGCCCGCCTGTCCTTGCCATGGATGACCAGCTTGGCGATCATCGGATCGTAAAACGGCGAGATCGCATCGCCGGCGCGCACACCGGTTTCGATGCGCATGCTCGCACCTTCGGGCGCCGGTTGCGGAAATTTCAGATGGTGCAAGGTGCCGGTCGCCGGCAAAAACCCTCTTGCTGCGTCCTCGGCATAGATGCGCGCCTCGAAGGCGTGGCCGGAGAGCGCGATCTCGCTCTGCGTCTTCGGCAGTTTTTCGCCGGAGGCCACCCGCAACTGCCACTCGACCAGGTCGATGCCGGTGACCATTTCGGTGACCGGGTGCTCGACCTGCAGGCGGGTGTTCATTTCCATGAACCAGAAACGGTCGGCCTTCAGACCTTGCGAGGCATCGACGATGAACTCGATGGTGCCGGCGCCGGAATAGTGGATTGCCTTGGCGGCCTTCACCGCCGCCTCGGTCATCGCCTTGCGCAACGCCGGCGTCATGCCGGGGGCAGGCGCCTCCTCGATCACCTTCTGGTGGCGGCGTTGCGCCGAGCAGTCGCGCTCGTAGAGGTGCACGACATTGCCGAAACTGTCGCCGAATATCTGCACTTCGATGTGGCGCGGCTTGTCGACATATTTTTCCACCAAAACGCGGTCGTCACCGAAGGCGGCCTTCGCCTCGCGCCGCGCGCCAGACAGTGCTTCCGAAAAATCATCAGGATGCTCGACGCGCCGCATGCCCTTGCCGCCGCCACCGGCGCGCGCCTTGATCAATACGGGGTAGCCGATCTCGCGCGCCTTGGAGGCGAGCAACACGATCTCCTGCGCCTCGCCATGATAGCCCGGCACCACCGGCACGCCGGCCTTTTCCATCAGCCGCTTGGCCGCGTCCTTCAATCCCATGGCGCGGATCGAGGCCGCCGACGGCCCGATGAAGATCAGCCCCGCCGCGACCACCTGGTCGACGAAGTCGGGATTTTCCGAGAGAAAGCCGTAGCCCGGATGAATGGCCTCGGCACCCGTGGCCAAGGCCGCCGCGATGATCTTGTTACCCCGCAGATAGCTTTCGCCGGCAGGCGAGGGACCGATATGCACCGCCTCGTCCGCCGTCTCGACATGCAAGGCGCGAGCGTCGGCGTCAGAATAGACGGCGACGCTGCGCACACCCATCCTGCGTGCCGTGCGGATCACCCGGCAGGCGATCTCGCCACGGTTGGCGATCAGGATCTTGGCGAACATCGGGCCTCCACAGGCAGAGCTCGCCGCCAACGGCGCGAATTCTCTTCACGCGAGCTGCGGCAATACCCCGCTTTGTAATCTGGCCGTCAAAGGATAGGCAAGCGAGGCCTGCCTACTTGGAGGCCGCGATTTCGCAAGCTCCACCGGTCGTGACCTTGTAATGGCTGCGGGTGGCCTGGCAGGATTTCATAGCCATATCCTCGGCAGCCTTTTGCGAGGGCGCATTCAAGCGCGAGCCGCACATGATGTACAACGAACGCACTCTGGAATACGGAGTGGTCGCATAGGCTGAATGGCCGCTGGCCGCCACATACGCCTTATATGCCTTGGTACACGGCCGATCCGCGGTTGCCGGCAAATACGGGTAGAAACGGACGTCGCCCTTGCTTCCAGCTAGCGATTCGGCAGCGCCAATATTCGGTGCAGAGGCCACGAACAGTGCAAGTACCAATATGGTTGCTCGCCTGATGGATAAAGATTTCATTGCCCAACCCATTTGAAAAACCCAAGACTGGCAGATATTCAGCTATTTGGAGGCGGCTATTTCGCAGCCTCCGCCTGTCGTAACCTTATAACTGTTGCGGGTGGCCTGACAGGATTTTAACGCCAACTCTTCGGCAGCTTGCTGTGATGGTGCATTCAAGCGCGAGCCGCATATGATGTACAGCGAACGCACCCGGGAATACGGAGTGCTTGCATAGGCCGAATGGCCACCGGCCGCTACATAGGCCTTGTAAGCCATGGTGCATGGATCCTTCGGATTCTTCGGCAAATAGGGGTAGAAACGGGTCTCGCCCTTGCTTCCCGCCAGCGATTCCGCCGTTCCTATGCCAGGTGCCGTGAATACAAGAAAGCCGGCAAGTATCGAAGCGATTGTACTTTTGACGTGTCTCGGTGTCATTTTTCCCCCTGGAAGAGCGAACGCCAACAGCATCTCCTACTTGGAGGCAGCGATGCTGCAAGCTCCCGCGGTTGTGACCTTGTAGCTCCTCTTGGCTGACTGGCAGGATTTCAGCGCCTGCGCCTCTGCAGCCTTTTGCGACGTTGCATTTGCACGCGCGCAAATCATGAACTCGGTCGCCCAATTGAATAGAGTCGACGCATAAGCGGAATGGCTGCCGGTCGCCACATAGGCCCTGTATGCCTTCTGACAGCCTCCCGTCGAGCCAGGTGCGAAATAGACGGGATAGCGGCTGTCGCCCTTGCTTCCCGCCAGCGACTCCGCTGCTCCGATACCGGGCGCCCCCAACACGAGCAACCCTGCAAATATGGATACAGTTGTTTTCTGAAAAAGCTGAAGTCTCATCTTCGCCCTATCCCCCATTGCTATCTGGCGCTTTGATGCCGAAAGCTACTTGGAAGCGACTACGCCGCAGCCGCCGACCATGCCACTTTGAACTTCTTGCGACCGGATTCGCATGACTTAAGCGCGAGCGCTTCGGCAGCCTTCTGGGACGGTGCGTTAATGTGCACGCCGCAGACGAAATACAGGACCCTTGCTCCGGTGATGGTCGATGCGTAGGCGGAATGACCGGCCGCAGCCACATAGGCGTTGTAGGCCTGCCTGCAATTGCCTTCCGAGCCTTGCTGAGGGAGATACACGAAGGAACGCTTGTCGCCGACTTTCCCAGCCAGCGACGCCGCTGCACTGGCGCCAGGCGTCGCTAATATAAGCAACCCCGCAAGTATAGACGCAGTTGTTTCCTTGAAAAGCCGCCGTTTCATCTTCGCCCAATCCCCATTGGTATTTGAGATGACCAATAGCCGTGATTCTTTCGGCTGGCCAGATGAAGAAGCAAAAAAATTGGTCTGGAGGTGTGGACGGGTTCGTCGCCCGCGCAGGGTCACACCCTGCCGAGTGCAGCAACGACCCGCTGATACAGTTCGGCCGTCGGCTCGTCGAAGCAGCAGAAAATGACAGTTTCCGGAACGATATTCTGGCCGATGAAGGCACTCACGGTACCGACAGCAATTTGCGTCGCCTGATCCTTAGGATAGCGGTAGACACCGGTCGAGATCGCTGGAAACGCCACCGTCCGGCAGTCCTTTGCGGCGGCGATTTCGAGTGACCGGCGATAGCAGGAGGCGAGCAGCTCGGCTTCTCCTTTACCGCCGCCTTACCAGACCGGTCCGACCGTGTGGATGATGTAGCGTGCCGGCAGCCTGTAGCCCTTGGTGAGCTTTGCCTCGCCAACCTTGCAGCCATTCAGCATCCGGCATTCGAACTCAAGCTCGGGGCCGGCCGCGCGGTGAATGGCGCCGTCCACGCCACCGCCGCCGAGAAGCGAGGTGTTGGCGGCATTGACGATGGCATCGACCGCCAGCTTCGTGATGTCGCCGGTGTGAACGCGAATCCTCTGGCCGACTGCGCTCATCTCACATCCTGAACACGCCGAACCGGGTCTCCTCGATCCCGGCGTTCAGCGCGGCCGACAGGCTAAGCGCCAGCACCTCGCGGGTCTTCGCCGGATCGATGATGCCGTCGTCCCAGAGCCTTGCCGACGAATAGAGCGGGTGCCCTTCATGCTCGTACTTCATCAGGATCGGCTTCTTGAATTTGGCTTCCTCTTCGACGCTCCACTCGCCACCCTTGCGCTCGATGCCTTCGCGCTTGACGACGGCCAGCACCGTTGCTGCCTGTTCGCCGCCCATCACCGAGATGCGGGCATTCGGCCACATCCACAGGAAGCGTGGCGAATAGGCGCGTCCGCACATACCGTAATTGCCGGCGCCGAACGAGCCGCCGATGATCACGGTCACCTTCGGCACCTTGGCCGTTGCGACCGCCATGACCAGCTTGGCGCCATCCTTGGCGATGCCGCCGGCCTCGTATTTTCGCCCGACCATGAAACCGGTGATGTTTTGCAGGAAGACCAGCGGGATCTTGCGCTGGCAGCACAGCTCGATGAAGTGCGCGCCCTTCAGCGCGCTTTCCGAAAACAGCACGCCATTGTTGGCGACGATGCCGACCGGCATGCCGCTGAGGTGGGCGAAGCCGGTGATCAGCGTGGTGCCGTAATCCTGCTTGAACTCATCGAACTCGGAGCCGTCGACGATGCGGGCGATCACCTCGCGCACGTCGTAAGGCTGGCGCAAATCCGTCGGTACGATGCCGTAGAGTTCATGTGGATCGTGAAGCGGCGGAATCGATTTCTTCAGGGCCAGGCTTACAGTCTTGTTCCGATTCAGGTTTTTGACGATACGCCGGCATATTGCCAGCGCATGTTCGTCGTCGAGCGCATAGTGATCGGCAACGCCGGAAAGCCTTGTGTGCACGTCGGCACCACCGAGGTCCTCGGCGGTGACGTCCTCGCCGGTGGCCGCCTTCACCAGCGGCGGCCCGCCGAGAAAGATGGTCGCCTGCTTGCGCACCATGATTGTCTCGTCCGACATCGCGGGCACATAGGCGCCGCCGGCCGTGCATGAACCCATGACGCAGGCGATCTGCGGAATGCCGGCGGCCGACATGTTGGCCTGGTTGTAGAAGATGCGGCCGAAATGATCGCGGTCGGGAAACACCTCGTCCTGATTGGGCAGATTGGCGCCGCCGCTGTCGACCAGATAGACGCAAGGCAGATTGTTCTGCAATGCGATCTCCTGTGCACGCAGATGCTTCTTCACCGTCAGTGGATAATAGGTGCCGCCCTTCACCGTGGCGTCATTGACGACGACCATGACTTCGGTGCCTTCGACGCGGCCGACGCCGGCGATGAGGCCGGCCGAGGAGATGTCCTCGCCATACATCGACCACGCCGCGAACTGGCCGATCTCGAGGAAGGGCGAGCCGGTATCGAGCAATTGGGCAAGACGTTGCCGCGGCAGGAGCTTGCCGCGCGAAACATGCCGCTCACGCGCTTCCTCCGAGCCGCCGTGTTCGACCGTAGCAGCCTTTTCCGCAATATCGGCGACCAGCGCCCGCATGCGCTCGGCATTGGCGCGGAAAATATCGGAGACGGGCGAGATCTGCGAGGTGAGGGGGGCCATGGCGCTACCGGATCAGCTCGATCTTGCAGCCGACATCCAGGTCGCCCCAGTCGCGATCGGCGGTGACGGCAATGGCGTTCTCGCGAATCGCCAGCGCCAGGCAGGCCCGATCGCCCAGCGACAAGCCGCGATGCCGCGTCAGTTGGCGAAGCTGGCCGGCGGCGATGCCCATCGCTTGGTCGAAAACGGCGATCGGCATGCCGAGACTTCCGAGGTCGTCGGCAGCCTGTTCCAAGCTGCGTCCCTTGTCGATCAGCTTGGCAATGATCTCGGCCGCATTGACCGAACTGCATTGTGCATCCGGCGCGAACCCCAAAGCATTCTCGGTGCCTTGCTCGTTGAGCAGGATTGCGAGCGCCGCCGAACTGTCCATGACGTAGGGCTTCATTTCACCCGCTTTCCTGTCGTCCCTTCGGCGTGAAGCCGGTCGAGACGCTTGTCGCTTCGACGCTGCTCTTCCCGCCGCTCCTTCAGAAATTCGTCGACGACGCTTTCACCGGGCTGTTTCAGCGCCGACAATTCGGCCTGAACGCGTCGCAGATTCTGCAGCCACGATCTTACCCGCAACTCGCCGTTTTCGACATGAAGGATCATGTCCTCGCCAGGCTTCACGCCCATCTCCTCGCGCATCGCAGCAGGGATGACGAAGCGCCCGCCCTCGCCAAGCTTGACGCGCTCGCGTTTCGCCGGAACCCGAAGCCGCGTTTTGCGGGCGCCAGCATCGAACTGTGCTTGCGGATCTTCATCAAATCCGGACTTTCCCGTTCTGCCCGCCATGGTCCGTCTCGCTTGTATTTATGGCATATGTCCAGAAGTATGCCATATCGTGCGGCTTCTGGCAAATCTCAAAAGAATGCCATTAGGCGCCCTCCGCCATGATTTCCCGCCCGATCAGCCAGCGACGGATTTCGCTGGTGCCGGCGCCGATCTCGTAGAGCTTGGCGTCGCGCAGCAGCCGGCCGGTAGGGTAATCGTTGATGTAGCCGTTGCCGCCCAAAAGCTGGATGGCGTCGAGCGCCATCAGCGTCGCCTTTTCGGCGGCGAACAGCACGCACCCGGCGGCGTCCTTGCGCGTCGTCTCACCGCGATCGCAGGCGGCGGCTACGGCATAGACGTAAGCACGCGCCGCATTCATCGTCGCATACATGTCGGCGAGCTTGCCTTGCACCAGCTGGAACTCGCCGATCGGCTGGCCGAACTGCTTGCGTTCGTGCACGTAAGGGATCGCCACGTCGAGGCACGCAGCCATCAGGCCGATCGGGCCGCCGGCAAGCACGGCGCGTTCGTAGTCGAGGCCTGACATCAGCACCTCGACGCCGCGCCCTTCCTCGTGCAGCACATTGTCGAACGGCACTTCGACATTGTCGAACACCAGCTCGCCGGTGTTCGAGCCGCGCATGCCGAGCTTGTCGAGCTTTTGCGCCACCGAAAAACCGGCAAAGGCCTTTTCGACGATGAAAGCGGTGATGCCGCGCGAATTGAGTTCCGGATCGGTCTTGGCGTAGACGACCAGCGTCTCGGCATCCGGCCCGTTGGTGATCCACATTTTGGTGCCGTTGAGCACGTAGCGATCATTGCGCTTTTCGGCGCGCAGGCGCAGCGACACGACATCTGAGCCGGCACCCGATTCCGACATCGCCAGTGCCCCGACCTTTTCGCCGCTGCAGAGCGAAGGCAGATATTTTTCTTTCTGTGCCTGCGTCGCCCAGCGGTTGATCTGATTGACGCACAGGTTGGAATGGGCGCCGTAAGAGAGGCCGACCGAGGCCGAGGCGCGCGAAATCTCCTCCATCGCCACGACATGGGCGAGGTAGCCCATGCCGCTGCCGCCGAAATCGGGATCGGCGGTGATGCCGAGCAGGCCGAGCCCGCCGAGCTCCACCCACAGATGTGCCGGGAATTCGTTCGAGCGGTCGATCTCGGCGGCTATCGGCGCGATTTTCTCCTGGGCGAAGCGCCGCACCAGATCGCGCAGCGCCTCGATGTCTTCGTCAAGCCCGAAGTTGAGCGTCTGCGTGTACATGCCGTTCCTCCCGGCGCACGACCGCGAAAATCGGGATCATGCGCGAAATCAAAGTGCTACAGCGTCCTTTGCGCGCTCGAATGGACGCACGGTGCCGTGGCTCGTCCTCGCGCCATCGCTCTTTGCTCCAACAAGGCGCATTGTCATTGCTAGATATGTAGCGGTGACTTCGGCGATCGACAGCCGTTCGCCCGGCCGGAACCACACGATGACGCCGGTCATCATCTGGATCAGCGCCATGGCGGTGAGCCCGGTGTCCTCGACGCTGAACAAGCCCGCTTCGACGCCGTCGCGCAGAATGGCGCGCAGCTCCTTCTCGTAAGCGGTGCGCATGCGCAGGATCTGCGTGAGTCTTTCGTGCGACAGGCTGCGCAGCTCCATGTTCGAGACATGGGTGGAATGGCGGCGTTCGACGTGGAAAGCGATGTGGTTTTCGACATAGGCGGCGAGCCGCGCTGCCGGATCGGCGCCGACAGGGCGTGTTGCGCGCCACGCCTCGATCAAGCCTTCCATATGCTCGCGCATCAGCGTGAACAGAAGGTCCTGCTTGGTCGGGAAATAGCGGTAAAGCGCCGCTGCCTGGACGCCGACCTCGGCCGCCAGCTGGCGCATCGACATCGCCTCGTAGCCGAGACGCGCAATCAGGCTGACCGCCGCCTCGCGGACCGCAGCTTCGGTCTTCTCTCCGTCGGAACCGGTCGTACGCGCCATGACAAGCCGCCTTTTCAGCACAATAAAACAAACGTTCAATTAATTCAAGAAGTGTGTTCGGGTAAGGCATTGGCTTCAGGTTTGCTCTATCTGCACCCTGGAGATTTTGTGCGATGGAAGCGAATGAGCAGGATCATGCCTTTCTAGGCAACAATCCTGAAACCCGCGGACATGTCGCGTGCCTCGATCTCCTCGACGTCAACTTTCGAAACCGCTGCCCCTGGCGGCCCTTGCCGAAGCCGTTCGATCATTGTCGAGACCGCCGCATCGGCCCCTGCAATCAAGGCTGTCACCGAGCCGTCAATTTCGTTGCGCACCCAACCGGCAAGGCCAAGTCCAGACGCCTCGCGCCGCGCCCAGACCCGATAGCTGACGCCCTGCACCTTGCCGTATATGCGTACCTGCACCGTCCGGTCGGCCATCGCGCTCTCCATCTTCTGAGTCGAGTCTGGCGCATCGCTGTGCAAATTCAACCAGGCAACGTGCATCGAAGGTCTCTCTGCCGATCGCTATCCGCCAGCTTCACGTGCGAGATAGGCGGCGTCTCCATCGAATGATTGACTAAGTCAAATAATAGACCATCATGGTCCTTAGGAGCGATCAGCCCGAAGGAGGTCGTCATGCCGGCCGATCGGAATGCCCTTGTCGCGGAGATACGTTGCTTCAATCGCTTCTACACGCGCCTGATCGGGCTGCTCGACCTGACCTTGACGCACAGCGCCTATACGCTGGGCGAGGCGCGGCTGCTGTTCGAATTGGGCGACCGATCCCGCGCTGCCGCCAATAGCGGCGGTGAGGCTGGGTTTCTGGCACGGGCGTTCCACCTCGATCTCGGGCCGGCGGCCTCCGAAATCGCCGCCGAACTCCGGCTCGATCCGGCCTATGTCACACGCATCCTGAGGAGATTCGCCGCCGCTGGCCTGACCGAGATACGCACTGACCCAGCCGATCGGCGCAGACGCATCCTGTCGCTAACCGCTCGCGGAAGTGCGGAACTCGCCAGGCTTCAGGCTGCGACGGATCGCGATCTCGCCCGGCTGACGGCCGGCCTCGCCGATGACGCGGCTGCCGAATTATCGGACGCCTTGAAACGCGTCATGCGCCTGCTTGGTGGTGGGGAGAAATAGCGGCAGTACTGGAGGTCGTGGTGTTCCGTCGCCCCTTTTGGCGCCTCAATTCCCCCGCGCTGCCGCCAGTGCGCCGGGCAGTTCCTCGGCAAAAATGTCGAGCTCGTGATCGAGGCCGACGCTGACCCGGATGCAGCGGTCGAGCACTGGCACCATCGGCTTGCGGATGAACACGTCGCGCGACAACAGCGCCCGCAGCACCTTCAGCGCGAAGGCGCCGTCGCGGCCGCAGTCGATGGTGACGAAATTGGTCGCCGAAGCCAGCGGCTTCAGCCCGTTCGCCTCGGCTATTCCGGCGATGCGCCGGCGGCCGGCGGCGACCCGCGCCACCACGCTCTCCAGCCAGGCCTGATCGGCAAGCGCCTCGACGCCGGCGATCTGCGCCATGCGGCTGACGCCGTAATGGTTGCGGATCTTCTCAAAATCGCGAATCACCTGGGCTTCGGCCACCGCGTAGCCGCAGCGTATGCCGGCTAGCCCATAGGCCTTGGAGAAGGTGCGCATGCGGATGACGTTCGGCCGCGCCACATCGATCGGCGGCATCGCTGAGGCTGGCCCTAATTCGCCATACGCCTCGTCGAGCACCAGCATTGTGGTCTCCGGCAAGGCCTCGATGAAGCGGCTGAGCTCGGCCGCTTCCCACCAACTGCCCATCGGATTGTCCGGGTTGGACAGATAGACCAGCGGCGCCTTGTCCCTGGCCACTGCCGCCAGCAGGCCGTCCAGGTTTTCCCGGTCGTTCTCGTAAGGCACCGCGACCAGCCGGCCGCCGACGCCGGCAACATGAAAGTTGAAGGTCGGATAGGCGCCGCGCGAGGTCACCACCGCGTCGCCGGGCGCCACATACATGCGCGCCACCAGGCTGAGCAGCCCGTCTATGCCTTCGCCGACGACGACGTTTTCGGCGCCGACACCGAGATGTCGGGCCACGGCTACCTTCAAATCGTGATTGTCGGGGTCGCAATACATCCACATGTCGCCGGCAATCTCGGCCATGCGGGCAACGACCCGCGGCGAGGGGCCAAAGCTGCTCTCATTGGCGCCGATGCGGGCGCGAAAGCCGCGGCCGCGATCACGCTCCTGCGCCTCAGGGCCGACAAACGGCACCGTAGAGGGAAGCGCGTCGATGAGCGGCGTAAGGGGAGGGCGCATGGCAAAGGCTCGTTCAAAAAGGGCCTTCTTTGCTAGCCTGCCGGCTGGGCCTGCGCAAGTTCCACGAACGGCGGCGACGGTCAGGCTGGATTCTCGCGGATCATTTTGCTAGCGAGACATGATGAGGAACCGACTGCCGCCCGCCTGGTCCAAGCATATAAAGTCCCACCCGGCGCCGAAAGTGGAACCGCCGAAGGCGAAACCATTGACGCGCGTGCAGGCCGACGATGCGCTGCTGAAACAGGCGTATGGCTTGCAGCAGGCCAAGCGGTTGGCCGAGGCTCGGGAACTGTGCCGTCGCGTGCTGGAGCGCACGCCCAACCATCCCTTGGCTTTGTATATCATGGGCACGCTATTCATCGGGCTCGACGATGAAATGGCCCTGCGATATTTGGCGCGAGCCGTCGGCGTGGAGCCCCGAAACCCCTATTATCACCTTAGTCTGGGTGAAGCTTATCTGAGGGTAAGCGAATATTCGCCCGCAATCACGCACATCCAGCACGCTCTGGAGTTGAAGCCCGATTTGGTTGAGGCGCTTTGCGCATTGGGGCGCGCCTACGTCGAATTCGACAAGGCTGACATGGCTGTGCCGGTTTACGAGAGAGCGCTCAAGATCAACCGCGATCATCCCCGCGTTCGGACGGGGCTGGCCAGCGCACTCACCGGTCTTGGTCGCATGGATGAAGCCAAAATCTATCTGAAGGAGGCGATCGAACGTCGCATCGCTATGCCCGCCGCCTATAATGAGCTTGTGCGTACGCGCAAATTCACCGAAGAGCCGGCCGAACTTAGGTCCATCCTGCGCGAGCTTGGTGAGCCAAAGCTTGACCCGGACAGTGCGACGACACTTCATCACGCTGCCGGCAAAGTGCTGAACGACCTTGGGCGCTACGAAGACGCGATTGATCATTTCAAGAAAGGCAAGCGGGCCGCCGGCTATAAGTTCGATCTGGAAACCTATCGCCGCTGGGTCGACTCCACGATTGAGTTCTTCAACCCGGACATGTTGGCCGCCAAGGCGGGTTATGGAAGCCCGTCGGAAGTGCCCGTGTTTGTATTGGGCATGCCCCGATCGGGCACCACCCTGACCGAGCAGATTTGCGCGAGCCACCCGGATGTTCATGGCGCCGGAGAGCTGAAAAAGCTAAGGCGAGCCGCAAATGCTATCGGTCTCACGAAGGTTTCAGCACGGACCTTGGGCCAATCGATCGTTCCGATCACCCCCGACCTATCCAAAATGCTGGCCGAGGAGCACCTGTCCTATCTTCGTGAGCGTGCGCCGACCGCGCTTCGCATAGTCGACAAGATGCCCCGGAATTTCGAACTGATCGGTCTCATAGGCCTTCTCTTCCCCAATGTACGGATTATTCACTGTCGTCGCGATGCCATCGACAATTGCCTCTCGTGTTTTTTCCAGAATTTCTCCAAGGGACACAGCTACATCGCCGACCTGCAGACACTCGGGCTGTACTACCGTGAATATGATCGCCTGATGCGACATTGGGACAAGGTTTTTCCCGGACGCATCTTCGAAAGTCGCTACGAGACGCTGGTTGGGGATCAGGAAGCACAATCGCGCCGTCTGATCGATCATCTTGGATTGCCCTGGGACGATGCCTGCCTGCGCTTCTTCGACCAGGAGGGATCGGTCAACACGGCCAGTCGCTGGCAGGTTCGGCAACCGATCTACAACTCGTCCATCAAGCACTGGAAAAATTACGAGAGCAAGATCCAGCCGCTGATCGACGCCTTGGGCGACCTGGCCGAACTTTGAACAAGTAGGGTGCGTCGACAGGCCGAGATCGATCATGACTTGCTGTCGAGATACGTTGATCCGATAGGCCAGGCTGGATTCTCCCGGATCATTTTGCTAGCGAGACATGATGAGCAACCGACTGCCGCCCGCTTGGTCCAAGCACATAAAGTCCCGCCCGGCGCCGAAAGTGGAACCGCCGAAAGTGAAACCGCAGTCGCGCGCGCAAGCTGACGACATGCTGTTGCGACAGGCGCTCGAACTCCAGCAAGCCAAGCGGCTTCCAGAGGCCGAGGAGTTATGCCATCGCGTTCTCGCCCGCACGCCCAACCACCCGCTTTCGCTCTATATCCTCGGCACGCTGGGGCTCGGTATCGACGATGAGTTGGCTCTCAAATATTTTGCACGAGCAGTAAGCCAGACGCCTCAAAATCCATATTTCCACCTTAGCCTGGGAGAGGCCGGTCTGAAGCTTGGCGACAGCTTGCTTGCGATCAGGCACCTGCAGCGCGCCTGCGAATTGAAGCCCGATCTGGTGGAAGCGCTTTGCGGACTGGCGCGTGCCTACGTCAACTTCGACAAGGCCGAGATGGCTTTGCCCCTTTACGAGAAGGCACTGAAGATCAACGGCGACCATCCCATGGTCCGAATTGGTCTGGCTGGTGCGCTCGCCAGCCTCGGTCGCATGGACGAAGCCAGAGCCTATCTCAATCAGGCAATAGAACGTCGCGTCGATGTTGGGGCAGCCTACAACTACCTGGTCGACACGCAAAAGTTCACCGAAAAACCTGCCGAGCTCGACTCTATCCTGCGCGAACTCTCCAATCCCAGGCTCGAACCGGTTGCTGCATCCCAGCTCCATCACGCCGCAGGCAAAGTGCTGAACGATCTCGAGCGCTACGATGAGGCGATGGATCACTTCCAGAAGGCAAAAAAGGCCGCTGGTCACGATTTCGACCTGGAGTACTACCGCCGAAGTGTCGATTCCATGATCGAGATATTCAGCCCGTCACTATTGGAAGCCAAGGCTGGCCACGGCAGTCCGTCCGAAGTGCCTGTGTTTGTGCTGGGCATGCCCCGGTCGGGGACGACGCTGACCGAGCAGATCTGCGCGAGCCATCCGGATGTCCATGGCGCCGGGGAGCTTACGAAGCTGCGGCGAATCGCGAACTCGATGGGCTTTAGAACACAATCGGATGAGGACCTGCGCAGTTCGATCATGTCGATGACGAGGGATCAGTCGAGGGCGCTGGCCGAAGAATACCTGTCTTATCTGCGCCAGCACGCGCCTGCCGCGCTCCGCATAGTCGACAAGATGCCGCACAACTTCGAGTTTATCGGAGTGATTGGAATTCTTTTTCCCCACGCGCGCATCATTCATTGCCGGCGCGATGCCATCGACAATTGCGTGTCCTGCTTCGTGTTGCATTTCACCAAGGACCACGGCTACAACGCCGACCTTGAGACACTCGGCCTATACTACCGCGAATATGATCGCTTGATGCGGCATTGGAATAAGGTCTTTCCCGGACGTATTTTCGAAAGCCGCTACGAGACGCTGATTGCGGATCAGGAGGCGCAGTCGCGCCGTCTCATCGATCATCTCGGCTTGCCTTGGGACGATTCCTGCCTGCGCTTTTTCGAGAAGGACGGGTCGGTCAATACCCCCAGCCGCTGGCAGGTGCGGCAGCCGATCTATACATCATCGGTCAAGCGCTGGAAAAAATATGAGAGCACAATCCAGCCGCTGATTCACGCCTTGGGAGATCTAGCCGAACTTTGAACGAGTGGGTGGCGTCGGCAGGCCGAGGTCGACGGTGACTTGCTGTCGAGATCCGTTGATCCTGTAGGCCAGCCCTTCAGATCGTGCCAAGATCTTCATTTTTTGCATGTTCGGACAAGCGGGCGCGGCGAGCATTGCAATTGACCAGCTCAGCCCTGCGATAGGTATTCAGTGGCAGCCTGCATTCATGCACCGAGAGTTGTTACCTGCGTCGCCCGATACGAAAAACCCGGCGGTGGCCCGCCGGGTTCGATCTCAATCAGGTTCGTTAGAATGAGCGCTGGAAGCGCAGCATCCCGCCGACGCTGTCCTTGTCGTCGGCGTTGGTCCAGTTGCGATCGTAGGCTTTATCAAACTGACCGTCGCGGGCCCAATCGACTTCGGCAGTGATCGTGAAGCCGGGAACGATATCGTAGGCGATGTTCGCAGCGACGCCGTAGTTCTTGTCGTCGTCAACCGATGCCTGGAGGTTGAACGAGGTCTTCTCGTTGATGGTGTAGGTGCCACCACCCCAAACTGCCCAGTTGCCGCCCCACTGCTTATAGAAGTTGCGGTCGATGTTGTCGTCCGAACCGTAACCGGCCATGACGAACAGTGTCAGGTTCTGTATCGGCGTAACGTCGACGCGAACCTTGCCGGCCCACTCTTCCCAAGTGCTGTCATAGGCAGCAACACCGGTGATCGAGCCCCAACCCTGCGTGTATTTAATACCGCCGACCACATATGGAACATAGCTGTCGATCGAATCATTGCCGCTGTTGCTGTCTTGGAAAATGCCAGGATCCGCATCGGCACTGCCTGAGCCGGTTTCTAACGAAGCAACGGCCGAGAAGCCGTTGCCGGCGTCGAAGTAGTACTGGACGACATTGGTGTCGAAGCCGCCATAGGGGACCAGCGTATCCTGGATGACGTTGCCGGCGTAGCCGATGAACGTGTCAAAGGCCGATTCGTCTTTGCCGACGCGCAAACCACCGAGTTGGACCCAGGCAAAGTTCAGTGAAACACTCGTACCGCCGTTAAAGTTGTCATCAAGGTAATCGTTGTGGTTACCCCAGTTGAAACGGGTCTCGGTGTAGGTCTTCAAGGTGCCGAGCTCGGTTTCCTGGCCGGTCCAGGTCTTCAGCGTGAAGCGCGCGTGCTTGTAGTAGGTATCCTGCGAGCCGCCGTCCATCTGGTCCGTGGTCTTCGCACCGTCGAAGGAGCCGACGTCGCCGATGCCGATGTCATAGCGGACATAGCCACCGATGCGCAGGCAGGTTTCGGTGCCGGGGATGTAGAAGTAGCCAGCGCCGTAGACGTCGCAAATCTTGACGTATTCAGCGGGTTCCGGCTCGGCGACGACGACGGCGTCGGCGGCGCGCGCACCGGAAACTGCGATCAGTGCCGCAGCGGAGCCGAGAAGAAGGCTCTTGATGTTCATTTTCTGACCTCCAGTCAGAATCGAGGGCGGAGGTCGCCGAAAAGCAGCTCGTTCGGCTGTTTTTATTTATATTTTCAAATAGATAAGTCCTAAGGCCGTCAGTGAGGCCCTGTCCGCCAAAAACGCTTACTGGCGAAGGCCTTGCCTGAACCGGTCTTGAAATATCGCTCGAGTTGCCGTGCGTTGGCCTCGGTTTCAACCCCGATGTAGGACTTCAAAGTTACAGGCAGATAGGCCTTGGTCGAAGTCACATAGCCTGATCGATGCGATTCGAAGCGGCGCCGAAGGTCGTTGGTCGACCCGACGTAGACATCGCCGTTACGACGTACCACATAGTCCCCCTACGCTACTTCGTAGCTTCGGGCGACACCCTACGCCCTGCGGGCTTAGGGTGGCCTGCCCCCCCAAGCCCCCCCGGCGTATGGTGGCGGAGAGGACGGGGTTCGACACCACCAGAAGCATTTTAACACAAAACCCATAGCAAGGGGG
>NZ_JAMYOG010000011.1:0-195807 GCF_040319725.1 Mesorhizobium sp. M0894 | reverse complement strand
CTCACCAACACCCCCCCCCCCCCCCCCCCCCCACCCCCCCCCCCCCCACCCCCCCCCCCCCCCCCCCCCCCCCCCCCCCCCCCGGTTCTCATTCGTCAGAAATCGGCAGGTTTAGTTTAGCTCGCCACGCTGGCCTGCGGCGCCGAGCGCTCGATCAGCATTTGCCGGACGGTCGACATCGAGGCACTCAGTTCGCTGATGGCGTCATCGATCAACGCCCGCTGCTTCTGCAGGCGGGCAAGCTGCTTCTCCGACTTGTCGAGCGCCAACCGCAACTGCTTGGTGTTGGAGCCGTTCGGATCGTAGAGGTCCATCATCTGCTTGACGTCACGCAGCGAGAACCCGACCTTGCGGCCGAGCAAGATCAGTTTCAGCCGGGCCCTGTCGCGGCGTGTATAGAGACGGGTTGAGCCGTCACGCTGCGGGTTGAGTAGACCCTTGTCCTCATAGAAACGCAGCGTGCGCAGCGTCACTCCGTATTTCTTGGCCATTTCGCCGATGCGGACAAGCTCTTCACCGGCTTCGCTCGACATATCGTTGGTATTGGCCGCGGCTTGGCCGGGCGAAATAAGTTTCATGGTCACTGGCTTTCCCCGTCTGGTGGCGTCGCGGTCGCGGACCTTGCGTCGCCTGAGTGAAAGCGGGGGCGTGCTTCCACTCGTGGTTTCAACAAACAAATCGCAAACGGCGTAATCCGCTCGTTTACGTTTACGTCAATGCTATATCGATAGCCGCCTTACGACGCAAGAGCGTTCTGGGCTTGGAACTTTATGCCGCAGCGCCGGTGGATAACCTAAAAGTCGTGGCCGATTTCGGGAGCGATCATGCGGCTGATCAAAATTCTACAGCGTCTTTTGTGCGTCCAAAAAGACACCCGGCGCCGTCCGCAGCCAGTCGACAAAGTTGCAACTTCTTAAGCTTGGTTAACGCGTTGTTTACCACGTTGGGGCGAAATGTGCGCATGTCGGTTACCCGTGTTTATCCTGTATTGAATTTTTCACGGTTTTCGGAGCGCGGGTAAGACCCGGGAAGCTCGTCTTCCACTGCAACAAGCCAAGCAGTCGCGTTCGTCCCGGCAGGACTTTGGGAACCTGGTGAAAGCCAGCAATTCTGAAACGGGCGCATTGATGAACAGCAAGCGGTCCTACCTCGATACACTCAACGCCGGCAGGCAGCGCAGGCCGCACACGACGCTTGAAGAGCTCAACCGTTCCCTGGAAACGCTGGAGCAGCGACTGGAGCGGACGCGCGAGGAGACTGCAAGCCATCCCGGTCCACGCCGACCAGCGGCAGAACCGCGCTATCCTAGTGCCCAACCCTATGGCCAGCAGCGCCGGTACGAGGACCCACGCGACGCGCAGCGGCCGAAAGGTCCAGCGGCGGCCGTCGACCAGAACTACCAGGCGATCGCCCGCGATATCGACCGGGTGCGCGGCCAGGAGGACGGCGTCGCCCTAGCCGGCAAGATCGCTGGCGAATTGCGCGGCCTGCGCGAAGAGCTTCGCCAGCAGATGACCTCCGGCCTGCAACGCGAGTTCGACGCACTGCGCAAGAATATCG
Organism: Mesorhizobium sp. M0894; assembly: GCF_040319725.1. NCBI lineage: Bacteria > Pseudomonadati > Pseudomonadota > Alphaproteobacteria > Hyphomicrobiales > Phyllobacteriaceae > Mesorhizobium > Mesorhizobium sp. M0894. The sequence goes on along the minus strand of NZ_JAMYOG010000011.1, from coordinate 194,247 downwards.
AGCGAGCCTACCAGTCAAATGGCGGCGGCAAGGGCAGCGCCGAACTCGGCGTCGAATTCGAGCGGCTTTCCGGCGCCATCCAGACGCTGGCCGAAAAAAGCGACGACAGAAGCGTCAATATGTTGCGGCTCGAGCTTGAGCAGGTCAAGGCAGCTCTCGATACGCTGGCGCGCGAGGAGAGCGTGCAGGCAGTGGGCCGCCGCTGGGACGATTTCGACCGCCGCTGGAGCGCCTTCGAGGACCGCGTCGACGCCGATCAGCGCAAGCGCTCCGACGCGCCCGGCCTGTCGGCGCTGACCGAGCGGCTCGAACAGATCAGCAATGCCGTCAGCAATCTGCCGGAATCGCTGTCGCTGCGCTCGCTGGAGGAAAAGGTCCGCATGCTTGCCGGAGCGGTCGACCATTTCGCCCGCCAGCAGGACAATCGCGGCAGCGACACATTCAGTCAGATCGACGAGCGGCTCGACGAGATTTCCCGCGCGATCGTCGCCTCGACGGTTGCCGCGCAAGCCAATTCGTTCGACCCCGAGCCCTTCGAACGCATCGAGAAGCGGATCGATTCACTGGCCCACCAAATCGAAGAAGTGTCGCAGGATCGTCCGGGCCGGGAGGTCATCGACCGTCTCAACACATTGTCGAGCCGCGTGGATGAGCTGGCCGGCCGAGCCAATCTGCCGGAACAAGCTATGGAGCGCCTTGCCAGGCAAGTCGCGCTTATCGCCGACAAGATCGACCATGCACCTGCCATGCCCGACGCCGACTACATCTTCCAGGGGCTCGAGCAGCGCTTCGATGTGCTGTCCAGCATGATGGAACGTCGCCAGGGCGACGCCATCGAACAAGGCAACATGCTGTTTCGCGACCTTGAGCGCCGGTTGGACGAAGTCGCCGACAGGCTGGATCAGCGCATGCCGCAGGTCGACAGCGCCGGCATCATGGATGCCATCGACGCCCGCTTCACCGCGCTGGCCAGGCGGATGGAGACGCGCGTTCCAGATCCCGCCAGCGAGGCGGCGATCCGCGGCCTGGAGAGCCGGCTCGAAGACATTTCAAGCCGGCTGGATTCGTCCGCGGCACAGGTCGCCAGCATCGACCCGGCGTTGATCCGCAGCCTCGAAGCGCAGGTCGCGGGCCTGACGGCGCATCTTTCCAAGCCCGGCACGCCGCTGCCGGAATTCGACGACATCAGCCCGCGCCTCAACGAGATCGAGAAGTCGCTGGCCGGAACCCGCGATTCCATCCTCGGCGCGGCGCGCGAGGCGGCCGAGAGCGCCGTCCGCTCGCTGGCCGGATCAAGCGCCAACACGGCGGCCGTTACCGGCCTCGCCCAGGACCTGAAGACGCTCGAGGCGCTGACGCGCCGTTCGGACGAGCGCAATTCAAGGACGTTCGAGGCTATCCACGACACGCTGCTCAAGATTGTTGACAGGCTAGGTTCACTGGAGACCGGCGAACCGGCAAGCGCAGAGTTGAGCAAACGCTTCGGACGGGCATCCAAGATCTCGGTGCAGGACGCACCGTCGATGGACATCGACCAGCCGCTGCCGTTAACGGGCAACATGGCCGATCTGGACGGTCGCACCGCGGCGCTCGTGCGCGACGAGCCAGGTCCGCGTACGCCGGCCGAGGCGGCCGCGGCAGCCGCCCTGGCGGCCCTCGGTTCAGACACGACGCATGAAAAAACCGAGCACGGCGGCGGCAGGAAATCGATGTTAGGCGGGCTGGCGCGCGCCTTGAAGGGCAAGAAGGAGGCCGAGATGCCGCCGCTTGCCCGCTCGGCGTCGAGCGTCGAAATACCGAGCGTCGATCTGGACGAGCCGCTCGACCCCAAGGTCGCCAATCGGCCATTGGAACCCGGCTCCGGCGCCCCCGACCTCAGCGCCATCATGAAACGTGTGCGCGACGAGCGCGGGCAGCCGGCCCGCGAAGGCGGCGCCGAAGCGGCGAAATCGGACTTCATCGCGGCAGCCAGACGGGCTGCGCAAGCGGCGGCCGCCGAGGCGGACGCCCTTAAGCGCCAGTCGACGATGAAAGGCCCGGTCAAGGCGCTCAGGATAGGCGACCTGCTCAAGGCGCGGCGCAAGCCGATCCTGATGGGGGCAATTGCCATCATGCTGGCGCTTGCCGGCCTGCAACTGGGCAAAGCCTTCTTCTCCGATCCGGTCGAAGTCGCCAACAATGACGCGGCGCCGGCTGTGGCCGCACAGCCGGTGGAGACTGCATTGGCCAGCGTTGCCAGCGAACCGAAGGCGGACGCGCAGACGGCAGCGCAGGATAGCGCGCCGTCCTCCATCGTCAGGCAGGCAGAGCCGTCCGCAGCGACGACCAAGGACGACACGGCGGCGCAAACCGGCCCCGCCACACCGGCAACCGAGGCATCGACAGCCCCCGCGGCAGCCCCTGACATGGCGGCGCCAGACGCCACGGCCGCAGTGCCCGCACCGGCAGCGGCGACGGCCAGCGACGCCGAGCCAATGGCTGCCGCGCCTGCTACCACCACAGCTGCGACGCAGGACACGACGGGCACGGTGCCGCCGGCAGATGCTGCCGCGGCAAGCGTTGCCAAGATCGAGGTTCCGGCCGGTGTCGGTCCGGCCGCCCTGCGCGATGCAGCGGCCGGCGGCGACGCCAAGGCACTGTTCGAGATCGGCTCGCGCTACGCCGAGTCGCGCGGCGTCAAGGAAGACATGGCAGCGGCGGCCAAATGGTACGAGAAAGCTGCCGATCTCGGTTTCGCACCGGCAGAATACCGCATCGGCAATTTCTACGAGAAGGGCATCGGCGTCGCACGCGACATCAAAAAAGCGAAGACCTGGTACCAGCTTGCCGCAGAGCAGGGCAACGCCAGCGCCATGCACAATCTGGCCGTGCTGTTTGCGATGGCGGCGGATGGCGTGACCGACAATGAATCGGCAGCGCGCTGGTTCCAGGCGGCGGCGGACCTCGGCGTCAAGGACAGCCAGTTCAATCTCGGCATCCTTGCGGCGAAGGGCGTCGGCATGAAGCAGAACCTCGAGGAGAGCTACAAATGGTTCGCGCTCGTCGCCAAGACCGGCGACAAGGATGCGGCGGCCAAGCGCGACGAGATCGCCAAAGCCCTGAGACCCGAGCAGCTGGAGCGTACGCGTGCCGCGGCCGAGCTGTGGAAGGCCAAGCCGCTCGATCCAGCCGCCAATTCGGCCGACATTCCTGAATCGTGGCAGGACGGCACACCGCAGACGACGGCCGGCATCGACATGAAGAAAGCGGTCCAGAACATCCAGCGCATCCTCAACAAGAACGGCTACGAGGCCGGCAATCCCGACGGCATGATGGGCCGGAAAACCAAGAACGCGATCATGGCCTTCCAGACCGACAACGACATGAAGGCAACCGGCGCGATCGACGAAAAGCTGGTCAAGGCGTTGCTCGCGCGCAAATAACGGCGGATGCGTCGTTTCCGCGACGCCCTTGCCACAGATTTGCCTGTTAACTGATTGAGTTGTTTTTTGTTTCGGCGGTGCGACGAAGTTTGACTTCACCGCCCGGCCGGCGCAAGAACGAGATAGCCTTCTGGCGCAAAATGCCCGCAACGGTTGCATTCGCCAGGAGGCAAACTGATCGAGACTGACGGGTGGGCATCTATCTCCCGATCGCGGAAATTTCCGTTAACGTCTTCGTGCTGCTGGCCATGGGCGCAGCGGTGGGTTTCCTGTCGGGCATGTTCGGCGTGGGCGGCGGCTTTCTAATCACGCCGCTGCTGATCTTCTACAACATACCGCCCGCGATTGCGGTCGCCACCGGCGCCAACCAGGTCATCGCTTCCTCCTTCTCCGGCGCCCTGTCGCACATGAAGCGCGGCACGCTCGACTTCAAGCTCGGCGGCGTGCTTTTGGCCGGCGGCATCGTCGGCTCGACCGGCGGCATCTATGTCTTTGCGTTCCTGCGCCGACTCGGCCAGCTCGATCTGTTCATCTCGCTGCTCTACGTCGTGCTGCTCGGCACTGTCGGCGGGCTGATGCTGGTCGAGAGTATCAATGCGCTGCGCGTCACCCGCAGCGGCGCCGCACCGGTGTTGAAGAAATCCGGCCAGCACAACTGGATCCACCGCCTGCCGCTGAAGATGCGGTTCAGGGCCTCGAAGCTCTTCGTCAGCGTCATTCCGGTGCTTGGGCTGGGCGCGGCGATTGGCTTCCTATCGTCGATCATGGGCGTCGGCGGCGGCTTCATCATGGTGCCGGCCCTGATCTACCTTTTGAAAGTGCCGACCAACGTCGTCATCGGCACCTCGCTGTTCCAGATCATCTTCACCTCGGCTTACACCACGCTGGTCCACGCCACCACCAACCAGACGGTCGACGTCATGCTCGCCTTCCTGTTGATGGCAGGCGGCGTCGCCGGCGCACAATATGGCGCCAAGGCCGGTCAGAGGCTGCGGGGCGAACAACTCAGGGCGCTGTTGGCGCTGCTTGTGCTGGCGGTCGCCATCCGGCTCGCCATCGATCTTTTCGTCACGCCTCCCAATCTCTATTCGCTGTCCGGCGTGGGCCTGAGCTGATGGCTGGCTTGAGGACGCTCGCGGCCGCCGCCTTGCTGTCGCTGCTGGCCGCGGCGTCAGCGGCGAAGGCACAGACGCCACTAACCGAAAACATCCAGATCGGCCTTTCCACCGACAATGTCTCGATTACCGCCGGCTTTTCCGGCGCCGACCTGACCATCTTCGGATCGCTGGAAAATGCCGATCCGCTTGTCGCACGGCAAGGGCGCTACGACGTGATCGTTGTGCTGGAAGGCCCGGCCCGACCGGTCGTCGTGCGCCGCAAGGACCGGGTGCTCGGCGTCTGGGTCAATCTGGAGTCGGAGACCTTCGAAAACGTACCTGTCTCCTATTCTGTGGCGACGACGCGGCCGCTGCAGGACGTCACCGATCCGAACAGCTACAAGCAGCTGTCGCTTGGCGCCTCCAACCTCTATTTGCAGCCGGCCGACGCCGAGGACAGCCCGGCGACAATCGAGGAGTTCACCGCCGCGCTGCGCGAGCGCAAGGCGGCAACAGGCCTCTACAGCGAGAATGTCGGCGGTGTGCAGTTCCTGTCGCAGAACCTGTTCCGCGCCACCGTCAGGCTCGCTCCCAACGTTCCGGTCGGCACCCACAAGGCGCGCGCCTTCCTGTTCAAGAGCGGCCTGTTCATCAAGGAAAGCTCCGCCCAGCTCGAAATCCGCAAGTCCGGTTTCGAACAGTCGATCTTCCGCGTCGCCCACGACTACTCCTTCCTCTACGGTGTCTTTGCCGTATCGCTGGCCATGCTGACAGGCTGGCTCGGAAGACTGGTCTTCAGGAAAGACTGAACTCTCGTAAAAGTGGTTTCCCTTTCCGAGGGTATGGGCTAGACCGCGATCCCCGGTCCGACCGGGCACGAGCTGCTGCTCCCCAAATCAGAATATAGGAACGCACGATGCGACCAGCATTTGCCGGTATCGACTTCGGCACTTCGAATTCCACCGTGAGCGTGGTCAGGAACGGGCAGCCGCGGCTGGTGGCCTTGGAAGACGGCCAAGTCACTCTGCCCAGTGCGGTGTTCTTCAATTTCGAGGACAACCGCACCTATTTCGGGCGACGCGCCATCGCCAACTATACGGACAGTATCGAAGGCCGCCTGATGCGCTCGCTGAAGAGCGTTCTCGGCAGCTCGCTCGCTCACGAAAAGACGCGCATCAAGGCGCGCTCGATCGGCTTCATGGAAATTGTCAGCCTATTTGTCGGCCACCTGAAAAAGAAGCTCGAAGAAAACGCCCTCGACACAGTCGAAAGCGTCGTAATCGGACGGCCGGTACAGTTCGTAGACGACGACGCCGGGGCCGACGCCGAGGCCGAGCACGAACTCGAAAATGCCGCTCGCGCTCAGGGCTTCAAGCACATCGCCTTCCAATTCGAGCCGATCGCGGCGGCACTCGACTACGAACAGAAGGTGACGCGCGAGGAACTGGCGCTGATCATCGACATGGGCGGCGGCACGTCCGATTTCTCGATCGTGCGGGTCTCGCCCGAGCGCGCCCGCTCGCTCGACCGCAAGGACGACATCCTGGCCAGCCGCGGCATCCACATCGGCGGCACCGACTTCGATCGGCTGCTGAGCATCGCCCATGTGATGCCTCAGCTCGGCTATCTGACGTCGACTAAGGATGGCAAGCGCAATCTGCCGGCGAGCTACTTCATCGACCTGGCGACATGGCAGCGCATCAACCTGGTCTATACCGCAAGGGCGATGACGCATCTTCGCCAGATCCGCTACGAGGCAGAGCGCGCAGACCTGGTCGACCGCTTCATCCACATCGTCGAGCATCGTTACGGCCACGCGCTGGCGGCGCTGGTCGAAAGGGCCAAGATCGAGCTGACGGATCGATCGTCGGCCGGTATCGAGGTCGCGCTACCGGAGGTGAGGTTCACGGCAGAGATCACGCGCGAAGGTCTCGAAGCCACTATCGCTCGGGATATTGAGCGCGTTGCAGGTACCGTCGAGCAGACCGTCCGCGACGCACAGGTGAAGCCCTCCGACATCACGGCGGTGTTCCTGACCGGCGGATCGACCGCGATCCCGCTGGCCAGGCAGCAGATCCTGGCTCTGGTGCCGCAGGCGTCGGTTATCGAAGGCGATGTGTTCGGCTCAGTCGGGCTTGGGCTGGCGCTCGACGCACAGCGGAAGTTCGCCTGATCGGCTTAAAGCGGCGCGGCTCTCTCAGCTTTGCCGCCGAGATGCGCCTTGAGCGCCATCTGGGCCAGGCTTGGCTGCCGGTCGCGATGCGTGATCATGGCAAATTCGCGCTTCGGCAGATCGATCGGCACGGAACGCAGACTGCCTTCGGCGACCGCGCGCGCGACGACGAGTTCCGAAATGATGCTGGCGCCGGCGCCGGCCTCGACCGCCTGGCGAATAGCCTCATTGCTCGGCAATACCAGGAATATCTGTAGGTCCGCGAACGAAATCCCGTCGCGTCGGGCAAGGTCCTCCAGCGCCTCGCGCGTGCCCGACCCGCCTTCGCGAATGATCCAGCGAAGCCCGCCAAGGTCGGGATGCCCAGGCGAAACTTCCGCGATCTCAGGGTGCGAGCGCGCCACGACCAGCATCATGCGATCGATATCGACCTTGGCACGCCGCAAAATGTCGGATTCGGTGCGCCCCTCGACCAGGCCAAAATCGGCTGCGCCATCAAGTACATTGGTCTCGACCTGCCTGGTGTTGCCAATGCTCACGCTCAGCCTGACGGCAGGATAGGCTTCGTGGAAAGAAGCGAGCCGGCGCGGCAGCCAATAGCTGGCGATGGTCTGGCTGGCAGCGATCGAGAGACTGCCTGATATCGTCTGCGAGACATGCTCCAGCACGTTGTGGGCGGCCGCCGCCCGCTCGAGAACCGCCTTGGCCTCCGGCAGGAACCGGCGTCCGGTCTCGGCGAGCTCGATATTGCGGCCCACTCGGTTGAACAACTGCACGCCGTGCTGCTGTTCGAGCGAGCGGATGGCGGCGGACGCGGCCGACTGTGAAATGCCTAACAAGTCGGCCGCTTTGGTCATGTGCGCCCGTTCGGCGACGGCGACGAAGATCCGCAATTGGTCCAGAGTCATGCCAGCATTAAGAAGCAAATCCGATTGGAATTACAAGAGCAAGTTGTTAGACAGATTGATTGCTTTGTTCTAAATTTTAGCCCGAAATTGGAAAAAAGTCGCGCCAGAACAGTCGAGGGTAGAAATTGGTGAGGCTGTTCAAATCCGTGTTCACGCACTGGTCCTGCAGCCTGCGGTGGCGGCTCGTCGGTGAGCGCTATCGTCCGGAACAGCATTACATGCGCGGCCCAGGCCCGAAGACGAGAGCCAAGGCCGCGGAACGCAAAAACATCGCCGGATCATGACCAACAAACCGCTACGCGGCGCCAACTCAGCACCATCCCAACGGCCGCTTGCCGATACGCGCGCGCCCGCCGAAGGCGACGGCGTCGATACTTCGCCTGATGTCTCCGACAGCATTGCCAAGACCACCTGCTATATGTGCGCCTGCCGCTGCGGCATCGACGTCCACATCAAAGACGGCAAAGTCCGCTACATCAACGGCAACAAGGACCATCCGGTCAACCGCGGCGTGTTGTGCGGCAAGGGCAGCGCCGGCATCATGCAGCACTACAGCCCGGCCCGGCTGAAGAAGCCGCTGCTACGCACCGGCCCGCGCGGCTCGGGTGAGTTCCGCGAGATCGAGTGGGAGGAAGCTTTGTCGATCGCGACGAAGCGGCTTTCGAATATCCGCCGAACCGATCCGAAGAAACTCGCCTTCTTCACCGGGCGCGACCAGTCGCAATCGCTGACCGGCTGGTGGGCGAGCCAGTTCGGCACACCGAACTTTGCCGCCCATGGCGGCTTCTGCTCGGTCAACATGGCGGCCGGCGGCCTCTACACGATCGGCGGCTCGTTCTGGGAGTTCGGCGAGCCCGACTGGGACAACACCAAGTACTTCATGCTGTTCGGGGTTGCCGAGGATCATGATTCCAATCCGATCAAGATCGGTCTCGGCAAGCTCAAGGCACGCGGCGCCAAGGTGGTCTCGATCAACCCCTGCCGCACCGGCTACAACGCGATTGCCGACGACTGGATCGGCATCCGGCCCGGCACCGACGGCCTGTTCGTGTTTGCACTCATCCACGAATTGCTGAAGGCAGGCCGCGTCGATCTCGACTACCTCTTGCGCTACACCAACGCCCACGGCCTCGTCATTCAGGAGCCTGGAGCCGTCGATGACGGGCTGTTCATGCGCGACGGCGACGGCAATCCGCTGGCTTGGGACAGGGTGGCGAAGATGCCAGTCAATGCCAGTGACGCCGACGCGAAGCCCGCACTGACCGGCAGCTTTCTCGTCGACGGCCGCCGTTGCGTGCCGGTCTTCCAACTCGTCGCCGACCGCTATCTGGATGAGAGCTATTCACCCGAGGCGGTCACTGACCGGTGCGGCATCTCCGCCGATACCATCCGCAGGATCGCCGCCGAACTCGCTCATGTCGCCTTCGAACAGCAAATCGAATTGCCGGTGGCGTGGACGGACTGGGCCGGCCGCCGGCACGAGACCATCAAGGGCCGGCCGGTGTCGATGCATGCGATGCGCGGCATCTCGGCCCATTCGAACGGTTTTCACTCTTGCCGCGCCATTCATCTGCTTCAGGTGCTTCTCGGCACGGTGGACGTGCCGGGCGGCTTTCGCTTCAAACCGCCTTATCCACGGTCTGCACCGCCGGGTCCGAAGCCAGCCGGCAAGAATGTGAAGCCGATGACGCCGCTCGAGGGCATGCCGCTCGGTTTCGTCTGCGGACCGGGGGACCTGCTGATCGACGAAGGCGGCAAACCGATCCGTATCGACAAGGCCTACTCCTGGGATGCGCCGCTGGCCGCACACGGGCTCATGCACACGGTTATCCGCAACGCCTGGGCCGGCGATCCCTACACGATCGACACTCTGTTCATGTACATGTCCAACATGGCTTGGAACTCGTCGATGAATACCGTCGAGACGATGGCCATGCTGACCGATATTGATGCGTCGGGTGAGTACACGATCCCGTTCATCATCTATTCCGACGCTTATTATTCCGAGACCGTACCTTTTGCCGATCTGGTGCTGCCGGACACGACCTACCTCGAGCGTCATGACTGTATCAGTTTGCTCGATCGGCCGATCAGCCACGCCGACGGGCCGGGCGACGCCATCCGCCATCCCGTCGTCGAGCCGGATCGCGACGTCAGGCCGTTCCAGACGGTGCTGATCGAACTCGGCGCGCGGCTCAGCCTGCCCGGCTTCGTCGACGACGATGGTTCCGCCAAATACCGCGACTATGCCGACTACATCGTCAATCACGAGCGCACGCGAGGTGTCGGTCCGCTCGCCGGCTGGCGCGGCAAGGACGGGGCCTCGGTCGGCAAGGGCGACGTCAATCCCGACCAGTTGCAGCGCTACATCGATAATGGCGGCTTCTGGCACCAGGATTTCGCCGCCGATCAGCGCTACTACAAGATGGCCAACCGCTCCTATCTCGAATTCGCCGAGAGCATGGGCTTCATCCCGAAGGCCGAGCCGATCGTCTTCCAACTCTATTCCGAGCCGATGCAGCGCTTTCGCCTTGCGGCGCGCGGCCATGGCGGGGTGCTGCCGCCGGAGGCGGAGCGCAGCCGTATCGAGACCTATATGGATCCGCTGCCGTTCTGGTACGCGCCCTTCGAAGAGGCTGCAGTCGATAGCCAAGCCTATCCGCTCCACGCGCTGACGCAGCGGCCGATGCACATGTACCATTCCTGGGGCGCGCAGAATGCGTGGCTAAGGCAGATCACCAGCCAGAACCGGCTGTTCGTGCACAATCGGACCGCCGCCAGCCTCGGGCTTGTCGATGACGACTGGGTGTGGATCGAGAGCATCAACGGCAAGGTCAAGGGGCAGATCAGCCTGATCGACGGCGTCAACGCCGATACGGTGTGGACCTGGAACGCGATCGGCAAACGGCGCGGCAGCTGGGGGCTCAAGGATGACGCGGCCGAATCCAATCGCGGCTTCCTGCTCAACCACATCATCGGCGACCAGACCTCTGCCGATGCGAATGGCAAACGCTATTCGAATTCCGATCCTGTCACCGGCCAGGCGGCATGGTTCGACCTGCGCGTGCGCATCGTCAAATGCGCGGCCGAGGAAGCTGGCTTCACCGAGCCGCAATTCGAGCGGTTCCGGCAGCCGCCACACTTCGAGCCCTCGCCCGACAAGCTCAGTTTCGGCGCCGAATTCCGTCGGGAGAGAGAAGCTGCCGAATGACTTGCCTTCCCGCCCACACCGACAAAAAGCTCGGCCTGGTCATCGACCTCGACACCTGCGTTGGTTGCCAGGCCTGCGTCACCGCCTGCAAGGAATGGAACACCGGCGGCCATATGGCGCCGCTAACCGACATCGACCCCTATGGCGGCAATGTCGACGGCGTCTGGTTCAACCGCGTGCACAGTTATGAGCACATGACCGAGATGGGTGGGCGCACGGTCAATTTCCCGCGCTCCTGCCTGCACTGCGAGACACCGGCGTGCGTCACGGTCTGCCCGACCGGCGCCTCCTACAAACGGGCGTCGGATGGCATCGTGCTGGTCGACGAGGACAAATGCATCGGCTGTAAATTGTGCAGCTGGGCCTGCCCCTACGGCGCGCGCGAATTCGACACGGATGTCGGCGTGATGAAGAAATGTACGCTGTGCGTCGACCGCATCTATAACGACAATCTGGCGGAGGAAGACCGCGTGCCGGCCTGCGTTGCCGCCTGCCCGACCAGCGCGCGGCATTTCGGCGATCTGGGCGATCCGGCATCGGCTATCTCGCAACTGGTGGCGGAGCGCGGCGGTGTCGACCTGATGCCGGAGATGGGCTACAGGCCGACCAACAAATATCTGCCGCCACGCGCCCACATCAATCGCGCCGCATCGGTGCCGGCACAGGCGCTCCAGCCGGTGCGAGCCGAAGGCGGTTTCCTTGGCTGGGTCGACCGCATGCTTTCGAACTGACCCGCGCCTTCATGCATCCAGCCTTCTCCGTCGTCTTTTTCACCACCGCCACGGGCGCCGGTTACGGCCTGCTCGCGCTGCTTGGCGTGTTGGCCGGACAGGGCTTTATCCCGCCCGATTTCTGGCTTGGCCTCACCGGCATGGGGCTGTCGCTCGGCCTGATCTCGGCAGGCCTGCTGTCCTCGGCCGGCCATCTCGGCCGGCCCGAACGCGCCTGGCGTGCCTTCTCGCAATGGCGTAGCTCATGGCTGTCGCGCGAAGGCGTTGCCTCGGTCGCCACCTTCGTGCCGGCGGGACTGTTCGGTATTGGCTGGGTGGTCCTCGGCCGTACGAGCGGCTGGGTGGCTGTCGCCGGGCTGCTCGCTGCCATCGGCGCGGTCGCAACCGTCTGCACCACCGGCATGATCTACGCGTCGTTGAAGCCGATCGCCCAATGGCACAGCCGCTTCACCCTGCCCGGCTATCTGATCTTTTCGGCGATGACCGGCAGCGTACTGCTCAACGCCCTGCTGCAGGGATTTGCGGCAGGCTCGAATATGCTTCTGGCGGCTGCCCTGTTGCTGACCGCGCTCGGCTGGGGTTTGAAGCTGGCGACCTGGCGATACAATGATAGGCTGGAGATCCCGACCAATGCCAACACCGCAACCGGGCTTTCCGGCGGCACGGTGCGGTCGATGGAATGGCCGCATACCGAGGAAAACTATCTGCTCAAGGAAATGGGCTTTCGCATCGCACGCAAGCACAGCGCAAAGCTGCGGCTGATCACCCAGGCTCTGGCCTTTGCCTTGCCCGCTTTGCTGCTGATTGCGGCGTTTGCCTTGCCGTGGCCCTTTGCGGCGGCTTCGTCGATACTCTCCGCAATCGCCCAACTCGCCGGCATGCTGGTGGAGCGCTGGCTGTTCTTCGCCGAGGCCAAGCACACTGTTACCCTCTATTACGGACGATAGGGCAGCTCAGCCCGGCCTGAGCATCGAGTGGGAAATCGCGAAGATGCGCTCAGTGCCAAGCATATAGGCCATCAGCGTTTCGCGGCGGAACAGCCCGGCATAGGCGCGGTCAAGGAGATTGAGCGAACCGGTGTAGGCGCCGAAGGCCGGCATGATCATGCGGCCGCCATCGCCGGCAAAGCAGCGCCGCCGCACCGAACGGCCTTGCTGGACGATGCGGGCGCAAGGATGCAGATGGCCTGATATCTCGCCCTCCACCCTTATCGCCGAAGGCTCGTGCCGGAAGAGCAGAGAGCCGATGGCCAGCTCGCGCACGGTGTCGCCCGGCAGGTCGGCCGGTGCTTCCGGGTCATGATTGCCGGCGACCCAGAACCAGTCGCGCCCAACCATCAGCCCTTCCAGCCTTTCGCGAAAGCTTGCGTGCATGCGCGCGGCGCCGCCGCCATCGTGAAAACTGTCGCCCAGGCTAATGACGATCGCAGGCTGATAATCGGCAATCACCGTCTGCAGCCGGAGCAGCGTGGCGCCGGTATCGTAAGGCGGAACCAGCGTGCCGCGCCTGGCCAGTGAGGAGCCTTTTTCCAGATGCAGGTCGGATACGGCCAGAAGCCGGAATTCGGGAAAATAGAGCACGCCGCGGCGGTCGCAGATCGCGCGTTCGCCAGCGATACGGACGGCGCCCGTATCCGCCAGAGTCGCAGCCATTGCCAGCGCCACAGTCATTTCGTCCCCATGGCTTCCTCGACCAGCGTGGCTGCATCCATCAGCAGCGTCTCATCGGCCTCGCCGTGCACCGGCATCTTGCCGATCTCAAGCATGATCGGCACGGCGAGCGGCGATATCTGCTCGAGATTCTTATGCATGATTCGACCCTGGACGCGCGAGAGCATCTCGGCAAGTCTGCTGACATCCAGCAGACCGGTCGCGGCATCGGCCCGCGTCGCCTGCAAAAGGATGTGGTCGGGCTCATGGCTGCGCAGCACGTCGTAGATGAGGTCGGTCGACACGGTCACCTGGCGGCCGCTCTTCTCCTGGCCCGGGTGGCGTTTCTCGATCAATCCCGAGATCAGCGCGCAATTGCGAAAGGTGCGCTTCAACAGCCAGCTGCCGGCGAGCCAGGCTTCGAGGTCGTCGCCCAGCATATCTTGATCGAAGAGCGCAGCCAGCGACGGTTTCTTCGCCCTGAACATGTGACCCATATCGGCCAGCGACCATATGGCAAGCGCATAATCGGTGGCGACGAAGCCGAGCGGCCTGGCTCCCGCCCTGTCGAGGCGGCGGGTCAGCAGCATGCCCAGCGTCTGGTGCGCCAGCCTGCCCTCGAACGGATAGGCCACCAGGTAGTAGCGGTTGCCGCGCGGAAAGGTCTCGATCAGCAGATCGTCGCGTTTCGGCAGCACCGACTTGTCGGCCTGGAAACGTAGCCAGTCGGCGACCTGCTCCGGCAGCTTCTTCCAGCGCTGCGGATCGTCCAGCATGGCGCGCACCTGTTCGGCTAGGTACGTCGAAAGTGGGAATTTGCCGCCGCCATAGTACGGCACCTTGGCGTCGCTGCCCGGCGCGTTCGAGACGAAGCACTCACTCTCGCGGATGCCCTCGAAGCGCAGCACCTTGCCGGCGAACATGAAGGTGTCGCCGTGCGTCAGCGTTTCGAGGAACGCCTCCTCGATCTTGCCAAGAACCCGACCGCCACGCGAAGCCGCGCCTCTGCTGCCGGCCTGGACGTAGCGCACGTTGAGCGCCGGCACTTCAATGATGGTGCCGACATTCAGCCGGTATTGCTGAGCGACGCGAGGATTGGACACCCGCCACAGCCCGTCCTTGTTGAGACGAATACGGGCGTAGCGTTCGTAGTTCTTCAGCGCATAGCCGCCGGTGGCGACGAAATCGATGACGCGATCGAATGTCGGCCGGTCGAGATCGGCATAGGGTGCTGCCGTTCGCACTTCCTCGAACAGCGCATCGGCCTGGAACGGCGCACCGCAGGCGCAGCCCAGCACGTGCTGCGCCAGCACGTCGAGCCCGCCATTGACCAGCGGCGGCGTATCCTGGGCGCCCAGATAATTGGCGTCGAGCGCCGCCCTGCATTCCAGCACCTCGAAGCGATTGGCCGGGATCAGGATCGCCTTCGACGGCTCGTCCATACGGTGGTTGGCCCGACCGATGCGCTGTGCCAGCCGGCTGGCACCTTTCGGCGCGCCGACATGGACGACCAGGTCGACGTCGCCCCAGTCGATGCCGAGGTCGAGCGTCGAGGTGGCGACGATGGCACGCAAGGCGTTCTCGCCCATCGCTTTCTCGACGCGCCGGCGCTGGGCGACGTCGAGCGAGCCATGGTGTAGCGCGATCGGCAAGGTGTCCTCGTTGACCCGCCACAACTCTTGGAACAGCAGCTCCGCCTGGCTGCGCGTGTTGACGAACAGCAGGGTTGTCTTGTGGCGCTTGATCTCGTTGTAGATCTCCGGCGTTGCGTAGCGGGCCGAATGACCCGCCCACGGCACGCGCTCCTCCGAATCGAGAATGGAGATCTCGGGCTTGGCGCCGCCAATGACGACGATCAGTTCGGCCATCGGCCCCGGTGGATTCTGGCTGACCAGCCAGCGCCGCAATTCGTCGGGCTCGGCGACCGTCGCCGACAGGCCGATCATCTGCAGGGCGGGCACAAACGAGCGCAGCCGGGCCAGGCCAAGCGACAGGAGGTGCCCACGCTTCGAGGTCACCAGCGAATGCAGTTCGTCGAGTACGACATAGCGCAGGTCCTCGAAGAAGCGCCTGGCGTCGGGCGCGGCAATCAGCAGCGCCAATTGCTCGGGCGTGGTCAGCAGAATGTCGGGCGGCGCCAGCTTCTGCCGCTGGCGCTTGTGTGCGGGCGTATCGCCGGTGCGCGTCTCGACAGTAACCGGCAGCCCGATCTCTTCGACGGGTTTGCCGAGATTGCGCTCGATGTCGACGGCCAGCGCCTTCAACGGCGAGATGTACAGCGTGTGGATGCCGCGATGCGCCTGCCCTGGCCTTCTCCTTGGCCGGCCGGCCAGTTCGGTCAGCGATGGCAAGAACCCGGCCAGCGTCTTGCCGGCGCCGGTCGGGGCGATCAGCAATACCGACTGCCCGCCCTGAGCCTTGGCCAGCAATTCGATCTGATGGGCGCGCGGCGACCAGCCTTTTTCCGCAAACCATTTGACGAATGGCTCGGGCAGGACGACGGCGGCTTTCTGTTCGGCAAGGCGCGGCTGCTCTGTCACGCGTCAGAGGTAGCGCGGCGGCGCGCGATCGCCAAGCAGAATCAGAACAAAAGGTGATCGATTCGCGTTACGGCCGGCGAAACCCCGTCGGACCGCCATAGAGATAGCCGATACGGGCGATCGCTTCGCTCAGTCCTTCACGCGATACCAGCATGGTGTGGCCATTGGCGTGGATTATCGTCTCGGCGTCGGTCATGATAGCGACGTGGCCTTTCCAGAACACCAGGTCGCCGCGCTGAAGCCCGGAAAAGTCCGGCCCCGGAACGAGCGGCTCGCCGATGGTTGCCGCCTGCATGTCGGAATCGCGCAGCACCTGCCTGCCGGCCATGCGCATCGCCAATTGCACGAGACCGGAACAGTCGATGCCGAAGCCCGAGGCGCCGCCCCACAAATAAGGCGTGCCGAGAAAGCTCTCGGCAACAGCAACGTAGTCGGCGGCCGCCTCGGCGACAGGCCTGAGATGACCCGAGATGACCGCTTGACCGGACGGCAACAGCGCATAATGCGTGCCGCGTGTTTCGGCTGAGCCCGTCACCGTCACCAATGATCCCATCGACAATTGCCCGCTCACCGGAAAGCGCAAGTCGGGTCCTGGATAGAGAAAGGTGCGCGGCACCGAAACGATATGGGTCGGCGCATGGTCCCGAGCGCCCAACGCCGTGTCGGCGACATAGCCGACATAGCCGTCGCATTCGCCCTGGATCCAGGCCCAGCCTTCTGCGTCCTCGAAGACGAGAATGTCATCGCCGAACAGAAGCTGTGTGTTGACACCGGCATTCGGCCGTGGCGCCTTGCGGATGTCGGCCACGGAAGCGGTGATGCGAGCCGGCCGGCCGGCGACGAACCGGTCGGCGGCGACCTCGCCTCTCAGCCTGGCATCGGCGAGATCGGAGCGGAAGGCATGGAGGCGGGCATCCCTGGCGGTCAAATCGGCAACTCGTTCAAATGGACAATTTGGTCAAATCGGCAGCTCTTGGGCTCTGGCAATGATAACATCGCCGAAGCGTTCGACAAAGAGCGCACCTTCGACTGTGCGCCTGACCAGCACGTTGCGCTTGTCGAGCTCGTCGCGGTGGCGCGACACCAACTTCAGCGCCCCCATCGTGTCGAGCGCACGGGTGATCACCGGCTTGGTGACATTGAGGCGGGCAGCCAGACCGCGCACCGTGTGCGGCGGCGGATCGAGATAGATGGTGAACAGGATCGCCGTCTGGCGCATGGTGAGATCGGGTGCGTCGTCGCGCACCTGCGACAGCACCACCTGCTGCCACAGTCGCAAGGCCTGACTTGGACGCATGATAATCGACATCCGTCCAGCATGACGGAAAACTGTTTCGGTTCCGTTTCAGTCAACACCTTCGTCGGCTATGCCGAGACATCATCCGCCGAAGCGGTTCGAAATGACACGCTCCAGCGCCCGGATGCCTTGCGCCTCGCCGCCGGCAAGGCCGTGCGGGCGGTCCGACGGGTTCCAGGCGAAGATGTCGAAATGCGCCCAGCTGGCGGTCTTTTCGACGAAGCGCTTCAGGAATAGCGCCGCGGTGATCGAGCCGGCGAAACCATCCGACGTGACGTTGTTGATATCGGCAATTTTCGACGCCAGCTTGGCGTCATAGGGCTTCCACAACGGCATGCGCCATAGCGGATCCTCGACCGCAACGGAGGCGTCCGCCAGCTCGGATGCAAACGCCTCGTCACCGGTGTAGAAGGGCGGCAGGTCAGGGCCGAGCGCAACACGGGCAGCGCCTGTCAGTGTTGCCATATCGACCAGCATATGCGGCTCCTCGTCATCGGCCAAGGCTAAGGCATCGGCGAGGACCAGCCGCCCTTCAGCGTCGGTGTTGCCGATTTCGACGGTGATGCCTTTGCGGCTCACCAGCACATCGCCTGGCCGGAAGGCGTTGCCGGCTATCGAATTCTCGACAGCGGGGATGAGCACGCGCAGCCGGACCTTCAACCCGGCGGCCATAATCATGGAAGCGAGGCCCAGCACGTTGGCAGCGCCGCCCATGTCCTTCTTCATCAAAAGCATGCCCGAGGAGGGCTTGATGTCGAGGCCGCCTGTGTCGAAGCAGACGCCTTTGCCGACCAACGTCACCTTGGCGGCATTCTTCGGCCCCCAAATCATGTCGATCAGGCGCGGGGCGTCGGCCGAAGCGCGACCGACGGCGTGGATCATCGGAAAGTTGGCGGCGAGAAGATCGTCGCCCTTGGTCACCGATATTTCGGCCTTGTGCGTCGCGGCCAAGGTCCAGGCGGCATTCTCCAGCTGGCCGGGACCCATATCGCTGGTCGGCGTGTTGACCAGGTCGCGTGCCAGGAAAACGCCATCGGCGATGCGTCTGACGCGAGCGGCGTCGGCGCCGGACGGCAGCGCGAAGCGAAGCGTCCTGCCAGGCTTCTTGCCATAGCGGGTGAAGACATAGCCGCCGAGCGCCAGCGCGAGTGCCGTAAGCTCCGGCTTGGCCGGTGCGGACGCAAGACGCCAGTCGCCTTCGGGCAAGGCTCTCGCCAGTGCCCCGACGGCCATTGCGCCCTCGGCGTCGCCGGTGCCGAACAGGGCTCCGGCAATCGCACCGTTGTCGCCAGGCACAACCAGCGTCCTGCCGGCCTCGCCGGAAAAGCCGTTGGCCTTGGCCCAGGCGACCGAGGATGGCGCAAGGCCCCCCGCCGCCTGTGCATCCTTCGCCACCAGATGGACCGGCAGCGCATTGCTCAATTTTTTCTCGACGAGTTCGACAGGCATTCCCTGGTCTCCGGCTTCTGAGTCGGCGTTTCTTAACTCTCCGTTAGGGTTAACAGAATATTTCTGCGGGAGGGAAGATGACCACGCAAATGGTCACGCGCATGAACGGAGCCCTGGTGCCGATGCCGACCGACCGCAGGATGAACGCCAGCGCAAACAGGCTGATCACCACGGCGTTGATGATGGTGCTTGCCGCAAGCGTCGCTGGCTGCGGAACCAGCAAATTGACGACTGGCTCGATTTCTCGCCCAAGCGGCAAGCCGCTGGAAACAATGTCGGCGGGCGAACTGCACAACGCCACGATGGCGCTCGGGCAGTCCTACTCGAAAAGCCCCAACGACAAGCGGATCGCGACAAACTATGCCGCGGCGTTGCAGATGGACGGTGACGCCGACCAGTCGCTTGCGGTGATGCGCAAGCTGGCGATTGCCTTGCCGAAGGACCGCGACGTGCTCGCCGCCTATGGCAAGGCGCTTGCCGCCAACGGACAGTTCGAGCCGGCTCTCGATGCCGTGCGTCGCGCGCAGACGCCCGAATATCCTGACTGGAAACTTGTATCGGCGGAAGCTGCCATTCTCGACCAGCTCGGCCAAAAGGACGAGGCGCGTCAAGACTATCGCAAGGCGCTGGACCTCAAGCCGAACGAACCGTCGATCCTTTCCAATCTCGGCATGTCGTACGTGCTGGAAGGCGATTTGCGCACGGCCGAAACCTATATGCGCTCGGCCGCCCAGCAGCCGAATGCCGACAGTCGCGTCCGCCAGAACCTAGCGCTGGTCGTCGGTCTGCAAGGACGTTTCGACGAGGCCGAGAAGATCGCCTCACAAGAGCTGTCGCCGGAACAGGCGCAGGCCAACGTCGCTTACCTTCGCCAGATGCTGGCGCAGCAGAATGCCTGGAGCCAGCTCAAGGAGCAGGACAAGGCAAAGCCTGCCACCAACTGACCGCTTCGAGCGCCGAACCGGCGCGAGAATTCCGCAACATGTCAAACGCAAGGAGCCGCGCGACACCGGCAGCGCGGCTTTGAATCGTAGCAGCGTTTGTGGCGACGCCGCTTGGGCTACTGGCTGCTCGATTTCGGCTGGTCGCCAAAGATGCCGCGCTGACTCACCTGGATGCCGGCGGGACCCAGAATGATGGCGAACAGCACCGGCAGGAAGAACAGGATCATCGGCACGGTAAGCTTCGGCGGCAGCGCGGCCGCCTTCTTCTCGGCGGCATTCATGCGCATGTCGCGGCTCTCAGCGGCAAGCACGCGCAGCGCATGCGCCACGGGCGTACCGTAGCGCTCGGCCTGAACCAACGCCTGGGACACCGACCTGACGGATTCGAGGCCAGTGCGGCTTGCAAGGTTCTCGTACGCCTGCTTGCGCTCCTGCAGATAGGAAAGTTCGGCATTGGTCAGGATGAATTCTTCCGCCAATGCCACCGATTGCGCGCCGATCTCATCGGCGACCTTGCGAAGCGCTGCTTCCACCGACATGCCGGACTCGACGCATATCAGCAACAGGTCGAGCGCGTCCGGCCACGCCATCTGAATCGACTGCTTGCGCTTGGTCGCACGGTTGTTGACGTAGAGCACCGGCGCGTAGAACCCCGCATAGGCAACCACGATGCAGACGAACAGCTTCACGAAAAGCGGCTGCTCGGGCAGTCCTCCAAGCACGAACAGATATATGGCCGCCAATGCAAAGCCGATGAAGGGCAGGACGAGGCGGAAAAAAAGGAAGCGCGTCAGCGGATTTTGGCCGCGAAAACCCGCCACTTTCAATTTCTGCAAGGTACCTTCGTCCGCCAGCGCACGCCTGAGATCCAGGCGATCGACAATATTGCGCATGCCGACCGACTGCTCTTCGCGCAGGCCCTTGCGGCGGCGGTCGGCTTCGACTGCCAGCCGCGCGCGCTGTTTGGCGCGCAGCTCATCGCGCTCCAGCGCCACGGATTTCATGCGCGCCTTGAGCTGGTTCCCGCCAAAGGCGGGCAGCAGCGTGAAGACCGTCGCAAACACCGCGATGCCGACCAGCAGTGCGATCAGCAGGGACGGGTCGGTGAGAGTTCTGATGACGTGATCGGTCATACGCGCGAATCCTAGACTTCGAAGTTCATCATCTTGCGCATTACCAGGATACCCATCGACATCCAGACGCCGGAACAACCGAGGATCAGATGGCCGGTGCTGGTGGTAAAGAGGGGCATGATGTAGTTCGGGCTCGTCAGATAGACGAGAAAGGCAACGACGAAAGGCAGCGCGCCGATGATCACGGCGGATGCCTTGGCTTCCATAGACAACGCCTGGACCTTGGCCTTCATTTTCTTGCGGTCGCGAAGCACGCGCGAAAGATTGCCCAGCGCTTCGGAAAGATTGCCGCCGGCCTGAGACTGGATCTGGATGACGATGCCGAAGAAGCTCGCCTCGGTGCACGGCATCGTTTCGGGCATGCGCATGGCCGCGTCGGGGATCGACAAACCCATTTGCTGCGAATCGACGATGCGGCGGAACTCGGTCTTGACCGGCTCGGGGGATTCATTGGCGATCAGGCGCACGGCGTCGTTCAGCGGCAGGCCGGATTTTACCGCACGCACGATGATGTCGAGCGCGTTCGGAAATTCGTTGAGGAACGCCTTGACGCGGCGCGCGCGGCGAAACGAGACGAACCAGCGCGGCAGACCCAAGACACCGACCAGCAGCGCGGCCGGCAAGACCAGCAGCGGTGCGCCGATGAAATAGACCAAAGCCGTCAAGACGACGCCGCAGACCGCCGAGTAGACATAGAAGCGCTCAATCGAGACCTTCATGCCGGCCTGGCGGATTTGGATCTTCAGCGGTGGTTTCTTGGCCAGGCTCTGATTGGACTTTTGCTTTTGGTCGAGATCCTTCAGCGAATCCTGGACGGATTTGCGACGCTTGGCCGCTTCCGCCACGCGATCGCGCGAAGCCTTGACTACGGAACGATCCGTCTCGGCGGTCTTGATCGATTCAAGCCGCTTGCCGACCTGCTTCTCGGTGCTGATCCGATTGAATAGGAAAGCATAGGCCACTGCGCCGGCGCTGAAGCCGGCGAGCACGACGAATGCCAATACGGTGCTGTCAATCCCGAACATCGACCCTGGCCCCCACGCTTCCAGACGGATCAGTCAGCGCGTTTCTCCATCGCCTCGAGCGCAACTGCTAGGCGCTGCTCCTCGCCATAGTAGCGGGCGCGCTCCCAGAAATGCGGACGGCCGATGCC
This sequence comes from Mesorhizobium sp. M0894, assembly GCF_040319725.1. Taxonomy (NCBI): domain Bacteria; kingdom Pseudomonadati; phylum Pseudomonadota; class Alphaproteobacteria; order Hyphomicrobiales; family Phyllobacteriaceae; genus Mesorhizobium; species Mesorhizobium sp. M0894. The sequence continues at coordinate 172,540 of NZ_JAMYOG010000011.1, read as the reverse complement.
GGTCGACACGTGCTCGCCCAGCAACCTGCCGTTCGCATCCTCGCCCTTGATGTTATAGAGAACGATGTCCTGGGTGATGATGACGTCGCCTTCCATGCCGATCACCTCGGTGATGTGGGTGATGCGCCGCGATCCGTCGCGCAGGCGTGCAGCCTGTATGATCACGTCGACGGAGCCGACGACGATTTCGCGTACGGTTTTTTGCGGCAGCGTGTAGCCGCCCATGGCGATCATCGACTCTATACGGTTGAGGCATTCGCGCGGGCTATTCGAGTGGATCGTTCCCATCGAGCCGTCATGGCCGGTGTTCATCGCCTGCAACAGGTCGAACACTTCGGGTCCGCGCACCTCGCCGACGATGATGCGCTCGGGCCGCATGCGCAGACAGTTCTTGACCAGATCGCGCATGGTCACTTCACCCTCACCTTCGAGGTTGGGCGGACGGGTTTCGAGACGTACCACATGCGGCTGCTGCAATTGCAGCTCAGCCGAGTCCTCGCAGGTAATGACGCGTTCCTCGCGGTCGATATAGTTGGTCAGGCAATTGAGCAGCGTCGTCTTGCCGGAGCCGGTACCGCCCGAAATGACGATGTTGCAACGGACGCGGCCGATGATTTTGAGAATCTCGGCGCCTTGCGGCGAAATTGAGCCGAACTTGACCAGCTGGTCGAGCGTCAGCTTGTCCTTCTTGAACTTGCGGATGGTAAGGGCGGTGCCGTCGATGGCCAGGGGCGGTGCGATGACGTTGACACGGGAACCATCAGGAAGACGCGCATCGCAGATTGGGCTTGATTCATCGACGCGGCGGCCAACCTGGCTGACGATACGCTGGCAGATGTTGAGGAGCTGCTGGTTGTCGCGGAAACGGATGCCGGTCTGCTCGACCTTGCCGTTGACCTCGATGTAGACGTTCTTGGAGCCATTGACCATGATGTCGGCAATATCGTCGCGGGCAAGCAGTGGCTCCAGCGGCCCGTAGCCCAAGACGTCGTTGCAGATATCCTCGAGAAGCTCTTCCTGCTCGGCGATGGACATCGCGAAGTTCTTGATCGCGATGATGTCGTTGACGATGTCGCGGATTTCCTCGCGCGCGCTTTCGGGATCGAGCTTGGCGAGCTGCGACAGATCGATCGTGTCGATGAGTGCGGAGAAGACCTGGCTTTTGGTGTCGTAATAGCTCTCGCTGCGCTCACGCTGAATCCTTTTCGGCTCCGGCGCCAATGGCGGCGGCTCGACCGCACGGCGAACCGCTGGCCCTGCAGGCGCGCCGGATGGCGGCAGCGCCCCGGGCCTGGCAGCTACCGCCGCTTCCACAGGGTTCGCGGCCGCCGGCGCGGCAGGTGCGGGTGCTGGCTGACGGAATTCCGGGATGGTCCGGTTGCCGTCGTCGCTGCCTCTTTTACCAAACATGATCGCTTACCAATTCCACCGCTGCGGTATCACTTCTTGTTGCGCGAAAGCTTGCCGAGCAGGTTGCCGAGGCCAGCCTTTTTCTTCACCTTGATTTCGCTGCGCCCCGTCAGCACATGGGCAATCTCGTTGATCGTGGCGACGACGGGGCTCTTGGCATCCATCTCACCGAGCATACGTCCGTTGTTGGCGGCATTTCCGAACAAAAGCGGCTCGAACGGGATGACCGACATCGGCGAAAGGCCGAGCGATTCGGAGAAATCGGACGGCGTAATCTCGGGACGTTTCGGCACACCGGCCTGGTTGATCACAAGCTTTGGCGCAGGATCGTTTGGACGAAGCCGCTTCAGCATGTCGACCAGGTTCTTTGTGTTTCGCAGATTGGCCAGTTCGGGCGTCGCCGTGATAACGATCTCGTCGGCCTTGACCAGCGTGTTCTTGGTCCAGCCGGCCCACACATGGGGGACATCGAGCACGAGGAGCGGCGCGCTACGCTGGGCTATGTCGATAAGCTGGGTGAAGGCGTCGGGCTCGAAATCGTAGACCCGCTCCAGGGTCGAAGGTGCCGCAAGCAGCGACAGGTGCTCGGCGCATTGGGCGAGCAGCCGGTCGAGATAGACCTCGTCGACGCGTTCCGGCGAGAAGACCGCCTCGGCAATGCCCTGCGCCGGGTCCTGGTCGAAATTGATGTTGGCCGTTCCGAAGGCGAGGTCGAGATCGGCGACAACCACTTCGGACTTGAAAAGGGACGACATGGCCCAAGCCACATTATGGGCTATTGTCGAGGAGCCGACGCCGCCCTTGGCGCCGATGAAGGCAATCGAGCGGCCGATCGGCTCAGCTTCCGGATCAACGAAGATCGAGGACACCACGCTGACGATGTCGGCCATCGATACCGGGGCGATGACATATTCGGAAATGCCCGAACGGATGAGTTCGCGATACAGGCCGACATCGTTGTAATGGCCGACAACCACCACCTTGGAGGTCGGATCGCAGTGCTCGGAGAGCTGGGCGAGTTGTTCCAGCAACAGCTTCGGCTCGCTGCGCGATTCAAGCAGGATCAGGTTCGGTGTCGGCGCAGACTGGTAGAATTCGATAGCGGTGGGGATGCCCCCCATATGCACCTTCAGATGGGCCTTGGCCATACGGCGATCCTCGCCAGCGCGCTCGACCGGATTGGCTACGCCTTCGGTCTCGCAGAACGCCTGGATCGAAATGCGCGGGATCGGCCGCAACGCCTGCATCGCGGCAATATCCTGCTCCGAGGTTTCGCCGCCTGCTACCTCTGTGTCATAGGCAAGATTGCTCATTGTCATCTCTTTCAGTGACTTGCGCGGCTTAGGTCTGTTGAGCCTCAACACTCGTTAATATTCGACTTCCGAATTGCCGAGGAGTTCGTCCGAAATTCCTCTGTCGCGATAGACGTCGATCACCGCGCTCCGATTTGCCGCGTCGATGGGAGTCTGTTTGCGCGGCCCGATCAGATCGGCCGGATTGGCCATCTGGGCGGCAAGGTTGTTTTGGTACGAACAGCCGAAATCGGCATAATGCTTGTTTTCCGAAGTCTCCAGAAGGTCTTCCGGCCAGCGCCCGCATTTGTCCGTCTGAGCCTTCACCGAGACGTAGGCGACACGGACCGGGGCGGACGCTTCGGCCGAAACGGATTGATAGGACCGCACGGCGATCCGCTTCCGGCTGATGCCGCTGGCTATGGCAAGCCTGGCGAAATCGCGGCCGGCCGCGGCCGCTGCGATTTCATTAGCCGAGCCGCTCGGGACCTCAATCGTCAGCACCGGAGCCGCGCTCCTGTCGTATCCGTCCAGAAAGCCCAGGAGCGTGTCGCGCTGGAATCTGGTCATGCCACGGTCGCCGGCGCCGACCGGAAGGTCGATCTTCTGGATCTTCTCGGCGATGATGATCGGATGGGTGGTGCGATAGTCGTCCGGTATGGCACCGACCGTGACGCTGTCGCGATTGGCGCAGCCGGCCAGTGATGCCGCCATCACGACCGCCATGATGGGAACGGCCGGCCGCCAGATTCGCAAATGGACCGACCGCATCGCGGTGATCGCCTTTGTCTTCGATGCTGACTGAGACATGTCCGCTTCCCCGCTTACTTGTAGATGAAGCCGACAACGCCGTGATAACGGCCGTTGGGCTTGTCGGTCTGCATGGTGCCGTAGACGCGGTTGACGCGTCCAAGGAACATGGCGGCTCCGTCGCTGGCGGCGTTGAAATTGTCGTCAGGCTTGGCAAGGTCGTTGCGCGCCACCGGCTTCACCAGATAGGGCGTGATGATGATGACGAGCTCGGTCTCGTTGCGAACGAAATCCCTGCTGCGGAAGAGCGCGCCGAGCACTGGAATCTTTGTCAGGCCAGGCAAGCCGTTGACGGCTTGCCTGACATCGTCGCGGACGAGCCCGGCAATCATCATCGAGCCGCCCGAAGGCAGTTCCACCGTCGTGTCGGCCAAGCGTTTGCGAAGCGACAGGGCGTTCATGCCAAGGCTTTTTACGCCTTCGGAATAAGATACTGACCCTTCCGTTGTCGGCTCGGAGACCGACGTCCTGACTTTCAGGCTGATGCGGCCGGGAGACAGCACCACCGGCTGAAATTCCAGGCCAATACCATATTCGATCTTCTCGACTGAATAGGTTTTCAGACCTGTCTGGTTATCGTTGGAGACGGCTTCGGAAACGCCGGTCACCATGTTATATTCACCGCCGACCTTGAAGGTCGCCTTCTCGCCGGATACGGCCGTCAATGTTGGCTCGGCGAGAGTCTTCATGACGCCGGACTGTTCCATGGCGTTGATATAGGCCTGCAGCGTCGAGCTGCTGATAGAGAGGCCCGAGTTCGACAGCGACTTGCCTAAACCGGTGAAATTGTCGCTTAACGCGCTCCAGCTGATGCCGTTGCTGCTGCCGCTGCCGATCATGTTGACGCCGAGCTGCTTCATCACCGAGCGGCTGACTTCGGCAACCGTCACCTTGAGCGTCACCTGGTCGTCGCCGATAATCTGCAGCAGGTTGACGATCTTGCTGACGCGGCGCTCGGTGTCCGGATTGTTGATGTCGACGCCGGCATCGGCGGAGCCGCCGGCAGCGGTCTGCGAATATTGACCCGTGGTCGCTTCGCCGCCTGAGACGAAGATCTCCGCCAGGTCTTGCGCACGCTTGGCGTCCAGCGGAGTGTCAACGGTTCCGGTCAGAACGACATTGTCGTTCAGCAGCTCGACCTTGATCTCCGATGACGGGATGAAGCGCTTGATATAGTCCTCCAGCCCGGCAACATCGCGTTCGACCGCCAGATCAAGGCTGACGATCTGTTCGCCATTCGGGCCAAAGACGAAGATGTTGGTCTCGCCGACCGCCTTTCCGAATAGATAGATGCGCCTGGCGGTGCGGGTCACCGCATCGGCTACCGCGGGGTTGGCAACGAGAATATCGTAGGCATCGCTCGGCAGGTCGATGACCACCGATTTGTTGAGCCCGAGCTTCACTCGCTGGGTGGCCGTCGAGGCTGTGACCCTGGCATTGTTCGCCGCATGGGCATCGAGAGTGCCATACGCGTTCGTTCCAAGGAGAAACAGGCCGATCGCCGCAGCCAAGGTGACCGGCAGTTTGGTTTTTAGCTTCATTTCCTCGCCCCCACTTCGGAAACTTCGCCCGACTTGATCAACCGCACCGTTCCGCGCCGACCATTGCCGGAAACCAGGTAGTCGGCCTCCCCCACATTCTTGTCCTGGCTGTCCTTGATTGAGCGCAGTGCCAATGTCAGGCGATCCGCCATCTGCTGAGCGACGGTGATGATCTCGGACTGCTGCGGCGTCAGTTCCAGGGTGGCGGTCTGGCCGACCCTGGTCTTCTTGCCTTCCTCATCCTCCTGAATGGTCTGGTCGATCGCCAGGACGCGAATGTTCTTGAGGATAGTCTCGGTCGTAAAGCCCGGACTACCGCCATTGGCGGTATCGGCTCTGCGGGTCATGATGACGTCGACGAAATCGTTGGGAAGAATAAAGCCACCGGCCGAAGTGTCGGCCGAGATGCTTGTTGCGACAGCCCGCATGCCGGAGGGCAGGATCGACGACATGAAGCTTTGCCCCTCACCGATCAATTTCGAGCGCCGCAACGGCTCACCGGCATACAGCGCCACGCGCGCGACGCCGCCCTTCAGCTTATCCAGCGCTTCAGGCTCGGCGGCGCGGGTGATGAAATTTGCGTTGATGCCGGCGGACGGCCATGACTCCCAGGAAATGTTGTTCTCTAGCGGACTGCCCATCGGAACATCGCCGGAAAGGACAAGCACGTCCTGCAGCGCGATCGCCGGCGCTTGGGGGCCGGAATCGACAACCGGAGGCGGCGGAGGCGCGACCATGTTCTTCGCGACATAGCCTGCACCTCCGGCCGCGGCTATCGCCACGCCTAGAATAATCAATCGGGATGCTGGCATCTGTCCGAACCTCGCCCTTGGCAAACCACCTGGCCAAGCCGGACTTTGCAGCGGCAATCGTCAAAACAAGGTTAATGTTATACTTACGATCGTGATTAATTTAACGTTTACATAAATTAGAGCGACCAAGCGCGGCCCGAAGGAAAGACGTCGCCAACTCGCCAGGCCCGGCGCAAACGGAGTAACGCAAATCAGCCCGCCAGCCTGGCGAGAGCCCAGGCCATCAATGGCGAGTCCGGATAGGTAAGCAGACCGCCAATGCCAAGCGCAATGCCGTACGGAACACCGGTCGCGTCATCGGCGAAATGGCGCAGGAACGGATTGTGGCTTGTGACGGCGGCAAGCAGCGATTTTCGATAGGCGAGAATGGCAAGCGTCAGCAAGCCGCCTATGAATGTCGAGGCGACGAGATATTCGATGAGATGGACATTCAGTCCCATCCACATGGCAGTGGCGGCCAGGAGCTTCGCGTCGCCGCCGCCCATGCCGCCAAGCGCGAACAGGCCGAACGTCACCGCGAGAACCAAGCCGGCGGCGGCGAAATGCCAGCCATAGGTGGCCCAATCCATGCCGGTCAAAGGCGCTACCAAGGCGAAGACAACCACAAGCAGCACAGGCACGCGATTGGCGATCGTCATCGACAGCATGTCGGAGATCGCGGCAAAAAGCATGCAGAACGGAAAGACGACGAAGATCACGGCTTCAAGCATGGACGAACGCCTGTGGTCAAATTGTACCTGGCCTAACCTAGGCACATTCTATTAACGACTGATGAGACTTCAAAGTGTTTTGTTACTATAATGCAACAAGGGCCGCAACGGAGCGGCCCCTGTTCTTGAAAAGTGACTGGCCGCGTAGCTTAATTGACGCCGTTGACCTTGCTGGCGATCTTGTCGAACTTGGCGTTCAGCGCGTTGCCGAGCGAGCCGGCGCCAACCATGATGGCGAGCGCGATGAGGGCGGCGATCAGACCGTATTCGATAGCGGTCGCGCCGGATTCGTCCTTCACAAAACGTGCGATGAGGTTAGACATTCGAGCTCCTACTCCAATTGTTACAGCACTTCCGTCAACTTCTCTTGATGGCTGATCGGATGCTGCGAATGTAAGCGGAAGCTGTTTCGATCGGCTTAATAAACAGGCTTACCGATTCCTTTCCCGCTTCGATGACATTGCGTAGTTAACCCAGGACTAAAATACCGGCCACTGGGTCCACGGGCTAACAAAGGGCGCAAAAGGCGCAATTCGGCAAAGAGGTTTGAGCCGTGCCTGCTAGCCCAATGCCGGTTCCGGCTTAATCCTGAACTCCAGCCGCTTAACGGTTGGTTCACCAATCTCGTTCATGTTCTGTTGAACAGTTTGTTGCCGGGGAGCGCCTCAATGGCCGGGCCGAGATCGTCATTTCCAATTGCCGTGGTTCTTGCCGCAGCGGCTTTCGCCGTTCCAGCCAAGGCAGGCGCCGGCATCGAGGTCACGATGAACCAGGCAAAGATCGTCAAATTGTCGCGCGCCGCCGATACGATTGTCGTCGGCAATCCGGCGATCGCTGACGCCTCCGTGCAGGACGCATCGACGATCGTACTGACCGGCAAGGGATTTGGCGTCACCAATCTTGTCGTCCTCGATCAGGAGGGCAACCCGATCGTCGATGAGCAAATAACGGTCGTGCGCCAGGCAGCGTCGTCGGTGCGCATCTATCGGCGTGCCGAAGTACAGACCATGTCCTGCGCGCCATATTGCGAAAGCTCGTACAAGAGCGATGCCGAGAAGGCCTCTGAGGCCGAGATGAGCGCCGGGCATTAGCTAGCCGACTTCTCCACCTTTGCGGGAACGCTTCGGTTATTGCCTGGTTAAGGCCTTTCCGCCGAATTTAACGGTCATTCCAACCGGACTTCAATCGGTTCCGACTAATGGTGGGATCCGATGCAGAACTGGAATCGGCAGGTAGAGGACATGAGCAAGGCAGGACGAGCAGGTTTTCCCGGACGGTTTTTGGGCGACCGACGCGGAAGCACGGCGATCGAATTCGCCATGCTTGCAATTCCATTCGCGCTTCTTGTCTTCGCCATCCTGGAGAGCTGTATTTCATTTGCCGCACAAGAAGTGATGGCAAACGCCACAGACGACATCGCGCGCCAACTGCGTACCGGCCAGTTAAGACCGGCCGATGTGTCCGGGACCAAGCTGCGGGATATGATCTGCACCAAATTGGAGATCATGGTCGCCAAGACCTGTCCCGGATTGCTAGTGGATTTGCGCGAATATCCGACCTTCGCCGATGCGGCGCTGGCCGGTTTCAAGATCCAGGATGGCGATGTCGTGTTGACCAAGGGCACGAGCACACAGACCTTCACCGTCGCACCGGGCCTGGCGGAGTCGAGAAACATGCTGCGGGTTTTTTACAAATGGCCGGTGATGACCGACTTCATGGCCAAGTCGATGGCCAATCTGAAGGACGGCAAAACGCTGCATTTCGCTTCGATCACTTGGCAGAACGAGCCGTTCGACAACTGAACCACCTAGTCGCTTGAAAAGGGCAAAGCCATGATTCGTGCGGGGGCACAGCTGGGCATCGCAGAGATTTGTACAAGAGCAGTCCGGCTTTGCTCGGACCGCCGCGGTATTGCGGCTGTCGAGTTTGCCCTCATCGTGCCTGTCCTATTGATCATGTACTTTATGACCATGGAGGCCTCGCAAGCCATCGAGACCAGCAAGAAGGTCAGCCGCATCGGCAGCATGGTAGCGGACCTTGTCACGCAGCAGCAGACCATCAAGGCGGCCGATCTCGATGCCATCATCGCGATCGGCAGTTCCACGCTTCAGCCCTATAATCGTTCGAAACCGAAGATCATCATTACGGCGATACAGGTCACGGACGAGACGACGCCGAAAGTCTTGGTCGTGTGGTCGCGCAAAGTAGTCGATGGTGTCTCTAGCGTCGACGCCATCAAGGATTCCGCCACAACGGTCCCGAGCGCGCTCAAGATCAAAGGCACTTTCCTCATTCGGGTCGAAAGCGATCTCGCCTACAAGCCAATCATCACCTGGTCGGCGGATGGCCAAAGCCGGTTCGGGTTGAGCTCGGCCTTCAATTCGATATCGATGGCGGAAACTTATTATCTACGGCCGCGAAGGAGCCCGACCATTCCGTGCAGCGATTGCTGACGCCTGAAGCCCGCTAACCGGGCTGTTGCTATTGCTTGCGACCGCGGGCCGAGACCAGGTGCACGATGGCCGCAGCCAGCACATAATCCCTCGGACCGGCAACGGCGAACCCGCCGGAGTGTCTCGGCTCCAGAAGATCGTAAATGTCCGGCGCGGCTGATCTGAGATTGGTGAGAAAGACGGTGAGCCGGCGCTTGGCTTCGGGGTCCAGATCGCTGCGGACGGCGTGCGGGCCATACCTCAGCAGGCCTGAGGTCCATACGACCTGAAGCGACGATTTCGAGAGCCCTGCGGCCTCGAGCCTCGCCACCGTGCCGCCAGGAGGATTTGGCCGTCCCTCTGCCACAGCCGGGATCCAGCCGAATATGGCATCGGCCTCGCCCTCGACCAGCATTGCTTCAGCTTCGGCAGCCGAATTGGCGTGGGTCAAAAACGGCGCATCTTCCGCCACGTTGACCCCGTCTGCTGCCAGCCCGGCAAGCGGCAACAAAGCACCACCGACGCTGTCGAAAGGCGCCATGACGACCCGATGGACTGCCATGGCCATCAGATCGGGAACCCTCCCGTCGCGCGTCAGCAGTACGGAGCGGATGCCGATGGCGCCGCCGGAATCGAGCGGCGCCGCGAGAGGTTCGACACATCCGCACCGTTCGGAGGCGGCGGCGTAGGCGGTTGCCGAATAGATTGCATATTCGATCCGCGCATTGGCCTGCGCCTCGATCAACGACGTATAGTCGCGGGCAACGACAAACTCCACCTTCATGCCGAGCGCTTTGGTATAGGCGTCGGTCAGCAGCGCCAGACCTGGAACGGTGTTGCCGGCGCCAGGCTCGGCGACGATACCGATACGGAACGTTCCGATATCATCGCGCCAATCGGCACGCGCCAGGTTCGCGCAAGATGCATCCAGCAGCAAGGCCAGTACGGCAGCGAATGCTTTCAGGGCAGGCCTCATGCGAGCTCCATGCCGCGCATTTCGATCGGCAGATCGACCATGCCGCGATTCGTTTCTCCCGGACCAGCACGCCAAGCCGTGCCGTTCGGGTTTCCGAATTGCCAACGGCAGCGCGGAACCCTATGTCTGAGTCAACACCCAGGCAATGATGAACCTTTGATGGCACGCGCCTCCCTTTTTGTCCTTGACTCCTTCGGCATCGGCGGCGCGGCCGACGCCGAACGCTATGGCGACACTGGCTCCAACACGTTCGCACACATCGCGCAGGCCTGCGCGGAAGGCCGCGCCGATCGCGAAGGCCTGCGTGGCGGACCGCTTCTTGTACCAAACATGCTATCGCTCGGCCTCGGCCATGCCGCGGCAACGGCGACGGGTTTCAGGTTCGAGAATGGCGGCAGCGTCGAGTTTGCCGCCGCCTTTCACGGCGCGGCACAGGAGGTTTCGAGCGGCAAGGACACGCCATCGGGCCATTGGGAAATAGCCGGCCTGCCGGTCCGTTTCGACTGGGGTTACTTCCCCGACACGATTCCCGCCTTTCCAGGCGAGTTGACCGAAGCAATGGTGCGTGAAGGGAAGGTGCCCGGCATTCTCGGCAATTGTCATGCCCCCGGCACCGAGATCATCGAACGGTTCGGCGAAGACCATATCCGCACCGGCAAGCCGATTTGCTACACCTCGGTCGACTCCGTCCTGCAGATCGCCGCGCATGAGGTTCATTTCGGCCTGGAACGGCTTTACGACTTCTGCAAGATAGTGCGCGGGCTGGTCGATCCGCTGAATATCGGGCGCGTCATCGCACGACCGTTTATCGGTGAAACCGCCGCCACGTTCGCGCGAACGCATAATCGTCGCGACTATGCCGTACCGCCGCCGGAACCGACGCTGCTCGACCGGCTGACGGCGCGCGGCAGCCGGGTTATCGCAATCGGCAAGATCGGCGACATCTTCGCCCATCGGGGGATCTCGGAAGTCCGCAAGGCTGCCGGCAACATGGCGATGTTCGACAAAGCGCTTGGCGCCATGGAAGATGCCCGCGACGGCGACTTCGTCTTCGCGAACTTTGTCGACTTTGATACCGAGTTCGGACATCGGCGCGACGTCGCGGGGTATGCCGCCGCACTCGAAGCTTTCGACCGGCGCCTGCCGGAGGCATTCGCGCGGCTGAGGCCAGGCGATCTGCTCATTTTGACCGCCGATCACGGCAACGATCCGACGTGGCGCGGCACCGACCACACACGCGAGCGTATTCCGGTTATCGGCACACGGCCGGGTTTCAAAGGCGCGGACATTGGACTGAGGACGACATTTGCCGACATCGGCGAAACCGTGGCCGAACATCTCGGGCTGGCGCCCGGCCCATACGGCACCTCCTTCCATGCCACGATAAGCGGCCATGCCTGAGCTGCCGGAGGTCGAGACAGTCAGGCGCGGTCTGCAGCCGGTCCTTGAAGGTGCCCGCATCGTCGGTGTCGAGGCACGCCGGCCCGATTTGCGGTTTCCATTCCCCGAGAGATTTTCGGAGCGGCTGACCGGCAAGACGATTGCAGCGCTCGGCCGCCGCGCCAAATATCTGACGATGCACCTGGACAACGGCCCGGTGCTGATCTGCCATCTCGGCATGTCGGGTTCGTTTCGCGTCGAAACGGCCGACGAGAGTGCAACACCCGGCGCGTTCCACTATGAACGTTCGAAAAACACCGCTCACGATCACGTCGTCTTCGACATCACATCACCTGCCGGCGTCCGCTCTCGCGTGATCTTCAACGACCCGCGCCGCTTCGGGTTCATGCTGTTTTCGGAAGACGAGCCAGACATGCATCCGATGCTGGCGGGATTAGGTGTCGAGCCTACAGGCAATGCACTGGACGGCGCTCTGCTCGCTTCGCTGCTGAAAGGTCGCAAGTCACCGCTGAAGGCGGCACTTCTCGACCAACGGCTGATCGCCGGGCTAGGCAATATCTACGTCTCGGAAGCGCTTTGGCGGGCCGGCCTGTCACCGCTGCGCAAAGCGGGCACGCTCGCGAGAGCCGGCAAGAAAGCCAGAGAACAGAGCGAACGCCTGGCCGAAGCAATCCGCTCGGTCGTCGCCGACGCGATCGCCGCCGGCGGCTCGTCGTTGCGCGATTATATGCAGACCGATGGATCGCTGGGCTACTTCCAGCATTCCTTCGCGGTTTATGATCGCGAGGGCGAGGCCTGCTCCAAGCCTGGTTGTGGCGGGCACATCGAGCGTATCGTGCAAAGCGGTCGCTCAACCTTCCACTGCCGGACCTGTCAGGCTTGAAACACAAGCGAGGAGGAGCAAGCATGGGCTATGAAACCATCATCGTCGAGACCCGCGGCAAGGTCGGGCTGATTACGCTGAACCGGCCGCAAGCGCTCAATGCGCTGAATTCACAAGTGCTGGCGGAACTGGTTGCGTCGGTGAACAGCATGGGCGCAAATGCCGACATCGGCGCTATGGTCATCACTGGTTCGGAAAAGGCTTTCGCCGCAGGTGCCGATATCAAGGAAATGCAGTCGATCTCCTATGTGGATGCCTATCTGCAGGATTTCTTCGTCGGCTGGGAAGAATTTACGCGGGCACGAAAGCCGATCATCGCGGCGGTGGCGGGCTACGCTCTGGGCGGCGGCTGCGAACTGGCGATGATGTGCGATTTCATCATCGCCGCCGATACCGCCAAGTTTGGCCAACCCGAGATCACGCTGGGTGTCATGCCCGGCATGGGCGGATCGCAGCGCCTGACCCGCTTCGTCGGCAAGTCGAAGGCGATGGATATGTGCCTGACGGGGCGAATGATGGACGCAGCCGAGGCCGAGCGTTCCGGCCTGGTCTCGCGCGTCGTGCCAGCCGGCGAGTTGATCGAGGAAGCGCTTAAGGCAGCGGCCAAGATCGCCGGTTTTTCCTTGCCAGTGGTGATGATGGCGAAGGAGGCCGTCAACCGCGCCTATGAGACGACGCTCACCGAGGGCCTGCGGTTCGAGCGCCGGCTGTTTCATTCGCTGTTTGCGCTGGACGACCAGAAGGAAGGCATGGCGGCCTTCACCGGCAAGCGGAAGCCGAATTTCACGAACCGATGAGATGACGAAGGCACCGGCCAAAAAGAAAGCGCCGCAGCGTTGACGCGCCGGAAAAGCTGAACTATAAGCCGCACCAACCGAGGCGGCCCTGTGGCTGCCCGTTTGTTTTTTGCGCCCCGCGGTATCCCGCAAGCGCCCACCAGATCAGAAGAGAGGCACCATGGCCAATACCTCCTCGGCCAAAAAGGCAACGCGCAAGATCGCCCGTCGCGCAGCGATCAACAAGAACCGTCGCTCCCGCGTCCGGACCTACATCCGCCAGGTCGAAGAGGCGCTCGCGGCTGGCGACAAGGCGGCCGCACAGGCTGCCTTCAAGGTGGCCGAGCCGGAATTGATGCGGGCCGCGACCAAGGGCGTGGTGCACAAGAACACTGCATCGCGCAAGGTGTCGCGGCTGGCCCAACGGGTCAAGGTGCTGTCGGCCTAATATACCTTTTCCTGAACTGCGCTTCTTCAAACCCGGCCGATCGCGCCGGGTTTTTTCGTTTGCCGGCAAGTACTTAAAAGAAAGCCCGCAAAACGGCGCTCCGCGTGCATTTCAAAGTTCGAAATGCTTTGCCGGCATATACATGCCCGCTGATATTCGCAGCCTTCGAAACCGCCAATGCGAAAATTTCCGAGCGTCACAGATTACCGTTTCTTTTCAGCAGTTTACAGATGGTGATCCACAGCTTGTTCACATCGGCTGCGGTCGATAGGCGACAATTGGCTGTCAAGTGAATTATTTCAGAAAATTTCGCGTTGTGTGGCCTTTTTCATATTCGCCGGAAAAGGGTTTGAATCACAATGGCTTTGTCAAAATCAACTGTTGCGGCATGGCGTCCGAACCGTCCCTTGCTAGTCAGATTCCTTAAAAATCCGTTAGGGGTGGCCTTGCCCTATCCACAGCGATTTCGGTAATGTCTGTCCATCGAAGGGACGGGCCCTTGGCCCTTGACCAGCCTGAAACCGGCCAGCTCAAATTGGCAGAGTTTACAACGCGGATTCAACTCCGCGGACGGGGTTGGTTTGTCTTTTTGATACGGTAGGGGACTGGCGTAATTGTACATGGCAGGTCGACGGTGCGCCGGCGTTTTTCGCCGGACGGCATTTTATTGCCCTGACATGACCAAGGCGGATCGGCACTTCGGCGCCGGACCGATAACGAGGCGATTCATCAGCCGGCGGTGGCGATGGTGTCGCAGCGAAGACACGGTCGCCGGAAACATGGATGCAGGAGGCGCATCCCCGGCGGAAAACAGGTACAAGAGACAAGGAACTCGATCATGCAGAGCGGCGGCATCGAAAGGGAGCTTACGGGCGACCTCCCATTTCCTGGAACGTTAATCGGAAGGAACGACATGGCGGCTTCCAATGAAGCTGAACAGAAGTTCGATCGGGTCAAGGCCCAGCTGAAGGCGCGTCTGGGAACCGAGGTCTATTCGAGCTGGTTCGGGCGCATGAAGGTCGCTGAATCCTCCAAGGGCATTGTCCGCATCTCGGTGCCAACCGCATTCCTGCGTTCATGGATCAACGGCCACTATCTCGATCTCATCGCCGAGTTGTGGAAGCACGAGGATCCGGAGATCCTCAAGATCGAGATCGTCGTTCGCACCGCCACACGCCAGGGCCGCAACAGCGTCGAGCCGGAAGTGGCCCCGGCACGCAAGATGACCAGGCAGACGCAAACCGCTCTCTCTGCGGGCACGGCGAGCCCCAGCAGGGTCGAGCGGGTCCCGGCACCCCGCCCAGGAATGCCGGCAGAGACAGAGTTCCGGCACAATGTGCTCGGTTCGCCGCTCGATCCACGCTACACTTTCACCTCCTTCATCGAGGGACCATCGAACCGAGTGGCTTTTGCCGCTGCCAAGGCGGTCGCGGAATCACAGTCGAGCGCGGTGCGCTTCAATCCGCTCTTTCTTCACGCGACGGTTGGGCTGGGCAAGACGCATCTGTTGCAGGCGATCGCCGCAGAATCGCTGAAGCAGAACCCGAAATCGCGGGTCGTCTATCTGACGGCTGAATATTTCATGTGGCGGTTCGCCACCGCGATTCGCGACAACAACGCACTGACGCTGAAAGAACAGCTTCGCGACATCGACCTTCTCATCATCGACGACATGCAGTTCCTGCAGGGCAAGTCGATCCAGCATGAATTCTGCCATTTGATCAACATGCTGCTCGACAGCGCCAAGCAAGTGGTGGTCGCTGCCGACCGGCCGCCGTCGGAATTGGAGTCGCTGGAGCCGCGCGTCCGCTCGCGCCTCAACGGCGGCGTCGCGCTGGAAATGTCGGCCCCGGATTTCGCCATGCGCATCGGTATGCTCAAGCTCAGGCTTGCCACCGCCAAGCTCGACGATGTGTCGCTCGATATTTCCGAAGAGATCCTCAATCACGTTGCCCGCACGGTGACCGGCAGCGGGCGCGAGCTCGAAGGTGCCTTCAACCAGCTTTTGTTTCGCCAATCCTTCGAACCGCAGATCACCATCGACCGCATCGACGAGATCCTTGGCCACATCTATCGTTCCGGCGAGCCGAAGCGGGTGCGTATCGAGGACATTCAGCGCATCGTCGCACGCCATTACAACGTGTCGAAGACTGAACTTCTGTCCAACCGGCGCACACGCACCATCGTCAAGCCACGGCAGGTCGCCATGTACCTGTCGAAGGTGATGACGCCGCGCTCGCTGCCGGAGATCGGGCGGCGTTTCGGCGGCCGTGACCATACGACGGTGCTGCATGCCGTGCGCAAGATCGAGGATCTTTCAGGCGTCGACAACACACTGGCGCAGGAACTCGAATTGCTGAGAAGGCTGATCAACGACCAGGCCTGACGGCGCGAAAAACGCCGGCTCGCGGACTTCGGCCTTTTTATCCCCAGAAAGCCCGTGCAGCCGGCCCGAACCGGTGGCGCGGGCTTGCGTTTGCCAGGTTTTTCCTGTCAGTTTACGCAGATTCTGAGCCTGTTCAGACCTTTCGCGGGGCGCCGCTTGCCGGAGACCCGTTCATTCATTCAAGCGAGCCTGTTTCGTCATGCGTGTTATCCTGGAACGGTCAAATCTCCTGAAGTCGCTCAACCATGTTCACCGCGTGGTCGAGCGGCGCAACACCATTCCGATCCTGTCGAACGTGCTGCTCAGCGCCGAGGGGGCCAGCCTTGAAATGAAGGCGACCGACCTCGACCTGGAGGTGACCGAAGCAACGCCGGCAAAGGTCGAG
The DNA here is from genome assembly GCF_040319725.1 of Mesorhizobium sp. M0894. Taxonomy (NCBI): domain Bacteria; kingdom Pseudomonadati; phylum Pseudomonadota; class Alphaproteobacteria; order Hyphomicrobiales; family Phyllobacteriaceae; genus Mesorhizobium; species Mesorhizobium sp. M0894. The sequence continues at coordinate 156,278 of NZ_JAMYOG010000011.1, read as the reverse complement.
CGTGGCGGGGCGACGACGGTTCCGGCGCATCTGCTCTACGACATCGTGCGCAAGCTTGCCGACGGCGCGGAGGTGGCGCTGAAGACCGACGAAGACGGCAACGCCATGACGGTGACGTCGGGGCGCTCGAGCTTCCGCCTGCAGTGCCTGCCGCAGTCCGACTTTCCCGAGCTTTCAGCCGGGTCGTTCTCGCATATTTTCCGGCTCGATTCCCTCGGGCTAAAGGGCCTCATCGAGAAGACCCAGTTCGCCATCTCGACCGAGGAGACGCGCTATTATCTGAACGGCATCTATCTGCACACGCACGAGGCAGGCGGCAAGCTGAAGCTGCGCTCGGTCGCGACCGACGGCCATCGGCTGGCGCGCGCCGAGATCGACGCACCAGCGGGCTCCGAGGGCATGCCTGGCGTCATCATCCCGCGAAAGACGGTCAGCGAGTTGCAGAAGCTGGTCGACGACCCCGACATTGCGGTGACCACCGAGCTGTCGGACACCAAGATCCGTTTCACCATCGGCAGCGTCATCTTGACCTCCAAGCTGATCGACGGCACTTTCCCGGACTACCAGCGCGTCATTCCGACCGGCAACGACAAGAAGCTGATCATCGATCGTCAGAGTTTCGCCGCTGCCGTCGATCGCGTTTCGACCATTTCGTCCGAACGCGGCCGGGCTGTAAAGCTTTCGATCGCCGAAGGCCAGGTCACGCTTGCAGTCAACAATCCGGATTCAGGCAGCGCCACCGAAGAACTGGCAGCCGACTATTCGTCCGATCCGATCGAAATCGGCTTCAACGCCAAATACCTGCTCGACGTTGCCGCGCAACTGACCGGCACGGAGGCGAAGTTCATGCTGGCGGATGCCGGATCCCCGACACTGATCCACGACATGGCCGACGAGACCGCGCTCTACGTGTTGATGCCGATGCGGGTGTAGGGCCCGAACGAGGCCATCTGCTGTCGTGACCAGATTTGCAAACCCGCGGCAGACTTACATAAGTAAGCTTACACTTACGAATTTCCGCAATTATGCGGCGTTGGCAATCGACCTTGATCCCGGCGCTGTGGTTTTCTCCGGCGACAATGGCGCCGGCAAGACCAATCTGCTTGAAGCGATCTCGCTGCTCACGCCAGGCCGCGGCCTGCGCCGCGCACCCTATGCCGAGGTGGCGCGCGAAGGCGGCGACGGTGGCTTTGCGCTGCATGCCCGGCTTGACGGGCCGGACGGCCAGGTCGAGATCGGTACCGGGATTGCAGGCAGCGACAGCGAAGGCGGCAGGCGGGTGCGGATCAACGGCGCGGCGGCGCGCTCAGCCGAAGACATGCTGGAATGGCTGCGCGTGGTCTGGCTGACACCGGCCATGGACGGCCTGTTCCCCGGGCCAGCCGCCGACCGTCGGCGCTTCCTCGACCGACTGGTGCTGGCGATCGACCCCGGCCACGGCCAGCGCGCGCTTGACTACGAAAAGGCAATGCGCGGCCGCAACAGGCTGCTCGCCGACGGTTCGCGCGACGGTGCCTGGTTCGATGCCATCGAGATGCAAATGGCGGAGACCGGCGTGGCAATTGCCGCGGCGCGTGCCGAACTGGTGCGCCTGCTCGCCGCCATGATCGACCGTCTGCCCGGCGACGGACCGTTTCCGCAAGCCGACATCGGCATCTCGGGGGAACTGGAAGGCGAAGTCGGCATTTCGCCGGCCGTCGACGTCGAGGAACGGTTCCGTCGTGCGCTTGCCCAAGGGCGCGACCGTGACCGCACCGCCGGACGCACGCTCGACGGCCCGCACCGTTCCGATCTCGTGGTGCGCCACCGGCCCAAGGCAATGCCGGCCGAACTCTGCTCGACCGGCGAGCAGAAGGCGCTGCTGGTCGGCATTGTCTTGTCGCATGCACGGCTAACCGGCGAGATGTCGGGCATGACGCCGATCCTGCTGCTCGACGAGATCGCCGCCCATCTCGACGGCGGCCGGCGCGCGGCCTTGTTCTCGATCCTGGAGGAGCTGAACTGCCAGGCTTTCATGACCGGGACCGATGCCGCGTTGTTTGACAGCCTCAAGGGACGCGCGCAGTTCCTGACCGTCGATCACGGCAAGGTCAGGCCGACCATCTGAACTTCGTCCATGACGCATTTCTGAGCCGCATGCATTGACGCCTGACAAGTTTTTTCCTCCGTTATATGGTCCGGCGATGATCACAGCCGCCCTCACCGACGAAGAGCTCGAACGCTACGCCCGCCACATCGTGCTGCCCGAAATCGGCGGCGCCGGCCAGCAGCGGCTAAAGCGGGCGCGGGTGCTGGTCATCGGCGCCGGCGGGTTGGGAGCGCCGGTGCTCGAATATCTCGCCGCCGCAGGGATTGGCACACTCGGTATCGTCGACGACGACATCGTTTCGCTTTCCAACCTGCAACGACAAGTGATCCACGCCACGGGCGATGTCGGCATGGCGAAAACCGACAGCGCCAAGGCGGCGATCATCCGCATCAATCCAAACGTCGTCGTGGAAGAGCACAATTTCAGGCTGACCGCGGACAACGCCCCTGCCCTCATCGCCGATTATGACATCGTCGTTGACGGCTCCGACAATTTCGAGACGCGCTACGCCGTGGCCGACGCCTGCGCCGCCGAAAGCCGGCCGCTCGTCCATGCCGCCGTTGGCCGCTTCGACGGCTCGGTCACGGTGCTGAAGCCGTTCGAAACCGGTCCGGACGGCACGTTGAACCCAAGCTACCGCGATCTTTTTCCCGAAGCGCCGCCGCCGGGACTGGTGTCGTCCTGCGCGGTGGCCGGCATTGTCGGCGCGCTGAGCGGGGTCATCGGCACGCTGCAAGCCATGGAGGCAATCAAGCTGATCACCGGGATTGGCGAGCCGCTGGTCGGGCGACTGCTGCTCTACGATGCACTGGCGGCACGCTTCGACACGATCCGCTACAAGCGAACTAGCCGGTGAGCCTGCCTGCCGACGTTTCCATTGTGCAGCTTGCGGCCGACTTCGATCGTTGGGACGAGGTCTTGGCACTGGTCATGCGCGCCTTCGCCTTCATGGAAGACGTTATTGATCCGCCGTCCTCGGCGCATCGGCTCACTGTCGAAAATCTTAGGGCTAAAGCGCTGGAGGAGGCAGGATTCCTGGCGCTGAAGGAAAGCGAGATCGTCGGTTGCGTCTTCATCCTGGAGCGGGCAGACGACCTCTATGTCGGAAAGCTCGCGGTTGTGCCGGCTCTTCAGGGACAAGGCATCGGAAAGCGGCTGATGCAGGCTGTCGAAGATCTTGCCCGTAGCCACAACCGGGCCGCCATCGAGCTCCAGACCCGGGTCGAACTGACCGGAAACCACGCTGCCTTCGCCCGCCTCGGCTTTCGCGAAACCGAACGGACAGCGCACAAGGGCTACGACCGGCCGACCTCAATCACCATGCGCAAGGCGCTTTCGTAAGCCAACACTATCCAAAGACGAACGCGTGGTTGCCGCGGCAAGGCCATGCCGGCATGATGGCAGGTCACGCCCGCAGCGGCAGCACGCGGTCGGGCGGACGATGGCCATCGAAGAAGGCGCGGATGTTGATGATCACCTTCTCACCCATGTCGATGCGGCCTTCGAGCGTCGCCGAGCCCATATGCGGCAACAGCACGACCTTGCCTTTGTGGGCGAGCTTCAGAAGCTTGCTGTTCAGCGCCGGCTCGTGCTCGTAGACGTCGAGGCCGGCGCCGGCGATCTTGCCGTCATGGATGAGCTTGACCAGCGATTCCTCATCGATGATATCGCCGCGCGCGGTGTTGACTATGTAAGCGGACGGTTGCAGAAGCGCCAGCCGCCGTGCCGAAAGCAGGTGGAAGGTTGCCGGTGTCGATGGGCAATTGACCGAGATAATGTCCATACGGGCAAGCATCTGGTCGAGGCTTTCCCAATATGTGGCTTCCAACTCGTCCTCGATTGCCGGCAGCACGCGGTGGCGGTTGTGGTAGTGGATCGAGAGGCCAAAGGCCTTGGCGCGCCTGGCGACGGCGGTGCCGATGCGACCCATGCCGACAATGCCGAGCCGTTTGCCCCAGATGCGACGGCCGAGCATCCAGGTCGGCGACCAGCCCGCCCATTTCTTGTCCCCGGTCAGCACGTTGGCGCCTTCGGCCAGCCGTCGCGGCACGGCCAGCATCAGCGCCATGGTCATGTCGGCCGTATCTTCGGTCAGCACGTTCGGCGTATTGGTGACGGTGATGCCTTTCTTGGCCGCTGCCGCAACGTCGATCTTGTCGACGCCATTGCCGAAATTGGCGATCAGCTTGAGGTTGTCGCCGGCTTGGGCAATCAGCGCCGCGTCGATATTATCGGTTACGGTCGGCACCAGCACGTCAGCCTCCTTGACCGCCGCCACCAGTTCCGGCTGCGTCATCGGCCTGTCCTCGACATTCAACCGGGCGTCGAACAACTCGCGCATGCGGGTCTCGACCGGGTCGGGCAACTTGCGCGTGATGACGACGAGGGGCTTCTTTTTGCCTGCCATTGTTTCCTCGAACCCGATCTCGTTGAGACCTCTTTAACCAAGAACGGCGAAACTGAGAGCCGATCGCGGTACCGGTCATCCATGTAACAAGTGGTTCCGCCGAAGACAAAGAAAAAGGGGCGCGAAGGCCGATGGGCCGGCGCCGAAAGGAACGAAAGTGTCTGGTTTCGCGTCGCTCCGCCTGACCCTCAGTGCAGCATTCCTCGGCGCTCTCATCCATAGCCCACTGGTGATGGCGCAAAGTGCCGCGGCCCCCGCCCAGAGCGTCACGCTCGGACCAAGCGGCTTGCCGCTGCCGCGCTTCGTCAGCCTGAAATCCGGCCGCGTCAACTCGCGCGTCGGGCCGGGCGTCAACTATTCCGTCGATTGGATGTACATGAAACCAGGCCTGCCGATGGAGATCATCCAGGAGTTCGATACATGGCGCCGCGTGCGCGATGCCGACGGCTCGGAAGGCTGGATCAATCAGTCGCTGCTTTCGGGCCGCCGCACGGCGATCGTCGCCCCCTGGCAGCGCGGCAAGGACGCCCGCATCAACCTCCTCGACGACCCGGCAAAAGATGCAAGCGTCATCGCGATCCTCGAACCGGGGGTGATGGGCACGATCAAGTCCTGCGATGGCCAATGGTGCGAAATGACCTTCGACGGCCATACCGGCTGGCTCGCCCAGTCGCTCGTCTGGGGCGCCTATCCCGGCGAAAAGGTCAAGAACTGACGCTTCCGAACCGGAGGTCAGGCCAGCGCTGCAAGCACCGGATCCGGCATTTTGTTTCGCTGTTCTTCAATTCGGGGATGATCTAGCCGCCGATGCGGCCGAGATGGGTATCCTGGAAACTGCTCGACAGCTTCAAGCCATAGCCCAGGGCGCGGTCGATGGCGATGTGGGCGATCCAGATCAGCGCAACGGATGTCGCCAATGCATTGTCAAAGACGCTGCCGAAAAGCGCCAGCAGAACGGGCAAGACCAGTATGTGCAAGGTGTTGTAGGCGACGGCCCCGACGCGCGGCCCGGCCATGTAACCCAGGATCGACAGGTCGGGCGCCAGAACGAGCACTGCAAATAGCCACCAGGAAGCACCGGCCATTGCATAGAAGACAAGAGCCGCCACCGCGACGGCGACCCATTCGAGCCGGAGCGTCAAATCCAGGAAATTCATAAGGCGCCGGTCAGTCGCAGCGTTTCGGACGCAGTCTCACCACGATATCGACATTGGCGATCTCCATGCCTTCCGGCGGTTCCGGCAGGTTGGAAACCGTCACCGGGCCGCTGTCGATATCGAAGATCCTGTTTTCGCCCTCGATATAGAAATGATGGTGATCGGAGGTGTTGGTGTCGAAATAGGTCTTCGATCCCTCGACGGCAAGGATGCGCAAAAGGCCAGCCTGGGTGAACTGGTGCAGAGCATTGTAGACGGTGGCCAGAGACACCGGCACGCCGGCGGCAAGCGCTTCCTCGTGCAGTTCCTCGGCCGAAAGGTGGCGGTCGCCCTTGGCGAAAAGCAGATCGGCCAGCGCGATACGCTGGCGTGTCGGCCTCAGACCGGCTTCGCGAACCCGCTTGTCCACAGCGACATTATCCTTCCGGCAACCCAGATCCATCTATCCGTCGCGCCCACAGTTCCGTCTCAGACACGTCCAAAATGGCAGAAATAGAGCATCTGCCGAAATTGGACGTGTCCTGACATATATTCTGTCGGCCGAATGCGATCAATAGCGCGCATTGACCCGGGCAGACGGGCAGGTTAAGCGCAAACGCCGGTTTCCGGCCTGAAACAGATTGTGTTAGGAAACCACCAGCATGGGCGCCTATCGCCCGGGACGATCACGGGGACGAGATTGATGGCGGGTTCGAAATCCAGCTACGGTTACGAGGAATTGCTTGCCTGCGCCCGCGGCGAGCTGTTCGGACCGGGAAATGCGCAACTGCCCTATCCGCCGATGCTGATGTTCGACCGCATCACCGAGATCAGCGAAACCGGCGGTGCGTTCGACAAGGGTTTCATCCGCGCAGAACTCGATATCAAGCCGGATTTGTGGTTTTTCGCCTGCCATTTCATCGGCAATCCGATCATGCCGGGATGCCTGGGCCTGGACGCCATGTGGCAGTTGACGGGGTTCTACCTTGGATGGCTCGGCGAACCCGGCAAGGGAATGGCGCTGTCGACGGGTGAGGTGAGATTCAAAGGCATGGTCACGCCTTCGATAAAGAAGGTGGAGTATGGCGTCGACTTCAAGCGAGTGATGCGCGGTCGGCTTGTGCTTGGCATCGCCGATGGCTGGCTGAAGGCAGATGGCGAGCCCATATATGCGGCAACGGATCTGAAGGTCGGTCTGTCCAAGCAATCGGCCGCCGGCTGAGCGAAGACCAACAGTGCCACGTCTTGGACATCTAAAGGACGCTGTAGCACTTTAATTTGCGCATGGTTCCGTTCCGGAAACTTAATCAGGTTTCGGAGGTCCGTGCTGGAAGGAGTTGCGAATGAGACGGGTCGTAGTCACAGGTCTCGGCATCGTGTCGTCGATCGGCAACAATGCCAACGAGGTGCAGGCCTCCTTGCATGATGCCAGGTCCGGCATCAGCTTTTCCGACTCTTTCGCCGAGCATGGCTTCCGTTGCCGGGTGTGGGGAGCGCCGACGCTGGATCCGTCGGGAATGATCGACCGTCGCGCTATGCGCTTCCTGTCGCAAGGTGCTGCCTGGAACCATGTCGCGATGGACCAGGCGATCGCAGACGCCGGCCTCGACGAGACCGACATCACCAACGAGCGCACCGGCATCGTGATGGGCTCCGGCGGACCGTCGACCCGTGCAATCGTCGAAGCGGCCGAGACGACGATCAAGAACGGCAGTCCCAAGCGGATCGGTCCCTTCGCGGTGCCAAAGGCGATGTCGTCGACCGCTTCAGCGACGCTTGCCACTTGGTTCAAGATCCACGGCGTCAACTATTCGATCTCATCGGCCTGCTCGACGTCAGCGCATTGCATCGGCAATGGCTACGAGCTGATCCAGTGGGGGAAGCAGGACATCGTCTTCGCCGGCGGTCATGAGGATCTCGACTGGACGATGTCGGATCTGTTCGATGCCATGGGCGCCATGTCGTCCAAGTTCAACGACAGGGCATCAGTCGCCTCGCGCGCCTACGACGTCGATCGCGACGGTTTCGTCATTGCCGGCGGCGCCGGCGTGCTGATTCTTGAAGAGCTCGAGCATGCCAAGGCACGCGGCGCCAAGATCTATGCCGAGATCATCGGCTATGGCGCCACCTCCGACGGCTACGACATGGTGGCGCCGTCGGGCGAAGGCGCGGCTCGCTGCATGAAGCAGGCGCTCGCAACGGTGTCCTCGCCGGTCGACTACATCAATACGCACGGCACCTCGACGCCGGTTGGCGACTCCAAGGAAATGGGCGCCATCCGCGAGGTGTTCGGCGAGAAGATGCCTTTCATCACGTCGACCAAATCGCTGACCGGTCATTCGCTGGGTGCGGCCGGCGTGCAGGAATCGATCTACTCGATCCTGATGATGCAAGGCGGCTTTATCGGCGAGAGCGCCCACATTGACAACCTCGATCCGGAATTCGAAGGCATGCCGATCGTGCGCAAGCGCATCGACGAAGCCAGGATCGACACCGTTTTGTCCAATTCGTTCGGTTTCGGTGGCACCAACGCTACGCTGATTTTCCAGCGCTATTCCGCATAAGGATTTGCCGACCATGGACGGATTGATGAAGGGCAAGCGCGGGCTTGTCATGGGCGTCGCCAACGATCATTCGATCGCCTGGGGCATCGCCCGCAAACTGTCCGAACATGGCGCGGATCTCGCCTTCACCTATCAGGGTGAGGCCTTCGGGCGCCGCGTCAAGCCGCTCGCCGAGAAACTGGGCGCATCGCTGGTGGTGCCTTGCGACGTCGAGGACAGCGCATCGGTCGCCGCGACTTTCGAGACTTTGGGCAAGGCGTGGGGCGGGCTGGATTTCGTCGTCCATGCCATCGGCTTTTCCGACAAGAACGAGCTGAAAGGCCTCTACGCCGACACCAGCCGCGACAACTTCATCCGCACCATGGTGATCTCCTGCTACTCCTTCACCGAGGTCGCCCGTCACGCCGCCACGTTGATGAAGGATAGCGGTTCGATGATCACGCTGACCTATGCCGGTTCGGTCCGCGTCATGCCGAACTACAACGTCATGGGCGTCGCCAAGGCCGGGCTGGAGGCCAGCGTCCGCTATCTAGCCAACGACTACGGCCCGCGCGGCATCAGGGTGAACGGCATATCGGCTGGACCGGTGCGGACGCTTGCCGGCGCCGGGATTTCCGACGCACGCCACATGTTCTCCTACCAGCAGCGCAACTCGCCGCTACGCCGCACGGTGACAATCGACGAAGTCGGCGGCTCAGCGCTCTATCTGCTGTCCGATCTGTCCTCCGGCGTCACCGGCGAAATCCACTATGTCGATTCCGGCTATCACATCGTGTCCATGCCGACGCTTGACGAGTTGAAGCAAACCGACGGCGGGCGGGAATAGCGCGAGCGACGTGTCGCCGGCTTGCCCCGCAGCGTTTCAGCGTCGCGCCGAGAAGACCTTGAACATGCCGTCGCGGGCGAGCTCCGCATGGCTGGAGAAGGCGGCCGCCAGCACCGGTTCGTAGGGAAGCTGACGGTTCGCCACCATGAACAGCCGGCCGCCCGGCTTCAGCGCCTTGCCTGCCGCGCGGATCATGCCGGCACCGATTTCGGGCTCAGTCGCCCGGCTGCGGTGAAAGGGCGGGTTCATGGCGATCACATCGTAGCGGTGCTCGACCGGCTCGCTCAAAAGATCTATCCAGAAGAAACGTGGCTCCAGGCCTGTGTTGCCGACATTGACCTTCGCCGCCTCCAGCGCCTCGAAATCCGCTTCGTAAAGGTCAAGCGCCGATATGCCGGGTGAGCGGGCGGCGACTTCGGCGGCGACATAGCCCCAACCGGCACAGAAATCCGCAACGCTGCCACGCAGATCGTTGGGCAGATTTTCGACCAGCAGCTTCGATCCGGCATCGATCTTGTCGAACGAAAACATGCCTGGGGCCGTGCGGAAGCGGTCCTCGACCACCAAGTCCGGATTGGCGGCGCGAAGCGTTGCCGCGGCAACGGTATCGGCCGGCCGGCGAAACCAGAAGGCAATGCCGTGATGCTTCGGCAGGTGGCCTTCGGGCGGCACAAGGGCGCCGACATGCTTGCGCAGGCTGGCGATACCATCGTCCTTACCGCCGGCGACGACGATCAACCCGCCTGATGCCACGTGCTCGATCGCTTCTGCGACGCGCAACTCGTTTTGTCCGCGATGCCGGCCAGCGAGCACTAGCGCCGCGTCGAAAGCCTTGCCTTCCACTTGCGGCGTGACGGTGAAGCCGGACGCCTGCAAGGCGCGAAAATGCGGCCTGAAGCCTTGGACGAGATGAAGCTTGGCATCGAAGCCTTCGAGCAAGCGAAAGCCGGGCTCGGCACCGAGAAAAAGAATACGTTCATCCTTTCGCGGCAGGGAAACGGTCCCGGCCTCGAAAGGATGGAAAAGCGTCTTCAGCGGCTCGGCGGACATTCACCACTCTTGAACTGCAAGGCTGTTGTTGAAATGCAAACGGGCGCGACCTTCCGGCGCGCCCGCTTCGATTGCTTTATGCGTTCGACGGAACGCAACCCCGCTTAGGCGGCGTTTTCTTCGCCTTCGCTCTTCTTATCGCGGGCGATTTCCTTGCCGGTGGCCTGGTCGACGACCTTCATCGACAGGCGGACCTTGCCGCGCTCGTCGAAGCCCATCAGCTTGACCCAGACCTTGTCGCCTTCCTTGACCACATCGGAGGTCTTGGCGACGCGATCATTGGCGAGCTGCGAGATGTGGACGAGGCCGTCACGCGGACCGAAGAAGTTGACGAAAGCGCCGAAGTCGGCGGTCTTGACGACCGTGCCTTCGTAGATTTCACCGACTTCCGGCTCGGCGACGATGGTGTGGATCCACTTCTTCGCCGCCTCGATTTCCTTGGCGTTGGCCGAAGCGATCTTGACCGTGCCGTCATCCTCGATGTTGATCTTGGCGCCGGTCTTTTCGACGATCTCGCGGATGACCTTGCCGCCCGAGCCGATCACGTCGCGGATCTTGTCGGTCGGGATGTGCATGACCTCGATGCGCGGCGCGAACTCGCCGAGCTCGGCACGCGCGCCGGACAGCGCATGGGCCATTTCGCCGAGAATGTGCTGACGGCCATCCTTGGCCTGGTCGAGGGCGATCTTCATGATCTCCTCGGTGATGCCCTCGATCTTGATGTCCATCTGCAGCGAGGTGATGCCGTAGGCGGTGCCGGCAACCTTGAAATCCATGTCGCCGAGGTGGTCCTCGTCGCCGAGGATATCGGAGAGCACGGCGAAGCGCTCGCCTTCCTTGATCAGGCCCATCGCAATGCCGGCGACCGGCTTGGCCAGCGGCACACCGGCATCCATCAGCGCCAGCGAGGTGCCGCAGACGGTAGCCATCGAGGACGAGCCGTTGGACTCGGTGATCTCCGAAACGACGCGCAACGTATAGGGGAACTGGTCGGCGGTCGGCAGCATCGGCCGGATGGCGCGCCAGGCGAGCTTGCCGTGGCCGATTTCGCGGCGGCCGGGCGAACCCATACGGCCCGTTTCACCGACCGAATAGGGAGGGAAATTGTAGTGCAGGAGGAACTTCTCCTTGTACATGCCGGTCAGCGAATCGACATACTGCTCGTCCTCGCCGGTGCCGAGCGTGGCGACGACCAGCGCCTGGGTCTCGCCGCGAGTGAACAGCGCCGAGCCGTGTGTGCGCGGCAGGACGCCGACTTCCGAGACGATCTTGCGGACCGTCTTCAGGTCGCGGCCGTCGATGCGCGAGCCGGTGTCGAGGATGTTCCAGCGCACGACCTTGGCCTGGAGTTCCTTGAACACGGTGCCGATCTGTTCGGACGTGTATTTGGCCTCTTCGCCTTCTGCCGGCGCAAACGCGGCCTTGACCTTCGCCTTGACGGCGTCGACGGCGGCATAGCGCTTCTGCTTGTCGGTGATCTTGTAGGCATCGCGAAGCTCGCCTTCGACGATCTTGAGCATCTCGGCTTCAAGCGCGGAATAGTCCGGCGCGGTGAAATCGCGCGGGTCCTTGGCGGCGACTTCGGCCAGCTTGATGATCGCGTCGATCACCGGCTGGAAGCCCCTGTGGCCGAACATGACGGCGCCGAGCATCAGATCCTCGCCGAGTTCCTTGGCTTCGGACTCGACCATCAGCACGGCGTCGGCGGTGCCGGCGACGACCAGGTCGAGCTTCGATTCCTGCATCTCGTCGACATGCGGGTTGAGCACGTATTCGCCGTTAATGTAGCCAACGCGGGCGCCACCAACCGGGCCCATGAACGGCACGCCGGACAAGGTCAGTGCGGCGGAGGTGGCGACGATCGACAGGATGTCCGGATCATTTTCGAGATCGTGCTGGACGACGGTGACAACGATCTGGGTGTCGTTCTTGTAGCCTTCGGCGAAGAGCGGGCGGATCGGGCGGTCAATCAGGCGGGAAACCAGCGTTTCCTTCTCGCTCGGACGGCCTTCACGCTTGAAATAGCCACCCGGGATCTTGCCGGCGGCGTAAGTCTTTTCCTGGTAGTTGACCGTCAGGGGAAAGAAATCGAGGCCGGGCTTCGGCTCTTTCATCGAGACGACGGTGGCGAGAACCTTGGTTTCGCCATAGGTGGCCAGCACCGCGCCGTCAGCCTGACGTGCGATCTTGCCGGTTTCGAGAATGAGCGGACGGCCGCCCCATTCGATTTCCACTTTGTGGTAATTGAACATATCTTGTCCTTCGTATGCGGAAAGGGCCGCGCCGTTGCAGCGTGCGCGGATGCCCCTTTCCCTTGGCTTCCTTTCTCGGGCAGCCACGGGCAAGACAACGGGAAGCTCGGCTATTCGGCGCATTTGCCGCGCGAGCGTCCTGCAATCCTGCCCCATGACCGTCCATGGGCGGTTTCGAGTGGCCCTCTGCTGTTTCGAAACCGGGTTGGCCAATCGATCCGACTGGCCTTGCGCGTGAACCCGAAAACCAGGTTTTCGGAAAGTATCCTGCGCAAATCTAAAACTTCAGAGCGTCCTTTGCGCATCCAAACCGGTGCGCGGCGCTCTGCTTTCTTCATTGGAGCCTTGGATGATCCGATGCTCCAATGCGCGACCGGCGGGCTCTCGAAAGAACCCGCCGGTCAATTCGTCAACGGCGCAGACCGAGCTTCTCGATCAGCGTCTGATAGCGCGCGTCGTCCTTGCGCTTGAGATAATCAAGCAGGCTGCGGCGCTGGGAAACGAGAGCGAGCAGGCCACGGCGGGAATGGTTATCCTTCTTGTGGTCCTTGAAATGATCGGTCAGGTTCTTGATGCGCTCGGAAAGGATGGCCACCTGGACTTCCGGAGACCCGGTATCGCCCTTGGCGGTTGCGAATTCGCCCATCAATTCCTTCTTGCGTTCGGCAGTAATCGACATCGTGTTTTTCCTTGTCTGTTTGAGGAAACGGGACGCCCTCAGCCGGGATGTCGTCCAGCAGGGGCCGGTGCAAGCAACGCGTCAAAGCGCGAAGCTGCGGCGCATATAGTGCAATTCCGACAAAAAGGCCAGCCCAATTCACAAGCCGGCTTTTTGCTGCATAAACGGGCACTTCCGCATGGTCAGAGCCATTTCTTCCATTTGAAGTATGCGTAGAGCCCGACCGCAACAATCGCCATGAAGACGAGCGACAGGGGATAGCCGTAATAGGCTTTCAGCTCCGGCATGTTCCAGGGCGAGGTGTCGGGGTCGAAATTCATGCCCCATACGCCGACGAGAAAGGTGAGCGGCATGAAGATCACCGAGACGATGGTCAAATAGCTGATGACGTCGTTGGTGCGCGCCTGGCTGAGCGACAGGTGCATCTCGATCAGGCCGGTCAGCATATCGCGCTGGGTTTCGACCAGTTCGATCAATCGCAGCGAATGATCCAGCGTGTCGTTCAGGAATAATTTGGTTTCGGCCTTCACATAAGAGACGTCGTTGCGGATCATGGTCGCCAGCGCGTCGCGCATCGGCCAAAGCACGCCCTTCAGCACATTGGCGTCGCGCCGCAATTCGTGAAGCTGCCGCATCTGGTGCTTGTGCGCCTGGTTCAGCATCTGGTCCTCGATGCTGTCGACCAATTCGCCGGCAGCCTCGATCGGCGGGAAATAGCTGTCGACGATGGCGTCGATCAAAGCATAGGCGAGATAGTCGGCGCCGCGCGAGCGCAAGCGGTTGGGCACCGAGCTCGCGATCCGCTTGCGCACGGGATCGAACGGGTCGCCTTCGCGCTCCTGGAAGGTGACGACGAAGTTCTTGCCGAAGAAGACGGCGATCTGTTCGTAACGATGGGCGGTGACATCGTCGATCATCCTGACGACGACAAAGGCATGGTCCTCGAAGAAATCCACCTTGGGCCGCTGACCGGTGTTGACGACATCTTCCAGCGCCAGCGGATGCAGGTTGAAGATCCCGCCGATCTCCTCGATCAGCTGGATGTTGGCGAGGCCTGTGCAGTCGAGCCAGATGATCGGCCAATTGTGGCAATGGGTGTTGACGTCGTCGATGCTGGCATTGTCGATCGTCTTGAACTTCTCAGGCGAGATCAAGGTCAGCCTGAGCTCGGAGCGGCGCGCCGCCGGGTCGGCGATCAGCGTGCCCGGCGAAGCCCCGACCGGTGGCCGCCGTGTTTTGAGCGCCGCTCGCTTGTTGACCGTGTCAGCCTTTGCCATGTGCCCCCTCGAGTGCAGCGTCGAACGGCACTACAGCACAGCGCATCCTTTCGGACGACAAACGACGCCGTAGCCCTGTTGATTTAGCGCATGATCCTTTCCCAAAATAGAATCCGGTTTGGAGATCATGCGCCGGGCGACAGCTGTTACCCGACAAAGACCCGCTTTGGCTTGAACATGCCTTGCTCGATGGCGCCGATGGCGACCAGCTTGCCGCGCGCGGTGGCGCAGGCCTCCTCAGCTTCTACCGGCGCGTCACGGCCGCGAATGATGACCGGATTGCCGAGGCGGATTTTGGTTGCCGCATCGTCGCTGATCGCAACCTGCGGCAAGCATTCGAGCGCCGCGGCGGTGTCGACCAGAAGTGCATCGATGGCACCGAAGTCGATCGGCGCGTCCGCTGCTTGCGAAGCGTCCTCGCTCTGTTCGCCGAAGCGGGCGGCCTCCAGCTCGGCCAAGGTGACGAAATCTTCCTGCGTGAACGGCTCGACCTCGACCCGCCGCAGCTCGGCGATGTGACCAAAACAGCCAAGGTCGCGCCCCATGTCGCGCGCCAGCGAGCGGACATAGGTGCCCTTGCCGCATTCGACCTCGAAGATGGTGCGATCGGCCATGTGCTCGACCAGGTCGAGCCGGCCGATCTCGACCTCGCGTGCCGGAATGTCGACCGTCTCGCCGTCGCGGGCAAGGTCGTAGGCGCGCTCGCCGGCGATCTTGATCGCTGAGAATTGCGGCGGTGTCTGCATGATCACGCCGGTATATTTCGAAAGCAGCGCCAGCACTTCGGATTCCGCCGGACGGAGGTCTGAGCTTTTGGTCGCCGCGCCTTCGAGGTCGTCGGTCGAACGCTCCTCGCCCCAGGCAACGGTGAAGCGGTAGACCTTGGCGCCGTCCTGGACGTAAGGCACAGTCTTCGTCGCCTCGCCAAGCGCGATCGGCAGCATGCCCGACGCCAGCGGGTCGAGCGTGCCGGCATGGCCGGCCTTTTCCGCCTGGAACAGCCATTTGATCTTGGAGACGGTTTCGGTCGAGCCCATGCCGACCGGCTTGTCCAGTACCAGCCAGCCCGAGATCGGCCGGCCCTTCTTCTTGCCGCGGCGCGCCACTATTCGCTATCCTTCCGGTCGTCTTTGTCTTTGTCGTCGGCGCTGAGATCGCGCGCCACTTCGGGCGAGTGCAGCAATTCGTTGATCTTCTGGAAATTGTCGTAGCTGGTATCGAGCCGGAAGCGGAATTCCGGCATGTACTTCATCTGCCGCAGCGCGCCGGAGACGCGGCCGCGGACGAACTTGGCATGCTTGTTGAGCGCTTCGACCACCGCACCGGCATCCTTGGCGCCGAGCGGCGAGACGAAGGCGGTGGCGATCTTCAGATCGGGCGACATGCGCACTTCGGAGACCGAGACCACTGTGTTCTCGATCAGCGGATCGAGGATCTCGCCGCGCTGCAAGGTTTCGGATAGCGCATGGCGCACCTGCTCGCCGACGCGCAGCATGCGCTGGGATGGGCCTGACGGGGTCGAACGGGGCATTTTCCTCGGTCCTGAAATCGTGAAGCGCGGGATGGAACCGCGCCGCATGTCTCATATGGTTTGGGCGGCGGCCTTTCGACCACCGCCCGGTCTCAATAGATGCTCGAACTCAAGACGCTCGAACTCAGAGCGTCCTGGTTACCATCTCGACGCGGAAGCACTCGATGACGTCACCGACGCGCATGTCCTCGTAGTTCTGGAAGGCCATGCCGCATTCCTGACCGCCCGGAACTTCCGAAACCTCGTCCTTGAAGCGCTTCAGGGTCTTCAGCGTGCCTTCGTGGATGACGACGTTGTCGCGGATCAGGCGCACGCCCGCACCACGCTCGACCTTGCCTTCGGTGACACGGCAGCCGGCGATCTTGCCGACCTTGGTGATGTCGAAGATCTCGAGGATCTCGGCATTGCCGATGAAGGTCTCGCGACGCTCCGGTGATAGCAGGCCGGAGAGCGCCGCCTTAACGTCATCGACGAGATTGTAGATGATCGAATAGTAGCGGATCTCGATGCCTGCCGCAGCCGCGGCCGCACGCGCCTGCACATTGGCACGAACGTTGAAGCCGATGATCGCAGCCCCCGAGGTCTCCGCCAGCGACACGTCGCTTTCGGTGATGCCGCCGGCGCCCGCATGGACGATGCGGGCGCGCACCTCGTCGGTGCCGAGATTGTCGAGCGCCGCGTTGATCGCCTCGATCGAGCCCTGCACGTCGCCCTTGATGACCAGCGGGAATTCCTTCAATCCGCTGGTCTGCAATTGCGACATCATCTGTTCAAGCGAGCCGCGCTGGCCGGCATGCCTGGCCACCGCCTTCTCGCGCGCCAGACGTTGGCGATATTCGGTGATCTCGCGGGCGCGGGCTTCGTTGTTGACAACGGCGAAGCGGTCGCCGGCCAGCGGCGTACCTTGCAGACCGAGGACTTCCACCGGCATTGCCGGCGGCGCTTCCTTGACCTGATCGCCGCGATCGTTGACCAGCGCGCGCACCCGGCCCCACTCGTTGCCGGCGACGAGAATGTCGCCCGGCATCAGCGTGCCGGTCTGCACCAGCACGGTTGCGACTGGGCCGCGGCCCTTGTCGAGCTGGGCTTCGATGACAACGCCTTCGGCGGTGCGGTCCGGATTGGCCTTCAGGTCGAGGATTTCGGCCTGCAGCAGGATCGCTTCGAGCAACTTGTCGAGATTGATGCCCTTGGTCGCCGACACCTCGACATCCAGCACCTCGCCGCCCATGGATTCGACGAACACCTCATGGCGCAGCAGTTCCGAGCGCACCTTCTGCGGGTCGGCGTCGTGCTTGTCGATCTTGTTGATCGCCACGATGATCGGAACGCCGGCCGCCTTGGCGTGGTTGATCGATTCGATCGTCTGCGGCATCACGCTGTCGTCGGCCGCCACCACCAGGATGGCGATATCGGTCGCCTGGGCACCGCGGGCACGCATCGCCGTGAAGGCGGCGTGGCCGGGCGTGTCGATGAAGGTAATCTTGTTACCGTTCTTCTCGACCTGATAGGCGCCGATATGCTGCGTAATGCCACCGGCTTCGCCGGACACCACGTTGGCATTTCGGATGGCATCGAGCAACGAGGTCTTGCCGTGATCGACATGGCCCATGATGGTTACCACCGGCGGACGCGGCTGCAGGTCCTCGGGACGATCGGCGATGTTGAACAAGCCCTCTTCGATGTCGGACTCGGCGACGCGGCGGACCGTGTGGCCAAATTCGGTCGCGACGAGTTCGGCCGTGTCGGCGTCGATGACGTCGCCAGGCTTCAGGATCTGGCCCTGCTTCATGAAGAACTTGACCACGTCGACAGCGCGCTCGGACATGCGCTGCGCCAGCTCCTGGATGGTGATGGTTTCGGGCAGGATCACTTCACGCATGACTTTCTCGCGTGGCTCATTATGCAACGCGCGCTTGAATTTCTCCTGACGGCGGCGCATCGACGACAGCGAGCGGGCGCGCGCATCCTCGTCGGAAAGCGCCGAATTCAGCGTCAGCTTGCCGCGGCGGCGGTCTTCCTCGCCCTTGGTCGGTTTGGCCGGACGCGCCACTTCGGGCGTGACCAGACGGCGCACTGGTGCGCCGGCACCGGTCCGCTTCGGCTTGACCTCTTCCTCGTCATCGACTGTCGCCAGTTCGGCGGCCAGCGGCGCACGGCGGCGTGCCTCTTCCTCGGCACGGCGGCGGGATTCAGCCTCGGCTTGCAGCCGTGCCTCTTCCTCGGCCTGACGGCGAGCCGATTCCTCGCGCTCGCGGCGGCGGCGCTCCTCGTCCTCGCTGCGGCGCTTGGCCTCCTCGATGGCGCGTTGGCGATCCTCGACGTCACGGACCTTCGAGCCCTCGAGAGCCCGGCGGCGTGCTTCCATTTCCTGGCGCGACAACTCGTTCAGCACCATGCCGCCGCGTTCGACCGGCGGCGGAGGCGGCGGCGCCTTGGGGGCTTCCTGCACGGCAGGCGCTGCCGCGACCGGCTTCGGCGTGAAGACGGACACAGGCGCTGCCGCCGGCTCCGGCTTGTCGCCGGGCAGCGAGAACTTGCGCTTCTTGGTCTCGACAACCACCGATTTGGTGCGGCCGTGCGAGAAGTTCTGGCGCACCGTGCCCTGTTCCATACCGGGGCGCTTCAGCGTCAAGGTCTTCTTCGGCGTAACACTCAGCGTCTTGTCGTCGCCCGATTTCGTATCGCTCATTCCATATCCTCTGCGGCATCATCTTCGTCAGCAACGGCCGCAAGCATTGCCAGATCGTCCGGGGAACCGCCCCGATATCGGTCGAGCGCAACCATGCGCTTCTGGACCGCCCTGCCCGCGTCTCCCGCGAGAACGGCAGCATGTATCACATTTGTACCCCCCAATGCCAAGCTCAACTCGGCCTCGGAGAAAAGTTTGTAAGCGCGGATCGCAGGCCCGCCGAGGTGGACGGTTGCCCGTCGCGCCTGGCTTATCTTGCGGACGCCATCGTCGGAAGCCTCGGTCGCGTGGAGCACGAAAAGTGCAAGTCCGCCGCGCACGGCGCTCTCGACCTTAGTCGCTCCGAGCGCTATGGCGCCCGCCTTGCGGGCCAGGCCAAGCATGCCCAGAGCGGACCTGGAAAGCAGCGCGTCGACCATGCCGCCAAGATCGGCTGGCACGGTCACCTGCGCCTTAAAAGCACGGGCAAACAGGTTTTTCGCCGCTGCCTTGTCTATATGTAGGCGGTCGGCGGTCACCCAGCAACCGCGGCCGGGCAGGTTTCTCTTGATGTCCGGAACGACGGCCGAATCCGGGCCGACGACGAAACGGATCAGCTCATCCGGTTCGGCTTGCCTGCGGGTGACGATGCAGGTGCGATCGTTCATCTCGTCCAAGGGCGGGTTCGGTGCGATGCGGTTTCACCTCACGCACCGACGGTTTCGTCAGCCGGCACGCCCTCGGCGGCAAGCTCGTCTTCGGTGATCCAGCCAGCCTTCAGGCGAGCGGCCAAGACCATTTGCTCGGCATCGGCGCGCGACACGCCGTGGTTGGCGAGCACACCCGGGAATACTTTCGTCTCGCCGTCCTTGCGTTCCTTCCAGCCGGTCAGGTCGTCGGCGGCGTAGCCGGCGAAATCCTCGATCGTCTTCACGCCGTCCTCGCCGAGCGTCACCATCATGGCGGTGGTGATGCCGGGAATCTCGCGCAGCTCGTCCTTAACGCCGAGCGCCTTGCGCTTCTCGTCATGCTCGGCTTCGATCTTCTCCAGATATTCGCGGGCGCGGGTCTGGATCTCCGAAGCCGTGTCCTCGTCGAAGCCGTCGATCGACGCGATTTCGCCGGAATCGACATACGCGACCTCCTCGACGCTGGTGAAGCCTTCGGAAGCGAGCACCTGGCCGACCATCTCGTCGACGTCGAGGGCTTCCATGAACAGCGACGACCGTTCAACGAATTCCTTCTGGCGCCGTTCGCTCTCTTCCTGCTCGGTCAGGATGTCGATATCCCAGCCGGTGAGCTGCGAGGCAAGACGGACGTTCTGGCCGCGGCGACCGATGGCCAGCGACAGCTGGTCGTCGGGGACGACGACCTCGATGCGCTCGGCATCCTCGTCGAGCACGACCTTGGCGACTTCCGCCGGCTGCAATGCATTGACGATGAAGGACGCGGCCGAGGGCGACCACGGAATGATGTCGATCTTCTCGCCCTGCAATTCGCCGACGACCGCCTGGACGCGGCTGCCGCGCATGCCGACGCAGGCACCGACCGGATCGATGGAGCTGTCACGGGAGATGACAGCGATCTTGGCGCGCGAACCCGGATCGCGGGCGACCGACTTGATCTCGATGATACCGTCGTAGATTTCCGGCACTTCCATGGTGAACAGTTTCGCCATGAACTGCGGATGGGTGCGCGACAGGAATATCTGCGGGCCGCGTTGTTCGCGGCGCACGTCATAGACGTAGGCGCGGACGCGATCGCCATATTTATAGTTTTCGCGCGGGATCAGCTCGTCCCGGCGGATAATCGCCTCGCCGCGGCCGAGATCGACGATGACGTTGCCGTATTCGACACGCTTGACGGTGCCGTTGACGATCTCGCCGATACGGTCCTTGTACTCGTCATATTGCCGGTCGCGCTCGGCCTCGCGCACCTTCTGCACGATGACCTGCTTGGCCGACTGGGCGGCGATGCGGCCGAAATCCATCGGCGGCAGCTGTTCGGCGATGAAATCGCCGAGCTGGGCGTCCGGATTGCGCTCGCGCGCCGAGGAAATGGCAATCTGCGTCGCGTAGTCGTCGACCTTCTCGACCACTTCCATCAGCCGCTGCAGCTTCATCTCGCCGGTATTCGGATTGATATCGGCCCGGATATTGGTTTCCTGGCCGTAGCGCGAGCGCGCGGCCTTCTGGATCGCATCGGCCATAGCGGCGATGACGATCGACTTGTCGATCGACTTTTCACGCGCGACCGCATCGGCGATCTGCAGCAGTTCAAGCCTGTTGGCGCTTACAACCATCTTCTTTCTCCCGAGCTTGTTGCCGACCTTACGGCCGGCAGCCCAATCACATTTCCTGTTCGGTTTCGTCTTCCGCACCCTCTGGTGCGTCTTCGGGTTCGCCGCGGCGTTTTCTGGCTTCCTTGCGCGCCCGGTTATCCTTCGACAGCGCATCGCGGATAAGATCATCGGTCAGAACCAGCCGCGCTTCGGCAATCGCATCGTAGGGAACACGCACCGTCGGCTCCTCGCCGTAAGCGGCCTTGTCGCGCTCGATCAGCACACCGTCCGCGTCGCTTTCGGCGATCTTGCCCTTGAAGCGCTTGCGGTCGGCGACGAGAACCGACGTTTCCATCTTCACCAGATGGCCGGTCCAGGCTGCAAAGTCCGATTTGCGGACCAGCGGCCTGTCAATGCCCGGCGACGACACTTCGAGATGATAAGCCTTCTCGATCGGATCATCGACATCGAGCGCCGGCGATACTGCCCGGCTGACCTCTTCACAATCCTCGACAGTCATCGTGCCGTCCTCGCGCTCGGCCATGATCTGCAGCGTCAGCCCGTTCTGGCCCGACAGATGCACACGTACCAAGCGGAAACCGATGGCGCGCAGTACCGGCTGAACGATCAGCGCGATGCGCGCATCGATGCCGCTTTCGCGGATGATGCGGTCGTCGCCTTCGCTTGCCGTCACTGTCATTCGGTCCCTGTCGTTCGATTCCTGCTTGGCCGGCAGGTAATAAAAAAGAGCGGGACCGGGTGGACCCACTCTTCGTCATACCGACCAAGAATTTGAAGCTGATATAGACGATCGTGGCCGTCGTTTCAAGCCCGTCGTGCATGACGGCAAGGCTCCGAGTCCGCAGCGCTGCGCCAAATGCATGGCGCCCATGCAGTAATCCTCCTTTGAGCACCGGCAACGCACGACTATCTATGTTGCATTGCACAATTGGAGCGCTCACTACGCTTGGAAGGATCCGATCATGAACAATCGTGGATTTTTTTCAGCCATAGGCGACTTTTTTAGCGTGTTTGGCAGCGCCGTAGCAGCGTCGCGTGCTGTGGAAAACGGTCGCAAGCCGCGTGCGAATGATCTGCGCAATCTGGGCATGGAGCCGGCAGCCTTCGATAAAATCCGCCGCTTCTAAGCCAAGTGAACAGGAGAGCCTTCGGCCGCTCAGCTCGGACTTCCTGCTATTTCCGCACAAAGGTGAGATAGGCGGGCCGTCGGCCCTCGCGAATGGCCTTGGCCTCATAGCGCGTCCCCGGCCAGCCATCATAGGGCCGACGCCAGTCGGCTGCTTCGTTTGCCTGCCACGTGAAGGCGCCATGCGCCCGGCAATGCAGCAGCGTCCAGTTCACATAGCTGTCGATGTCTGACGCAAAGTGGAACTTTCCGCCGTGCTTCAAGACGCGCGCGAAGCGGTCGAGATTGACCGGGCTGACGAAGCGCCGCTTCCAGTGCTTCTTCTTCGGCCACGGATCCGGGTAGAGAAGGTCGATGCCGTCAAGCGAAGCCTGCGGCAGCCAGTCAAGCAGGCGTGTGGCGTCGTCGTCATAGACGCGCAGATTAGCAAGCGGCCGCTCCCGGACCGCCATCATCATCTTGGCCATGCCGTTGACGAAAGGCTCGACGCCGATAAAGCCGGTCGCCTGGCTGGCCGTGGCACGGTGCAGAAGATGTTCGCCGCCGCCAAAACCGATTTCGAGCTGGACAGCGGAAACTTCGGCTTCGAAAAGGCTGCGCAGATCGGCCGGCGGTTCAACCGTCAGATCGAGCCTGTAGGCGGCGAAGCCGCTCTCCAGCGCCGCCGCCTGCTGCGGTCGGATGGTCTTGCCGCGCCGGCGACCGAAAAACGCCTCGGTCGCACGGCTTGGCCGGTCCTTCGGGTCCATAGGCGCCGTTGTTAGGCGGCGACTGCTTCGGCGACCGGTTCGGCGAGAGCGTCCTTGAGCGCCTTGGCGAGATCGGTCTTCTCCCAGGAGAAGGATCCGTCGCGGCCGGCCTTGCGGCCAAAATGGCCGTAGGACGACGTCTTGGCATAGATCGGCTTGTTGAGATCGAGGTGGCGGCGGATGCCGGACGGCGATAGGTCCATCACAGTGCGCAGTGCACGCTCGAGCTTTGCCTCGTCGACCTTGCCGGTGCCGTGGAGGTCGACGTAGATCGACAGCGGCTGGGCGACACCGATCGCATAGGAAAGCTGGATAGTGCAGCGATCGGCAAGCTTCGCGGCAACCACGTTCTTGGCGAGATAGCGCGCCGCATAGGCGGCCGAGCGGTCGACCTTGGTGGTGTCCTTGCCGGAGAAGGCGCCGCCGCCATGGGGCGCAGCCCCACCATAGGTGTCGACGATGATCTTGCGGCCGGTCAGGCCGGCGTCGCCGTCAGGTCCGCCGATGACGAACTTGCCAGTCGGGTTGATGTACCAATTGCAATTGTCGGCGATCTTCAGGTCGCCTAGTGCTTCGCGGATATAGGGCTCGACGACGTTGCGCACCTTCTTCGAATCCCACGTCTCATCGAGATGTTGGGTCGACAGCACGATCTGCGTCACTTCCGCCGCTTTGCCGTCGACATAGCGGACTGTCACCTGGCTCTTGGCATCCGGCCCGAGCCTGCCGGCATCACCGCTGCCCTCATGGCGCGCAGCGGCCAGCAATTCGAGGATCTTGTGGCTGTAATAGATCGGCGCCGGCATCAGGTCCGGCGTTTCGCGGCAGGCATAGCCAAACATGATGCCCTGATCGCCGGCTCCTTCCTCGCCTTGCCGGTCGGAAGCGTTGTCGACGCCTTGGCCGATATCCGGCGATTGGCCGTGCAGCAGGACCTCGATCTTGGCCGTCTTCCAGTGGAAGCCGGCCTGCTCGTAGCCGATTTCGCGGATTGCCTTGCGTGCGACCGACTTGAACTTGGCCGGGTTGACAATCGGATGGCCGGCCGCATCCTTCAGGACGTTGCCCTCCTTGTCCTTCTTGAGCAGCGTCTCGGGGACGCGCACTTCACCGGCGATGACAACGCGATTGGTCGTCGCGAGCGTCTCGCAGGCGACGCGGACTTTCCACGGGTCCATGCCGGTCTTTCTGGCCTCGCGGTAGACGAGATCGACAATCTCGTCGGAGATACGATCGCAGACCTTGTCGGGATGGCCCTCGGCAACGGATTCCGAGGTGAAGAAATAATTGTGCCGCGTCACGGGTGTCCCCTCTTGAAAAAATATCGGCAGGCCGCCGATTTTGGCGCGCCAGTTGTTAACGGTGCCGGGCGCCGCTCGTCAAGTCGTGCAGCCGTTCTAGCATGAATTTTGACGTTATTATCTTTGCGTCCAGAAGACGGCGGCAGGGCGCACTACCCTCATCTCTTGCACTCACAGGCTGAAGAGAACGGTTTCGTGGAAGCATGTCGAGCAAAATCGATCCGCGCGTCGGCGCATCTGCGGAATGCACATCCCACGGTGCACTCAGCCACGAGAAATTGCATGCCCGGCTACGGCCAGTCAATCGACCTCGTCGACGGAGAGCGACTTCACAAGCTCGATGATCTTGCGACGCACTTTCACGTCGGCGATCTTGACGAAGGCGCGGTTCAGCTGGAGGCCTTCCGGGCTGCCGCAGAATTCGACGGCGGAGGTCATCGACGCATCCTCGGCAAATCCACGGTTGCCCACGGCCTCCTGACCGGGCGCATCCTCGAAAAAGAAGGCGACGGGAACGCCGAGTATCGAGGCGATTGCCTGCAAACGACTGGCGCCGACGCGATTGGTGCCTTTTTCGTACTTTTGGATCTGCTGGAACGTTATGCCGAGGTTTTCGCCCAGTTTTTCCTGACTCATTCCCAGCATATTGCGGCGAAGCCGGATGCGGCTTCCGACGTGGATGTCGATCGGATTCGGCTTTTTCTTGTTTTCTTCTGTCATTTTTTCCTCGCCGAATTTTTCCGGCTTTTTCTATTTTGCTGCCCAAACGACGCCGCGGCCCGTGCCCCAACAGAACGACCTTATCGACTTCGAGAATTTTCAGGCGCTTACAGTATGAGTTTCTAATGTGTCGGCTGTCAATTCGCCCGTAGCCTTTGCCTTACGTTCAAAATGCATGCCGCAACGGCAAGCAAAAACATGATCAGCATTCCGTTAATGCGTCGTTGGCCGGAGGAAACGATGGCTTGGTTGGAGATCGGCACACGCACATCGATGGCGCCGCGTGCGTCGATAGCCAGCGCGTCAACGATGCGTCCTTGCGGGTCGACAACGGCCGAAATGCCGTTATTGGCCGCGCGCAACAGGGGCACCCCATTCTCCACCGCCCGGATCTGCGCCTGCCTGAAGTGCTGGTACGGCCCTGGCGTGTCGCCGAACCAGGCGTCATTGGTGACGTTCACAATAAGCTCGGCTGACGTGGCGTCAACCGCGACCAGATCGGGAAAGATGACCTCATAGCAAATAAACGGCAGCGCCCGGATGCCGCCGGGCAGCGTGATCGGGTGCCGCTCATTGCCGGCCGCGAAGGTCATTGGGCCGGCGACAAGCTGCTCAAGCCCAAAGCGGCCGAGCAGATCGGCGAAAGGCAGGTATTCACCAAACGGTACCAGATGAACCTTGTCGACGGCATCGACGATTTCGCCCCTTTCGTCGATCGCCACGACCGAGTTGTAGTAACGGCTTCCGGTCGCCGAGCCGCCTTCCTCGCGAACGACGCCGGCGACCAGCATCTGGCCATCGCCGAGCATCTCTCCGATGGCAGGCAAGGCATCCGGACGTTCGGTGAACAGAAACGGCACGGAGGTCTCCGGCCACAGGATCAATTGCGGCCTGTCATGGCCGGGTTCCGGCGCTTTGGCCGAAAGCCCCATCATGGTGGCGAAGATGCGGTCACGCACCGAGGCATCCCATTTTTCCGTGAGGTCGACGGCAGGCTGCACGATACGGACGTCGAGGCTGCGGGCGCCCGGCTTTTCGGGGGCGGCGAGCCTTATATAGCCGAAGCCGGCATGGGCAACGACCAGAACGACAAGCAATGCCACGCCGAGGCGAAGATGCCGGCGCGCCGCAAGCAGGGCCGGCAGTGCAAAGACGAAGACTGCAAGCGCATTCATGCCGATCATGCCGGTCACCGACACGCTCTGCATCAGCAAAGGCACCGGCATCGCCGCATAGCCGACGGCATTCCAGGGAAAGCCGGTGAACAGGAAGCCGCGCAACCATTCCGCCAGCGCAAAGCCGAAGGCGAGCGCGGCGATGCGGCCGATGTCATTGCTCCACAACAGCCGGGCAACCACGGCGGCGAAGCCATAGAAGAAGGCCAGCGCGAGGGGGATGCCAACCACCGCGAACGGCAAGGCCCAGGCGAAGCTGTCGGCCTCGACCAGAAGCGCCGAGCCAACCCACCACAGACCGGCAAGAAAGTAGCCGAAACCGAACCACCAGCCGATGGCGAAAGCCGGCAGCAAGCGTCGCAGAAAACCGTCCGAGGCTTCGCCGGTCGCGCCATCGAGAAGCCACACCAGCAGCGGGAACGAAACGAAACAGACGGCGAAGAAATCGTAAGGCGCCTGAGCGAGAACCGCCAGCGCGCCGGCAAGAAACGCCACCAGCGCGCGCCGCCAGCCCCAAAGCAGAATTATCCGGCCGGCCTGGCGCTCCATCTATGCTTCCGAGTCGTGCGAATCAGGAAGCAAGATTTATCAGGCCGCGGCCTTGGCTCCAAACCGGATAAGAGCGAACAAGTCCGCTCATAGCTATCGATGCCAGCCTTCGATCTTCAGTCCGCCCAGCCGCTCAGCCTCGTCGCGTGGGACGGAGCGGACAGTCTGGGAAAAGGTCCAGACATGGCCTTCAGGATCGCGCGCCCTGTACTGCCGTTCACCGTAGAACTGGTCGGCAGGCTCCTCGACGATCTCGGCTCCCGCCGCCCTTGCACGATCACAGTGGGCATCTATCCCGTCCTTGAGGCGCGCATAGACCGACTGCGTGTTCTTGCCTGCAACTGAAGCCGGGCTGGCTATATGGTCGGCCCATTCGGAATCGATGATGATATAGCCGTCGCCGAACCGCATCTCGGAATGGACGAGCCTGCCATCGGTATCGCTGACCACCATGCTCGGCTCGAAGCCGAAAGCCTTTTCAAGCCATGTCAATGCGGCCCGCGGATCCTGGTAGAAGACGCCGGAGCCCAGTGTCGAGTGCTTGAACGGGTCCTCAATCGGCATCGGGCGAGCCGCGTCCTTCAAGCCTGCTCGGTGCGGGCGGCGCGGCGGCGGCGCTCGCCCTTCAGGGTTTCGACTATGCGCACGCGCTTGACGCGGCGTGGGTCGGCGTCGAGCACATGGAACTCGAAGCCGGGTATGGCCTGCACCACTTCGCCGCGCGCCGGCACCCGGCCAAGCGTGTTGAAGATCATGCCGCCGATCGTGTCGACATATTCGCCGTGCTCGCCGGCGGCGAAATCCTCGCCGATCATCTTGGCGACATCGTCGATCTCGGCCTTGCCGTCGACGATGAAGACGCCTTCGCCGGCCTGGGTGATCATCGGCTCGTCGTCGTCGTGCTCGTCCTCGATGTCGCCGACCACCATCTCGACGATATCCTCGAGCGAGACGAGACCGTCGGTGCCGCCATATTCGTCGATGACCAGCGCCATCTGGGTCCGTGTCGTCTGCATCCGCCCCATCAGGTCGGAGGCGAGCATCGACGGCGGCACGAACAGCACCGGTCGGATCAGGTTGAGATCGCCGATGGTGCGCGCCAGATCGACCTGGGCGAGATCGAGAACCGTTGCGACCGCGGTTTTCCTGGTCGTCCTGCCCTTTCGGACGCGGGCGACCTTGGTGATGTGCGCCAGCACGTCGCGGATATGGACCATGCCGCGCGGGTCGTCGAGCGTCTCCGAATAGACCGGCATGCGGGAATGGCCGGACTGTTCGAAGAGCCCCAGAAGATCACCCAGCTTCGTGGTGATCTCGACCGCCTCGATGTCGGCGCGCGGCACCATGACGTCCTCGACGCGCACTTCGCGCAGACGCAGGATATTGTTGAGCATGGCGCGTTCGCCGGGCGAGAAGGATTCCGCATCGCTCGCCGTTTCGGCAAGCGCACCGGCAATCTCCTCGCGCAGGCTGGTGCCGTTGCGGTGCCTGAAAAGCCCGAGCACGCGATCGAACAGGGAAGGACCGGCAGGCGATGCCTCGCTGGCGAAGCTGCCGGTCGTGGTACTCGGACTCGAGCCCTCTTCCGTCGTTTCGGAAGGCTTGATCGCACTGCCGGCATCGGGGCGGGCGGCAGTCTCTGGTTTGTCGTTCATCATCGTCCGGTCAATTGATCTTTTGTAATTACGTGTAGGGATCGGGAATGGCAAGCCTCGCAAGTGCTGCGCGCTCTGTCGCTTCCATCAGTTCCGCTTCGGCGTCGGTTTCGTGATCGTAGCCCAGCAAATGCAGCAGGCCATGGATAACGAGATGGGAGATATGGTCCTCGACCGGCTTGTCTTCCAGTGCCGCCTCGCGCGCGACCGTCTCGGCGGCCAGCACGATGTCGCCGAGCATCGGCGGCAGCGGCCCGCCCCGGGCAAACGGAAAAGCCGGAAAAGACAGGACGTTGGTCGGCTTGTCCTTGCCGCGCCAGCCGGCATTGAGCGTGCGGATATGGGCATCGTCGGAAAAGAGGATGCTGAGCTCGGAACGCCCGTCCGCACCGGTTTCGGCAAAGGCGGCCGAGACGGCATGGTCGACCAGCCGCGTCAGCGTCGTCTCGGCGGGCCAATCTCCGGCCTCGATCGCGATATCGATCTCGACGGGAAGCGGCCCCCCCGCCTTTTGCTGCTCAGCCATGCGGCCGCATAATCATATCAGCCTTCGACACCCAAGCCCCTGGCCAGCTTGCCGTCGCGGTCGTAGGCCTTGACGATCTCGGCGACCAGCGGATGCCTGACGACGTCGCCTTCGTTGAAGCGGACCGTCACCATGCCGGTGACGCCGTCGAGGATTCTCAGCGCCTCGACCAGGCCGGACTTGGTGTTTGGCGGCAGATCGATCTGGGTCGGATCGCCGGTGACGATCATGCGCGAGTTCTCGCCGAGCCGGGTCAGGAACATCTTCATCTGCATGGGCGTGGTGTTCTGCGCCTCGTCGAGGATGACGGCAGCGTGCGCCAGCGTACGGCCGCGCATGAACGCCAGCGGCGCGATCTCGATGACCTCGGCGGCAATCGCCCGCTCGACCTTGTCGGCCGGCATCATGTCGTAGAGCGCGTCATAGAGCGGCCGCAGATAAGGATCGACCTTCTCCTTCATGTCACCCGGCAGAAAGCCAAGCCGTTCGCCGGCCTCGACCGCGGGGCGCGACAGCACGATGCGTTCGACCATGCCGCGTTCGAGCAGCATTGCCGCATGCGCCACCGCCAGATAGGTCTTTCCGGTGCCGGCCGGGCCGATGCCGAAGACGAGTTCCGACCGCTCCAGCGCGCGCATATAGGCGTCCTGGTTCAGCGAGCGGGCATAGATCGTCTTCTTGCGCGTCGATATCTGGGCGGCAGACACCTTGCCCTTGCGCTCCAGTGTCGGCAGCGTCAGTTGGTCGTCGGCGGCGATCGCCATGCGCACAGCGCCGTCGACATCGGACTGGCCGATATCGGTGCCTTTCTGCAGAATTCCGTAAAGATTGTCCAAGGCGCGGCGTGCCTGCTCGGCCGCCGAGGAAGAGCCTTTGATGGTCAATTGATTGCCGCGCGAGCGGATGTCGACGCCGAGCTTCTGCTCGAGTCTGGCCAGATTCTCGTCGAATTGGCCGTAAAGGGCGCTGGCAAGCTTGTTGTTATCGAAAGTCAGTACGATGTGCGCCATATCCGAGGCCCCCGAGGGTAGGTTCTGGGGCAGGTTCTTCACTTCAGCAGCGCTCAACCGTCTCTCCTCATCTGCCGAGACCTTCAGGCCAATTCGGCGAACAGGCTGTTGTAGCCCGTCTTCGTGATTCGTACCTGGATAATGTCACCGATTTCGCCGGCCATTTCATCAACAATAACCGGCTGCAGCCAGGGCGAGCGGCCAACCTTCTGACCGGCCTGGCGGCCCGGCTTTTCGATCAGCGTGTCGATGGTCCTGCCGATCAGGCTTGCGCCGAAATCCTGCTGCTGTTTCAGCAGTAGCGCCTGCAGCCGCTGCAGGCGCTCGTCCTTGACGGCCTCCGGCACGTGATCACTCATCTCGGCGCCCGGCGTGCCGGGGCGCAGCGAATATTTGAACGAAAAGGCCGAGGCATAGTTGACGTCTTGGACCAACTGCATGGTCGCCTCGAAATCGGCTTCCGTCTCGCCGGGAAAGCCGACGATAAAATCGCCCGACAGCGCAATGTCGTTCCGTGCGGCACGGATGCGGTCGATCAACGTCAGATAGTCCTTGGCCATATGTCTGCGGTTCATCGCCTTGAGTATGCGGTCGGAGCCGGATTGCACCGGTAAATGTAGATAGGGCATCAGCGTAGGCAAATCACGATGGGCGGCGATCAATTCATCGTCCATGTCGCGCGGATGACTGGTTGTGTAACGCAGACGCGCCAGGCCCGGAATCTCGGCCAGCCTGAACAGCAGCCGGCCAAGGCCCCATTCTGCGCCGTTTTCACCTCTTCCATGCCAGGCATTGACGTTCTGGCCGAGCAGCGTCACCTCGCGCACGCCGGCATCCGCCAGGCGCTCGGCCTCGGCGACGATCTGTGCCACCGGCCGCGAGACTTCCGAGCCGCGTGTGTAGGGCACGACACAGAAGGTGCAGAACTTGTCGCAGCCTTCCTGAACGGTCAAGAACGCCGTCACGCCGCGCCTGATCAGTTCGGCGCGCTTCGGCTGCGGCAGATGCTCGAACTTGTCCTCGACGGCATAGTCGGTCTCGACGATCTTTTCGCCGCTCCGCGCCCTCGCCAGCACACCGGGCAGCCGGTGGTAGGTCTGCGGGCCGATGACCAGGTCGACGGCCGGCGAGCGGCGGATGATCTCGGCACCCTCGGCCTGCGCCACGCAGCCGGCGACGCCGACCAGCATTTCGCGCCCGGCCCTTGCACGTTCCGCCTTCAACTCACGGATGCGCCCAAGTTCCGAATAGACTTTTTCCGCCGCTTTCTCGCGGATGTGGCAGGTGTTGAGCAGCACCAGATCGGCCTCGCCGATAGCGTCTGTCGCGGCATATCCGTCGGCCGCCAGCGCATCGGTCATGCGCTGCGAATCGTAGACGTTCATCTGGCAGCCATAGGTCTTGACGAAGACCTTTCTGGTCGCGGCAGGCAGAACGACTAGGTTTTCGGCGGCAGCGCCGATGTCGTCGCGTTCTATCGTGTTCAATTCCATTTCGCGGCTTCTAGCGCCTTTCCCTGACAAAAAACAGACGAATCTGGCCGGAACCTGCGCGGCTTACCGGCTTGGGCGCGGTTCGGCGAGAGCCGCCTGTACCATCTCGCGCACCTGGCGTTCCATCTGCTTTGCCGTTTCCTTGCGGCTGGAGCCCTTGGAGAAAGCAATCGCCTCGCCAAAATGCACCTCGACGTCGAGGGCGCCCTCGGCCATCAGCACCTTCAGATGCGGCATCAGCTCTTCATCGCCGATCCAGGCGGCAACCGGCCGATGCCGGCGGCCGAGCGGCACGCCATGCAGGCGCGTATAGACGATCGCCACCGGCTGGATGAAGACCTGTTCGGCCGCCCCTTCCGCAATCGCCATTGTAGCGGCGCCGAACAGCGTACTCTTGAACGGCAGGATCATGTTGCCGTCGCCGGTCGAGCCTTCGGCAAACAGCACCATGGCGTCGCCCTTAGCCATGCGGCCGGCGATCTCGCTCGCCTGGTCGCCCGACGAACGTTTGCGCTCACGTTCGATGAAGACAGTGCGCTGCAGCTTCGACAGCATGCCGATCAACGGCCAGCCGGCCATGTCGGCCCTGGCGATGAACGTCACGTCGACCATCGACCCCAGTACCATGATGTCGGTCCAGGAGATGTGGTTGGCGGCAATCAGCAATGGGCGCTGGCCGGACAGCGCCCCCTTGACATGGATGCGCAGCCCCAGCGCCCTGACGATCATCCTGTGCCAGATCTTCAGGATGAAGGTCTCGCGCCAGAGCCCGGTCCTCATCGACAGGACCTGCAGCGGCACAAGCACCAATGAGCCGACGACAACCAGCCCCAGCGCCAGGAAAATCCTGATTTTTCCGATCATCCGCACCACCCCGGCGTTTGGCTAGCGAAGATCGCGGCGCATGACAAGCGCGCCGGTCGGGCCGTGTTCCGGCGATTTGTAATAGTTGGCGCGCTTGCCGACCTCGCGGAAGCCAAGCCGCCGATAGAGCGCGATCGCAGCGACGTTGGTCTCGTCGACCTCGAGGAAAAGTGCCTCGGCGCGCTGTGCGTGCAATTCGCGCAGCACCGCATCCATCAATTGCCAGCCGAGCCCCCGGCGCCGATGCGAGGGTGCCACCGCGACCGTCAGGACCTCCCCCTCGCCGGCCGCCAGCCGCGCCAGCACGAAGCCGACCGGCGGCTTGGCGCCCTGTCCGGTCTCGCGCGCGGCATAGCCGAACACGGTGTCCTGCTCGAGCAGTGCGGCGAATTCGTCGTCGGTCCACGGCCGCGCGAAATCCTCGCGATGCAGCACCGACATGGCCGCGCTGTCGGCAATTGTCAGCGGCTCGAGCGCATAGTCCCTGCGGCGCGGCTGGAGGAACGGAATGCGCATCAGTTTTTTTGCCTCGATAAAACAAAGCCGGCCTGCGGCTTGGCGTCGGCGCCGCGCAGATAGAGCGGTTTCGGCTTTTCGCCCTCGCCCTTGGCTGCGGCCCGATGGGCATAGACGGCGATGTCGGCGGTGGCCGCCGTCCCGCCGAGATCGAAGCTGCGCCCGGCCGCCGCGGCAATTTGGGTTGCCGCCGTGCCCGCCAGAACCGGAGAGATGTCGGTCGCCATGGCTGCGGCTTGCGAGAGCGTGGTCACAGCCGGACCATAGATCAGAACCGACCTCTCATCGTAAAGCGCCGCATGGATCTCCTCGCGGCCTGCATCGAGCGCGGCGAGCACGGCGCGGCGGGGAAATATCGCTGCGGCCTCTGCGGCCAACGCCTCCAGAGTCGTCACGCCGATCGCGGGGATTTTCAGCGCCAGCGCAAGGCCGCGCGCCGCCGAGACGCCGACGCGCAGACCGGTGAAGGAGCCCGGACCGGTCGCAACGGCAATGGCGCCGAGGCCGGTAAAGTCCGTTCCGGCCGCCTTCAACGCCCCTTCGATGACACCCATCAGATGCTCGGCATGACCCTTGCCGAGATCGAGCACCGAACGGCCGAGTTCTTTCCCGGCCGCCGCGTCGTAGACGCAGGCGGCGCAGAGATTGGCGGCACAGTCGATGGCAAGCAACTTCATGAAGCGCCCGGTTGAGACAGTTTCGAAAGCAGCCTCCCTCTGCCCGCCAAGGCTGATCCCCGCAAGGGGAATATCCACAAATCTTCAGGCGACTTGCTTGGAGTGTGGGTCCAAGAAGGTAAGTTTCGACGAACGCAACTGCCACAAACCGTTGCCAGGATTAGCCGATCTGCTCGATACGCAGCACGTGATTGTCCCAGACATAGTCCGGCTCGGAACGGATCGTGCCACCGCCCTCGACAATTTCGCCGGCGCCCGTCGTCGCCATGAAGCTTTTCCCATCGGGCGCCACGCCACAGACCTCGACCAGCGCCTTGGTAGCGACGATGCGGCTGCTGGCGGTGTCGATCACGGCAAGCGAATTCCCCTCAGGCGAAGACACGGCGATGGTGCCGGCGGCAGGGTTGGCGGCGACCGAGCCGATATAGTTCCTGAAGCCGGAGAGCACGTCTTGCGACATGTCGAGCAATTGCAAGTCCTTGCCGCGCGGCGCGCGGCCGACCAGCGGGGGACGATCGGTACCCGGCCCCCTGTATTGACAGCCGAACCAGACGGTGCCGGACCGGTCGGCATCCATATGGCGGATCGACAGTTGGTGCAGCGCCGGCGGCAATTCGTGCTTTTCGGTGAGATCGCCGGTAAGGCGGTCGACCAGAACATAGGACGGCTTCATCGTTGCGATATTGAGCTCTGCGCGGCCATAATCCGGATGCGTCTCGATGCCGCCATTAGCCACAGCAATCGTCCTGCCATTGGAAAGCAGCAAAAGCTCGTGTGGGCCCATGCCGTAGGTCGGGAACTCGCCGATGCGCTTGAATTTCGCATGCGCGTCATAGACGCCGACCACGCCGGCGGCATTGTCGAAATCGTTCTCGGTGGCGTAGAGCAGCGTGCCGTCGGCCGAGAACACGCCATGGCCGAAAAAATGTCGGCCGGCAACGCTGGCAATGGTCTGCGGTTCATCGCGGCCGGTATGGTCAAAGACGACAGCAAAGGTGCCCGGCTGCCTGGCAAACACCACCGACCGCTTCGACACCGGGTCGAAAGTAACGTCGTGGCCCCGATCGGGCAGATCGATCGTGTGCAACAACTTGCCGGCCTCGGACAGGACGGCCGCGCCATAGCTGCCGTCGCGCTTGACGAAAGCGGTGGCGAAGACCGCGTCGGCGTCGAGTGTCTTTGCCCAGGCCGACGGCGCCATCGCCGCTACGAAACCAGCGCCTGCGGCCCTCAGGAAATCGCGCCGATCGATCAGCGGCGTCCTCATGATCAGTCGCCGTCCAGTGACGAGAACCCGGCGGTCAGGCCAAATTCGGCGGTCAGCCTGGTTCCGATCAGGGTCGTCAGGCTGGATGTCACCAGCGAGAAATAATCGAGCTTGCGGCGCAGCGCCGGATCGGCAAGTGCCTTGTCGATCGGACCCCTGATCGCCTTGGCCGCCTCGATCCCGTTGGTGAGCTGGATGTGAACCGATTCCGCCATCCAGCGCGCATCGGGCGGCAGCGCGTCGCCAAGCTGCGAGGCCTGGAACAGCGCGTCCATGCCCGCCAGGTTCCCGGTCAGCGAGCGGGCGGTGTTTTGCGAGCGCCAATAGATCGCCTGTTTCGGTTTGTCGGCCTCCGGCTTGGCGCCCAGGAAGCCTTTCAGGCGCACGTCGCGCACCATTTTCAGCTCGTTGATGAAGACGCCGACCAGTTCGGTCACCGCTTCGGTGCCGCCGTGATAGAGCGCGTTCTGCGGACCCGGATTGGCCCAGAGCGCGGCAAAACCGTCGGGCTTGGTCCAGGCATCGCTGACCTCGCCGGCGATTGCCTCGATATTGCCGGCAATGGCCGCACCGTAGGCGCAGCGATAGGCGGCGTCCCTGCCGGCCAATTGATCGGCGCCGTCCCCATGGAGCACGAATTCCAGTGCGCCGAGCCCTTGCATGGCGACGCTCTTTGTCGCCAGCTGGGCCGGATCGGCGGCTGTCGGATCCTTGCCGGCAAGTGCTGCCTGCACCTGCTTCAGGCCGATGCTCTTGCGGTCCGGCCAAAACAGCATGCGCTCAAGCCGGTTGTTTTCGGAGATCGGCCCGAAACGGATGATTTCCACCACCGACCAGGCATCCACGACACCCGAGAATTCGGCGCGTGCCGCATCGAGATTGTCTTGCGAGGGCGCCTGGCAAAGCGCGTGCATGATCTTCGCCAAGCTGTCCGCATGGTCATGCAGCCTGGCATAGGCCGGGCGGACGAAGCCGTCGGTCGCCCGCTGGATCACATCCGAAGCCTTCACCGCCGCGGATGCTGGCAGCGCACCGTTGAGGACCAGCAGAGCGAGCGCAAGCGCAAGACGCTTCGGCATCAGAGCGACTCCAGAAATTTGACCAGCGCATCGCGATCGGCCGCATCAGCGGCGGCAAAGCGGTCACGCGCCTTCTGGCCCTCGCCGCCATGCCACAGGATCGCCTCGGCCAGGCTGCGCGCGCGCCCGTCATGCAGGAAGAAGGTGTTGCCGCTGACGGTCTGGGTGAGCCCGATGCCCCACAGCGGCGGCGTGCGCCATTCGCTTCCCGTGGCCTCGCCCACCGCCTGCCCGTCGGCAAGGCCTGGTCCCATGTCGTGCAGCAGGAAATCGGAATACGGCCAGATCAGCTGGAAGGCCTGCGCCTTATTCGGGGTGCCGCGACGGGTGACGAATTTCGGCGTATGGCAGGAGATGCAGCCCATATCGTAGAACAGTTTTTTGCCGGCGAGCACGTCCGGTCTGTCGAGACCGCGCCGGGCCGGCACGGCAAGGTTTTGCGAATAGAAGGTAACGAGGTCCATGATCGGCGGCGGCGCTTCGACCGGACCGAGGCGCTCCTGCACACCGTTAGGCAGGGCAAGGCAGGTCTTTTCTCCGGAGGTGCAATCGCCCCAGTGCTTCGGCACCTCGGGCGTCGAAATGCCGATATCACCGGCAAAAGCATCCGCCGATTGCTGGCGGATCGATGCCACCTGCGCCTTCCAGCCGAAACGGCCGAGCGTCAGTTCACCGCTGCTGCCGTCACGTATTATGTTGGGCCTGCCGGAAATCCCGTCACCATCGCGGTCGGCCGCATCGGCACGCGCAAGGATGTCGGCAGGAGCGATCTGCTCGACCAGGCCGAGGCCGATCATCGGCGGCGTCATGCGCGGCGACAGCGTGGTGTGCGGGTCGAGCGGCCCGTAGGCGAGGCCCTCGACCGAATAGCTCGGCTTGCGCAGCGACACCGTGCTGCCATCCGCCAATTTCACCTTCTCGTCCTGATAGTCGACATGCATCCTGCCCTCGCCCTGCAGGCCGGGTACCGCCAATTCCTGCAATTGCGTGCCATAGACCGGGTCGGGGAAGTTGAGCACCTTGTGATCGGCGAGCGCGGCTTCCTCCTCCTCGGTACTGGCTTGCCTTGCCAGGCGCAGGAACATCGAGGTGGTGCCGCTGTCGCCTTCGGGCGGATGGCCGCGGCCGTCCTTCAGATGACAGTTCTGGCAGCCGCGCTCATTGAACAGCGGACCGAGCCCATCCGAGGCCTGTGTCGAGGATGGCGAGGACACCCAGTTCTTGCGGAAAATGGCGTTGCCGAGCTTGAAGGTGCCCTCTTCCTCGAAGCTGATGTTGGCAGAGGATTGCGAGAAGGCGTCCTTGTTGACGTCCTTCTTCGAGGTGCCGGCGCCGCCCTGCATTAGCTCGAATTGCTCGGGCTTGGAGAAATCGCTGGTCGGCCTGGTAATGGCGATGACGCGCGCCAGATCCTTCGGCGCCAGATCGGTGCGGCTGGTGGCAAGGCCCGCCGGTTGCGGCGCTCCGGCCAGCGCCGAGGCTGTGAGCGTCGCCACCACGGCAAGAAAAGCGCCGCGAACCATTCCGTATCGCGGCTTCTTCTGAGGCGGCGGGCCGCAATGCTCGGCCGGCCGCAAGCGGCGCATGAAATCTAGGGTGCGCCGCATTCCCGCATGTCCTTATTCCGCCTCGTCGGCCGACGCCGCGTTGAGCTGGCCATACTTTTCTTCGCCGATCGAGGCCAGCAGATCGAGTTGCGTCTCGAGGAAGTCGATGTGAACTTCCTCGTCAGTCAGCAATTCCTCGAACAGCTTCATCGTCACGTAGTCGCCTGCCTCGTTGCAGATCTCGCGCGACCGCTTGTAGGCAGTGCGCGCGTCATATTCGCCGGCAAGATCGGATTCGAGCACTTCCTTGACATTCTGCCCGATGCGCAGCGGCGCCACGGACTGCAGGTTCGGATGGCCCTCGAGGAAAATGATGCGCGCCACGAGCCGGTCGGCATGGTGCATTTCCTCGATCGATTCGGCGCGTTCCTTCTTCGCCAGCTTGGCGTATCCCCAGTCTTCCAGCAGCCGGAAATGCACCCAGTACTGATTGACCGCTCCAAGTTCCAGAAACAGAGCCTCGTTAAGCCGCTCTATGATCTGCTGTTCGCCTTTCATGGGTTCTGCTCCCGTATTGGACGCGCAGGCCTCTGACGCGATCCAGGTGTGAAACAATGTCCACGCCGCTCGCCGCCGAGCGGGTGTGGTAATTTTCGGTGACCCGAATGATCGTTTCGACCACATTTGGGAAGCAGCCGCAACAGCGACCGCGCTTGTGCATGGCATGATAGACCTTCGCCGGCACGATAAGCTGCCAAGGGTCCTCATCCAGCAGTCCGACGATCGTCTGCTCTATCTCCTTTTCGGTGATGATGTTGCAATGGCAGATCAGCATTTGGCGCTCTGGCTGACGGCGCTCATTGCGCCGCGTGGCTGGTGGTTTCGATAGTTTACTGGAACACCTTGTCCGGTGAATCGAGGCTGTCCGATCCCTCGAAGGCTATGGCATTGAGCTTCAGGGTACCGACGGCGCGTTCGATCGACTTGGTCTGATCGACCAGCGCGTCGATCGCCGCCTGCACGGTGGCATTGCCTTCCGTGTTGCCCTCTCCGATCTGCTGGTCATAGGCCTCGCCGGCAAGCGCCCGCGCCTTGATGGCCTCCATCTTGGCGACGGTGACATCCAGTTTGTCCGACAATTCCTTGTCGATCGCCGGATCGGCCGCCTTGACCATGTCGGCCACAGACGGCCCCTCGACGACAGTGCCGTCAAGCCGCGTGTAGCTGCCGTGATAGGCGGCGCGGATGCCGACGGCGTCATTGAGATGGGAATTGTAGGTGTTGTCGGAGAAACAATCGTGCTCCTCTTCCGGATCGTGCAGCAAGAGGCCGAGCTTCATCCGCTCGCCGGCGAGCTCGCCATAGGACAGCGAGCCCATGCCGGTGAAGATGGTCGAAATGGCGGCGTTCGGCTCGCCATCGACAAGGTTCTTGCGGGCGGCGCCGCCTTCCTTCCAGTCGTTGACCATGTCCTTGAGATCGGAAACCAGAAGGTCGCTCGCCGATTTCAGGTACTGCCCGCGACGGTCGCAATTGCCGCCGGTGCAATTGGCAAGATCGTAATCGGTGTAGGGCCGCTCGCCGGCGCCAGGACCGGTGCCGTGCAGGTCCTGGCCCCATAGCAGGAATTCGATGGCGTGATAGCCGGTCGCCACATTGGCCTCGATGCCGCCGGCTTCCTGCAGGGTGCCGGAGAGGAACTCCGGCGTCAGATTGGTAGCGTCGACCTTCTTGCCGTTGATCTCGATCGACTTGTTGGCGATCACATTGGCGGTATAGAGCGCGTTGGCGTCCGACTCGGTGCCGTAGCCCTTGGCGACATAGTCGATCAAGCCCTCGTCGAGCGGCCAAGAGTTCACCTTGCCTTCCCAGTCATCGACGATCGCATTGCCGAAGCGATAGACCTCGGTCTGCTGATAGGAAACGCGCGACGCCTTCCAGGCCTCGCGGGCGGCGTTCAGCGTTTCGACCGATGGCTTGGCGAGCAGTGCATCGACAGCCTTGTCGAGCGCCTCGGCCGTGATCAGCGAATCCTCGTATTTAGCGAGCGCAATGTCGGAATAGGTCTTGATGACCGCCTTGGCATCGGTTTGCGCCTTTGCCGGCAGCACGAACACCGCCGCCGTGAGCATCGCGGTGGCGCCGATCGCCGCAAGCCTGCCGCCATACCGCGCCGTGATCATCGTTCTCATGACTGTCTCTCCTCGGGAATCAATGAAATGCCGGCGCCGCGGCGGGCAGTTGCCAGCGGGCAAAGAAGGGTCGCGCCATCGCGCGGTTCGCGGAAGAAAGACACCGAAATGCCTCCAATCGAAAGGGTTCAAGGCCCAGACATCAAAGGGATGCGCTGACGCGCGAGCTTCCATAAAACGGCGAAGACGCCGGATGTCAACTGGTGGTCTAGAAAAAATTCAATTGAAACAACAGTTTAGAATTATTCTAAACTAGAACTGTCAACTTTAACGCCGATCTATCCGGAATGCCGGCGCATGAAGCGATTGACAGGCGGCCGTTCCGGGTGCGACCCGGATCGGCGCTCTTGCGGCGGCGCCGGACAATCGCCACCTGGCGGGACGTCCTAGATTTGGATGAGGAATCGGGCTGTTATGAAGAACGGGGTTGTCATTGTCGGTGCGGGTCATGCGGGCGTGCAAGCGGCTGCCAGCCTGCGCGAAGAGGGCTATGACGGGCCGGTGATCCTGGTCGGCGACGAAAACGAATTGCCCTACCACAAGCCGCCGCTGTCGAAGACCTTCATCAAGGATCAGCAAGCAAAGCCGCAGCCGCTGCGCGGCGAGGCTTTTTATACCGGCAGCGCCATCGACTTCCGGCCAGGCATCGGGGTCGAGCGCATCGATGCAGGCGGCCGCAGGCTGGAGATATCGGGCGGCGGCGTGTTGCCGTTCGAGCGGCTGGTCCTCGCCACCGGCGCGCGGCCGCGCCTGCTGCCGCTGCCGGGTTCGGAGCTTTCCGGCGTTGTGTCGCTGCGCTCGCTCGGCGATGCCCGCCTGATCCGCGAATTGAGCGCGCAAAGCGAGGAGGCCGTCATCCTCGGCGGCGGCTTCATCGGCCTGGAGATTGCCGCGACGCTCACCGCCGCCGGCCGCAAGGTCACGTTGGTCGAGGCGGTCGACCGACTGCTCGGCCGCGCCGTGGCGCCGGTCATCGCCGGCCATGTGCGCAAGCGGCTGGAAGCCACCGGTGTGCGCGTCCTCACCGGCACCACCATCGAACGGCTGGAGGGCGAGAACGGCCGTGTTTCGGCTGCAATCACCTCGTCCGGCGAGAGATTGCCGGCACAGATGGTCGTCATCGGCATTGGCGTCGTGCCGAATGTCGAATTGGCCGAAGCCGCCGGTATTGCCATCGCCAACGGCATCCGCGTCGACCAGCAGATGCGCACGTCGGTGCCGGAAATCCTCGCCATCGGCGACGCCGCCTCCTACCGGCACTGGTTCACCGGCGGCGATGTGCGGCTGGAATCGGTGCAGAACGCCACAGACCAGGCGCGGCTCGCCGCGCGCACCATCATCGGCCATGCCGACAATTACTCGGCGGTGCCGTGGTTCTGGTCCGATATCGGCGACATGAAGCTGCAGATGGTCGGCCTGATTGCGGGCGGCGACAGCCATGTCGTGCTGGGCGACGTGGCCGAAAACAAATTCTCGATCTACCACTACGCCGCAAGCCGGCTGCTCGGCATCGAATCGGTCAACCGGCCCGGCGACCATATGCTTGGCCGCAAGATGCTCGGCGCCGGCTTTTCGCCGTCGCCGCAGATTGTCGCGACCGGGCCCGACGGGCTGAAGGCGGCGCTCGCCGCCTTCCAGCAGGCAGAGCCTGCAAGAGCGGCCGGATAGCTCAGGCGGCGCGAACTTCGCGGATCGAGCTTTCGAGGATGTCGAGCGCTTCGTTCATGACGGCGTCCTGGATGGTGATCGGCGCGAGGAAGCGGATGACGTTGCCGTAGACGCCGCAGGTCAGCAGGATCAGGCCCTTGTCGAGCGCCTTCAGCCGCACCGCATTGGCGAGTTCCGACGACGGCAGCCCCTTCGTCACATCGTTGAACTCGACCGCGTTCATGAAGCCGGGTCCTCGGATATCGACAATCTCAGGCGCTTCGTCGTGGATCGATTGCAGGCGCTGCTTCAGACGGTTGCCTAGCGTGTTGGCGCGGTCGCAGAGCTTCTCCTCATCGATGACGTCGAGCACCGCATGCGCCGCGGCGACGCCGATCGGGCTGCCGCCATAGGTGCCGCCGAGCCCGCCGGGGCTCGGCGCATCCATGATCTCGGCACGCCCGGTGACGGCCGCCAGCGGGAAGCCGCCGGCCAGGCTCTTGGCCATGGTGGTGATGTCGGCCGCCACCTCGTGGTGGTCCATGGCAAACATCTTGCCGGTGCGGGCAAAGCCGGTCTGCACTTCGTCGGCGATCAACAGCATGCCGTGCTGGTCGCAGATCTTGCGCAATGCGGTCATGAAGTCGCGCGGCGCCTCGTAGAAGCCGCCCTCACCCTGCACCGGCTCGACGATGATGGCGGCGACGCGGGCCGGATCGACATCGGCCTTGAACAGCCGGTCAAGCGCGGCCAGCGAATCGGCGACCGAGACGCCGTGCAGCGCCACCGGGAACGGCGCATGGAAGACGTCCGCCGGCATGGCGCCGAAGCCGACCTTGTAGGGCACGACCTTGCCGGTCAGCGCCATGCCCATGAAGGTGCGGCCGTGAAAGCCGCCGGAAAAGGCGATGACCGCCGGCCGGCCGGTGGCATTGCGGGCGATCTTGATCGCGTTCTCGACCGCCTCGGCGCCGGTGGTGACGAAAATCGTCTTCTTGTCGAACTTGCCGGGGAGCATGCCGTTCAGCCGTTCTGCCAGCCTGATATAGCTCTCATAAGGCACGACCTGGTAGCAGGTGTGGGTGAAACGGTCGAGCTGCGCCTTGACCGCTTCGATCACCCTAGGGTGACGGTGGCCGGTGTTGACGACAGCGATGCCGGACGAGAAATCGATATAGCGGTGGCCTTCGACGTCCCAGATCTCCGAATTTTCGGCGCGATCGGCATAGATCTGAGTGGTCATGCCGACGCCGCGGGAAATCGACTGGTTCTTGCGTTCGGAAATGGCTGAATTTGTCATCGTACCCCTCGCCGGGCCGGCGCCCGCTCTCGTTTGATGGCTGTTGAGACTCTTCTGGGCTTATTTCAGTTTTTCCTCAAGTTGGCACCGCCGCCGGGCGATTGGGCCTGCCGGTCGGCGTCAGCAACCGAACGCCCGTCGCTCATGCCGTCCTGACAAACCCCTCGCTGGCCCTCAGCAAATTGCGCGTATAATCCTTGGTGACACGGCGTTCGACAAGATCGTCCGCCGTCAGATTCTCCATCGCTTCGCCGTTCTGCATCACCATCAGCCGCTCGCACATGTGAGTGATGATAGCGAGGTCGTGGCTGACCATCAGGAAGGTCAGCTTGCGGCGCCGCCGGATCTCCTCCAACAGGTTCAGCACTTCGGCCTGCACCGAAGCGTCGAGCGCCGAGGTGGGTTCGTCGAGCAGCAGGATCGAGGGTTCGAGGATCAGGGCGCGCGCGATCGCCACGCGCTGGCGCTGTCCGCCCGACAATTGATGCGAATAACGGAAGCGGAATCCAGTGCCCAGGCCGACCTCGTCCAGCGCCCGCTGGATGCGCTTTTCACCGTCAGCGAAGCCGTGAATGGCGAGTGGCTCCTGCAGCAGGCGGTCGACGGTCTGGCGTGGGTGCAGCGAGCCGTACGGGTCCTGGAACACCATCTGCACCTCGCGATAAAACGCCTTGTCGCGGCGCGCGCCGAGCGTTTTGCCGTTGACGGTAATGGTGCCTGATGCGGCCGGCGCCAGGCCGGCGATTGCCCTGAGAAGGGTCGACTTGCCGGAGCCGGATTCGCCGACGAGGCCGAACGATTCACCGGATTGCACCTCGAGGCTGACGCCTTTCAGCGCGCGGAAGCGGTCGAACATCACCTCCAGCCTGTCGACGGAAAGGGCTGCCGTCATGCCGCCCACTCCGGCTTGCGGTCGAGCACCGGCAACGGGTGGCGGTCGGCGCCGATCTTGGGCATGCAGTTGAGCAGGCCGCGCGTATAGGGATGCTGGGCGCGGCCGAGCTCCGAGGCCTTGAGCTGTTCGACGACCTTGCCGGCATACATGACGATGACACGATCGCAGAAGGACGAGACCAGGCGCAGATCGTGCGAGATGAAGATCAGCCCCATGCCGCGCTCGCTGACCAGCCTGTCGAGGATGCCGAGCACGTCGAGCTGCACGGTGACGTCGAGTGCCGAGGTCGGCTCGTCGGCGATCATCATCTCCGGCCCGGCGATCAGCATCATGGCGATCATGGCGCGCTGGCCCATGCCGCCGGAAACCTCATGCGGATGCAGGTCGAAGACACGGGCCGGATCGCGGATCTGCACAGCCTCCAGCATGGCAAGCGCGCGCTCGCGGGCTTCGGCCTTGGAGACCTTCTCATGCGTGCGCAGCGTCTCGACGATCTGGCGGCCGATGCTCATCACCGGGTCCAGCGAATATTTCGGATCCTGCAGGATCATGGCGATACGCTTGCCGCGCAGCGCGCGGCGCTCGCGCGGCGAGGCGGCCAGCAGGTCGATGCCGTCGAAAGCGAGCGTCTTCGCGGTCACCTCGGCCTGCGGCGGGGTGACGCCCATGATGGCGCGGCCGGTCTGCGATTTGCCCGATCCGCTCTCGCCGACGATGCCGAGCCGCTCGCGGCCGAGCGAGAACGAAACGCCGCCCACCGCCTCGAGCCGGCCGGTGCGCGTCGGAAAGGTAACGCGCAGGTCGTCGACTTCGAGAAGCGTGCTCATTGGTCACCGCTTCGGGGATCGAGCGCGTCGCGCAAGCCGTCGCCGAGCAGGTTGAAGCCGAGGCTGACGATGAGAATGGCAAAGCCCGGCGCGCCCGCAACCCACCACTGGTCGAGCACG
The DNA here is from genome assembly GCF_040319725.1 of Mesorhizobium sp. M0894. Lineage (NCBI taxonomy): Bacteria > Pseudomonadati > Pseudomonadota > Alphaproteobacteria > Hyphomicrobiales > Phyllobacteriaceae > Mesorhizobium > Mesorhizobium sp. M0894. Next base: position 112,259 of record NZ_JAMYOG010000011.1, on the reverse strand, counting down.
AAGCGGCGGCCGGACGCGATCATCGCGCCCCATTCCGGCAGCGGCGGCTGCGCGCCGAGACCGAGGAAGCCGAGACCGGCGGCGGTCAGGATGATGCCGGCCATGTCGAGCGTCACCCTGATGATCAGCGAGGAGATGCAGAGCGGCATTATGTGGCGGAGCACGATGCGGAACGGCGAGGCGCCCATCAGTTGCACGGCCTTGATGTAGTCCGAATTGCGCACCGTGAGCGTTTCGGCGCGCGCGATGCGGGCATAGGGCGGCCACGAGGTGATGGCGATGGCGAGCACGGCGTTTTCGATGCCGGGGCCGAGCGCGGCGACGAAGGCCAGCGCCAGGATCAGCTTCGGAAAGGCGAGAAAGATGTCGGTGATGCGCATCAGGATCGCATCGGTCCAGCCGCCGGCATAGCCGGCGACGGTGCCGACCAGCAAGCCGATGGGCGCGGCGATGATGGCAACCAGAATGACGACGTAGAGTGTCCAGCGCGAGCCGAAGATGATGCGCGAATAGATATCGCGGCCGAGATCGTCGGTACCGAACCAGTGCGACGCACTCGGCGCCAGCAGCCGCGAGCCCTTGAGGTCGCCGAATGTCGGCGAATAGGGCGCCAGCACATCGGCGAAGGCTGCGACCAACAGCAAGGCGATGATGATGAGCAGGCCGAGAAATGCCAGCCGGTTGGCCGAAAAGCGTCGCCAGGCCACATAGGCGCGGCCGAGCCTTGCCTGCACGCGCGACGCCGGCCGCTCGCTGAGCAGCCAGTCGCGGCGGGTTTGAATCGCTTCCGTGCTCATCCTGCCTTCGTCCTCATCCTGCCTTGGTCCTGGGATCGAGCACCCGGTAGAGCAGGTCGGAGAATAGATTGATGGCGATGAAGACCGAGCCGATGATGATGGTGCCGCCGAGCACGGCATTCATGTCGGCGTTCTGCAGCGAGTTGGTGATGTAGAGGCCGATGCCCGGCCACGAAAACACCGTCTCGGTCAGCACCGAGCCTTCGAGCAGCCCGGCATACGACAGAGCGATCACCGTAACCATCGGTACAGCGGCGTTGCGCAGCGCGTGACCCCAGATGATGCGCGTTTCCGACAGGCCCTTGGCTCGTGCCGCGACGATGTATTCCTGGGTGAGTTCGTTCAGCATGAAGGAGCGCGTCATGCGGCTGATATAGGCGAGCGAGAAATAACCGAGCAGCGAGGCCGGCAGGATGATGTGGCGGAAGGCATCGGCAAATACGTCCCACTGCCGCTGCCAGAGTGCATCCAGCAGGTAAAAGCCGGTAATCGGCGTGAAGGTGTATTCGTAGACGACATCGAGGCGGCCGGGAAAGGCGACCCATTGCAGCTTGGCGTAGAACAGAACCAGCGCCAGCAGCCCCAGCCAGAAGATCGGCACGGAATAGCCGACAAGGCCGATGATCCGCACGACCTGGTCGATGACGCTGCCGCGCCGCACCGCGGCCAGCACGCCAAGCGGCACGCCGATCACCGAACCGATCAATGTTCCCAGCGTCGCCAGTTCGAGCGTCGCGGGAAAGGCGCGGCGGATATCGGTCATCACCGGATTGGTGGTCAGCACCGAGGTGCCGAAATCACCGTTCAGGGCATGTTTGACATAGATGTAGAACTGCTCGACCAGCGGCAGGTCGAGGCCCATCTCGCGGCGCGTTCGTTCGACGACATTGGCCGGCGCCCGGTCGCCGAGCACCGCCAGCACCGGGTCGATCGGGATGACACGGCCGATGAAGAAGGTCACCGCGAGCAGACCGAGATAGGTCGTTATCGCGATGACCAGGAACCGGGCGATCGATGAGGCCACGGCAACGGCGCGGGCGCCGCCGCGCCCTGCCGTCACTTCGCTTTCAGCCACACTCATACGGCGCGTCCGCCGGCGTCACTCCTTCGAGACGGGGCCGACGAAGTTGGTGTCGAAGCTCGGGCCGAGCGCAAAGCCCTTGAGGTTCTTGCGCAGGCCGGCCACTTCCAGCTGCTGGTGGATGATGACGAAAGGACTGGTGTCGAGGATCTTCTTCTCGAGATCCTGGTACATTGTGGCGCGCTTGGCCGCGTCCTTCTCGAGCAGGGCGGCCTCCGTTTGCTTGGTCAGGTCCGGAATGTCCCAGGCGTTGCGCCAGGCCAGCGTCTTGGTCTTGCCTTCATCCGAATTGTCCGGGTTGCTGGCAAAGGTCTGCGCATTGGAATTCGGGTCGAAATAGTCCTGGCCCCACTGGCCGATATAGATGTCGTGGTTGCGGGCGCGGTATTTGGTCAGCGTCTGCTTGCCGTCGCCGGGGATGATCTCCAGCTTGATGCCGGCCTGTCCCAACGTCTGCTGGATCGATTCCGCCATGCCCGTCGTCGGCTGGCCGGTGCGCACGTCCATGGTGACGCTGAAGCCGTCGGCGAGACCCGCCTTGGCGAGCAGTTCCTTGGCCTTGGCGACGTCGAACTTGAACGGATTTTCGTCCAGCTCGCCGAGTACGCCCTTGGGCAGGAAGGTCTGATGGATCTCGCCGATGCCCTTGAGGATGGTCGTGCTCAAGGCATCGTAGTCGACCAGATATTTGAACGCCTGGCGAACCTCGGGCTTGGCGAGGTTCGCGTTCTTCTGGTTGAGGCTGATGTAATAGACCGTGCCCTTCGGCGCGCTGGTGGTGGTGAGGTCGGCATTCTTGGCGATGGCGTCGAGATCGTTCGGCTCGAGATTGCGGGCGACATCGATGTCGCCGGCTTCCAGCGCCAGGCGCTGGCCCGAGCTTTCCTTCATGTTGCGATAGATGACACGGGCAAGCTTGGCCTTCTCGCCGTTGTAATTGTCGTTGCGTTCCAGCACGACGGCCTCGTTGGCGCGCCATTCGCGCAGCTTGAAGGCGCCGGAGCCGGCATAGCCGGTCTTCAGCCAGGCATTGCCGAAATCATTGTCCCATTTGTAGTCGGCGCTCGGCGTGACCGCGGCGACATGCTCCTTGACCAGCTTGGCGTCGACCACCGAGGCGACCGTCGCCGACAGGCAGTTCAGCACGAAGCTCGGCGCATAGGCCTTGTCGACGGTGAACTGGAACGTCGTATCATCAACGGCCTTGGCCTTCTCGGTGACGTTGCCGCCATCGATGCCGAACTGGCCGATAATAAAGGCCGGGCTCTTGTCGAGCTTGATCGCGCGCTCGAACGAATAGGCGACGTCCGCCGCCGTGATCGGATTGCCGGAAGCGAATTTGAGGCCGGGCTTGAGCTTGAATGTGTAGGTCAGGCCATCGTCGGAGACGCTCCAGCTTTCCGCGAGATCGCCCTTGACCTTGGAGGTGTCGCTGAGGTCGAGGCGCACCAGAAGATCGTAGGTGTTGCCGGTGATTTCGGCGGTCGACAATTCGAATGCCTCGCCCGGATCCATGGAGATGATGTCGTCGATGGCGAAACCTTCGACCAGCGTGTCGGCGGGCGTGACCGCGAAGGCAGGCGCAGCGGCCAGAAGCAGCGCGGACATGGCCGCGCCCGCGAGCAAGAAGCGGGAGCGTAGAGCAAACTTTTCCATCATCATTTTAACTGTTCCCTGTTTTTGTTGACCTGAGTTCCCGGCTCAGGGTTGTGGCATTTTCTTGCCGCGTCGAACGGTGATCCCCGGACCATTGTCTTGGCAATTTTTGTGCAGTTCCGGCTCACCATATCCGGCGGTTTCGAGCGCGGCAACGAGCATTTGCAGAACGGTCGATTGGGCCAGACCGGCGGTGCGAAAACCCGGCTATTTCAGCGCGGTAACCAGGTCGGCGTCGGGAAAGCAGGTAGCGGAACGGCCGTTTCTGGCCTGCCATTTGCCGATCGAGCGGCGCGTCTTGAAGCCGGGCAGGCCGTCGGCGCTGCCGACATCATAACCCTTTGCCTCCAGCGCCCGCTGCAGGGCGGCGATGTCGGAGCGGTAGAGCCCGCCGACCGCGCCCCAATTGCCCGAGAAATTGCTGTCGCCATGGGCGATGCGATCGGCGCCATGGCCGATGAACAGGGCATAGAGATCGCTGGTGTTGTACTGCTTCAGCACGTAGAAATTGGGGGTCACGATGAAGGCCGGGCCGCTGCGCCCGGCCGGCATCAAAAGAAAACCTTCTGCCTTCAGTTCACTCGCCGGGAATGGTTTACCCGACACACGCCTGATACCCATATCAACCCATTGCGAAATCTTCTTGCCCTGGTCGGGACCTTCGAGCGAGCACGAGACGCTGTCCGGTATCGTCACCTCGAAGCCCCAGCCGCGGCCCCTGACCCAGCCATAATGCACGAGATAATTGGCGATCGACGCCAGTATGTCGGGCCTCGAATTCCAGATGTCGGTGCGGCCGTCGCCATCGAAATCGACGGCATGCTTCAGAAACGACGTCGGCATGAACTGCGGCTGACCGAGCGCACCGGCCCAGGACGATTTTATCGCGCCGACCGGGGCAAGCCCGCGCTCGACGATCTCGAGCGCCGCCAGCAGCTCGGTGCGGAAGAATTCTTTCTTCGTCGACATGAACGCCTTGGTGCCCAGCACCTCGAAGGCGTCGTAGGGCAGCTTTGCCGCACCGAAGCCGCTCTCACGGCCCCAGATCGCCAGCAGCACTTCGCCGGGCACGCCATAGCGCTTCTCGATCGCCGCAAGGGTCCTAGCGTTGGCCGCCTCGCGGGTGCGGCCGCCGGCGGTGACCGCGCGAACTATCTTTTCGGCGAAATAGGCGCCCGGCGAACCGAACTCGGCCTGATGCTGCTTCCGCGGCGTCGTCGCCTTCTCGCCCGGCAGCACCAGGTCGGGCAGCTTGAGGTTCGGCTTGACGCCGTCGAAGACGGCATCGAAGGTTTTCCTGGAGATGCCTTTGGCATTGGCTTCGGGCCAGAGGTCGTTGCCAAGCCAGGCGCGGAACTGGTCGTCGATTTTTGCCGCGGAGACGGGGGTGGCGAGGAGGAAGGCGGCAAGTGCGGCGAGAAGAAACGCGACGGCTATTTTGTGAAAGCAGCGATCCGTCCCACCCCCCTCTGTCCTGCCGGACATCTCCCCCGCAAGGGGGGAGATTGGCTGTCGCCTCTGCTTCCGCCAATTTTCGACGTTGAAAGATTGGCGGCGAGATTGACGCTGCCGATCTCCCCCCTTGCGGGGGAGATGTCCGGCAGGACAGAGGGGGGTGTGACAGAGTGCCCGCCTTAAAAAATGCGCAGCAGCCATCATCCGCACTCTCCCCGCCACTCGCCTCAAAACGCCGTCCGCGAGCGCAACGCGGCGGCCAGCGTGCCTTCGTCGAGATAATCGAGCTCGCCGCCGACCGGAACGCCATGCGCCAGCCGCGTCACCTTGATGTCGAAGCCGGAAAGCTGGTCGGTGAGGTAGTGCGCGGTGGTTTGGCCCTCGACCGTGGCGTTGACGGCGAGGATCACTTCCTTGACTTCGCCGCCGGCGACGCGATCGACCAGCGAACGGATGTTGAGCTCATCAGGACCAATGCCGTCGAGCGGCGACAGCGTACCGCCGAGCACATGGTAGCGCACGTTCATGGCGGTCGCCCGCTCCAGCGCCCAAAGGTCGGCCACGTCCTCGACGACGATGAGCGTGGTGGGGTCGCGGCGCGGGTCGGTGCAGATCATGCAGGGATCGGAGGTGTCGACATTGCCGCAGGTCGAGCAGATGCGCACCTTGTCGACCGCCTCGCCCATGGCGGCGGCGAGCGGCGCCAGCAGCTGCTCCTTCTTCTTGATGAGGTGGAGCGCGGCGCGCCGTGCCGAACGCGGGCCGAGCCCCGGCACCTTGGCCAGCAGCTGGATCAGGCGTTCGATCTCGGGACCGGCGATTCGCTTCGACATCGCACCGGTTTAGACCATGATCCCGAAAAGTGGAAACCGGTTTTCGGAAAAGATCATGGTCAAACAAGACGATAGAGCCCCATTCCGATCTATCGGAATGGATCAGGCTCCAGGATTTTTCAACGGGTTTTGGAACACTGCTGAGGCGCGGGATGTTCGATGCGCAAAGAGGCAATCGCTTTAGGTTTGCGCCGCCCCTCATTGCCCTGCCGGGCATTTCTCCCCGTATAGCGGCGGGGAGAAAGGGCTGACCGCAACCTCGGTCCCTTTTTTTGCGACGCCGGAAATTGGCGAAATCCTTGGCCACAGCGTCCTTCTCCCGTCACTATACGGGGAGAAGATGGCGGCAGCCAGATGAGCGGCGGCGCCGACGTTGACCGTCTCAGTTTTCTTCCAGCGGCCGGGTCTGGCCGGCGATCATCGCGCCGATGGCGTCGGTGTTCTCGGGCGTCGCCTCGAACGACATTGTCGGCTCTGCCGGCGCTGCCTCGAAGGAGGTGACAGGCCGTGCGCTCGCGGTCCCACCGAAACGGGCCGCATCGGGCTCCTGCATTGGTTCTTGCAGCGCCACCAGCACCGGCTTCTCTTGGGTGGGCTTCTCTGGGGCCGCCCTCTCCGGGGTCGCCATCCCGGCAGTCACCCTTGTCTGCTTTGCCGGCTGCGATGCGGCGGCGGTCACATAGGTCGCCTTGGCGAATGTCGGCTTGGCGTCGCGCGCCGGCTCGGCCGAGGCGACAAGTATGGCCTGAGCGGCAGGCGCTTGCGGCTTGGCCTGGGCCACGGCGACCACCGGTTCGTCCGGCAGCGGCTGCCAGTTGCGGCCGCGCTTTTCATAGAAGGCATTGCCGCCGGCGACCATGGTGTAGTGCATGTTCTTGTAGGGGAAGCGCAGGCCGGCGGTGTGGAAGTACATCGTGTTCTTCAGCTTGGCTTTGCGCTCGCCCTTGAGCACCGCCGCGGCGGCTTCCTCGACATCGGGCATCGCCTTCGAATTCATCGGCCGCGTCATGACGCCCGGCGCGAATTGGCCGCGCTCGCCAACGACCTGGCAGATGGTGTTGCCATGCTTGCCGGACCGCAGCCGGTTCATCACCACCGTGCCGACCGCAATCATGCCGTCACGGCTCGACCGGTTGGACTCGAAGAACATTGCCCGCTCCAGGCACTCCTTTTCCTTCGGCGTGGAATTGTAGGAGCGCGAGCTCAGGAAACCCGGCGTAATGGCATCGGTCAGGCTGGACATGCCGTGCGAGGCGGTCTGACTGCAAGCGGCCAAAAACAGCGGCGAGATAACGACGCCGAGCCGCAACGGCGTCTTCCATCGGGTAGAGATCAACAGGCGTCCCCTCATTCTGCTGCCAGCCCGCCCCTGGTTGCGGCAAGAATGAGACACTTTCAGGCAAAAAGATGGCTAAAGCGTTATTAAGTGTGGGGAGTTGCCTAATAGACACAGCTGGCGGAAGAGCAAGCACTGGCTGCTGCACTCTTCGGCCACTGTAACGGCATACCGATTGACTAAAAGCGCGTCGCGTTCGACCGGCCTCAGGCGACGCGCTTTACGTTCTTGTTTCGATGCATGTCGTTACCGCAAAACCGCTGCACACTTTTGCGCGACATGCATTAGCCTTAGAAGGGCAGTTTCATTCCCGGCGGGATCGGCAGTCCCGCGGTCAGCGCCTTGGTCTTTTCCTGCATGGTTTGCTCGACCTTGGTCCTGGCGTCGTTGTGGGCAGCGAGAAGCAGATCCTCGAGAATCTCGACCTCGTCCTCCTTGAACAGCGACGGGTCGATCTTCAGCGACTTCATCTCGAATTTGCCGGTCAGCGTCACGCTAATCAGGCCGCCGCCGGCCTGTCCGGTGGCTTCCAGCGTGGCGATCTCATCCTGCATGGCCTGGAACTTGGCCTGCATTTCCTTTGCCTTGCCCATCAGGCCGAGAAGATCTTTCATCGCACGGTCCTTTGCAGTTGGTGCCGGTTGTTTCAGGTTTCGTCGTCGTCTGCCGGCGGCTCGACCGGCACTTCGCCCTCGGCCGCATCGGCTTCCGGCGCGTCGGGAATGCGCACGTCGATGATCTTGGCGCCGGGAAAGCGCGCCAGGATGGCGGCGACCGTCGGATCGCTCTTGGCATCGAGGAAGGCGTTTTCGCGCTTTGTCGATTCCATCTCGGCCAAGGTCTGGCCGCCCTCCTCCTTCGACAGCGACACCAGCCAGTTGCGGCCGGTCCAGGCGCGCAATTTGGCGGTCAAATCGTTGAGCAGCATCTTCGGCGCATCGTCGGTCAGGCTGACGTCGATACGGCCGGGCTCGATGCGCACCAGGCGCACGCAACGCTTGACCAGCACCTTGAAGGCCATGTCGCGCTGGGCGTCGGCAAGGGCGACAATGTCGGCCAGCGACTTCACCGGCACCGGCGGCGCCTCGACCACCGGCTCCGGCGGAGCAACGAAATTGGTCGGCACCGGCTCGGACTCGACCAGGCGCATCGACTGCGCGCCGCCATTGGCCGTCGGCATCCGCGCCTGCGCCACGGCACCGGCACTACCGCTTGCAGGCCCATGATTTGTGGGGCCAGGGCTTGCCGGCGCGCCATTCGCGCGCGGCGCGGCACCCGGCAGGGAGACGCCGTTCTCCAGCGATTTCAGCGCCTCATCCAGCGTCGGCAGGTCGGCGGCATGCGCCAACCGGATCAGCACCATCTCGGCGGCGCTGACTGGACGGTTGGAAGTCTGCACCTCGGGAATGCCTTTCAAAAGCATCTGCCATGTCCGCGACAGCACCTTGACCGACAGCGTCCTGGCGAAATCGGCGCCGCGCCGGCGCTCGTCCTCGGACAGCGAGGCGTCGTCGACAGCAGCCGGCACGAAGCGCAGACGGGTGACCAGATGGTTGAACTCGGCAAGGTCGGTCAGCACCGCGGCAGGATCGGCGCCGGTATCGTACTGGGCACGGAATTCGGCAAGCGCGGCGGCGACGTCGCCTTTCATGACATGTTCGAACAGGTCGACGATGCGGGCACGGTCGGCCAGGCCCAGCATGGCGCGGACCGCTTCGGCGCTGACCGCGCCGCCGCCATGGGCGATCGCCTGGTCGAGGATGGACTGCGCGTCACGCATCGAGCCTTCGGCCGCGCGCGCGATCATCGCCAGCGCATCGTCTTCGACTTCGATGCCCTCCAGACCCGCTATCCTGGCAAGGTCGGCCTTGATCATTGCCGCATCGATGCGCCTGAGGTCGAAACGCTGGCAGCGCGACAGGACGGTGATCGGCACCTTGCGGATTTCGGTGGTGGCGAAGATGAACTTGACGTGCGGCGGCGGCTCTTCCAGCGTCTTCAGCAGGCCGTTGAAGGCCTGGTTGGAAAGCATGTGCACTTCGTCGATGATGTAGACCTTGTAGCGCGCCGATACCGGGGCGTAGCGCACGCGTTCGATGATGTCCCTGATGTCGTCGATGCCGGTATGCGAGGCGGCGTCCATCTCGATGACGTCGACATGGCGGCCTTCCATGATCGCCTGGCAATGCTCGCCGAGCACGGCAAGGTCGACTGAAGGCTGGTCGACGGTCGCTGTTTTATAGTTCAGGGCCCGCGCCAGTATGCGCGCGGTCGTCGTCTTGCCGACGCCGCGCACGCCGGTCAGCATCCAGGCCTGGGCGATGCGGCCGGTGGCAAAGGCATTGGTCAAGGTGCGGACCATCGGCTCCTGGCCGATCAGTTCGGAGAAATTCGACGGTCGGTATTTGCGCGCCAGCACGCGATAGGCGGCAGGCTTGTCCGATTTCCCGGCGTCGTTTCCGGCTTCGCTCATTCGCCCGTTAAGCTCCAAGGGCTGCCACTGGAGGCGGCCGATTCCTGCGCATAGTTTCGCCCGCACGGCTTGGCGCCGTCAATGTCGGGGCAAAAGGCGAAGAGGCGGGAGGCTGGAACAATGACCCGTTCCGGGCTCGTTAGGGCTGCTTCCTTCCGGACCTGACCCGGTTGGCGAGTGGACCGTCCACCACCAACCTCCCGGCCTCCATATCGGCAATCCGGCGATGAAATGCAAGTGCGGATGATAGGGGTCGTGCGCGACGGCGAAAGCTGAAACCAAAAACCCGCCTCGGCGGGCGGGTCGTTGGTGCGAATAATCACCATAGCGACATTAGTAGCATAGCTGCCGGCACAAAGCAAGAACAAAATGTGGCTGCGGTCAAAATTGTCGACCTCGGCGGGGCAGCGCCAACCGTATGCAATGCCCTGGTCCTCGGTTCTTCGCGCACAATCAGCGCCACGACGGCCAATGTTGCTTGCTGCCCCTTGCGGCCCCCCGGTAGCCGCTCTAGCGTCGATAAAGTTCAAAAAACGTCAAAATGCGAGGGAAACGCCGATGCTGCCGGGCCTCAAGGCCGGATTCACGCTTGACGCTCAGCTGGAAGCCGACAGCGAACAGCTGATGTGGCTCGGCCTGTGCGAATTGCGGGTCATGAACGACCGCCGCTGGCCGTGGCTGCTGCTGGTGCCGCAGCGACCGGGCATCGAGGAAATCCACGACATGACGCCGCTCGACCAGGCGATGCTGACCTTCGAGACCAACATGGTGGCGCTGGCGCTGAAGCGGGTGACCGGCTGCACCAAGATCAACACCGGCGCGCTCGGCAACATCGTGCGGCAGTTGCACGTGCATGTTATCGCGCGCTCGGAAGGCGATCCCGGCTGGCCCGGCCCGGTGTGGGGGCACGGCCTGCGCGAGCCCTACCAGCGCTCCGACATTCGCAAGTTTGCGGAAAAGATCAAGGCAGCGCTATAAGCCTCTCCCGTGTCCATCTTGAACCTTCCCGAGTCCGCATGAGCTTTAGCCTGTTTGACGCGCCCTTGCGCGAGCCGAGCCAGTTCGTCGGCTTCGCCGGCAACATCATCGACCGGCAATCCGAAAACCGCGCCGACGATTCCGTCGAAAAGGCGCTCGCCGATCCGACGACTCGGCTTTTGCTGATGCATGGCGGCCGGCTCTATCTGAAGCTTGCGCAAGACGCATTCGATCCCTGGTTCGGCGCGGCCGAAAGCCGGCCGCTCGAGGCATCGCTCGAAAACGGCGTCCTGCTCGGTTTTTCCGAAAGCGGCCCGGTGCTGGCGGTGCCGGCCGGGGTCGAGCCCGAGCAGCTTCCCGAGACGATCAAGGCGATCGACTACCGCTCGGTCTATATGCAAGGGCTGATCGACGAAGCGGCGGCCGGCGCGCTGGCGCAAGGGGCGGCGCTGCTCGCCTGGCATGCCAGCCATCGCTTCTGCAGCAAATGCGGCACCGAAGCCGAGATGCGGGCCGGCGGCTACAAGCGGCATTGCCCGGCCTGCGGCACAGAGCACTTTCCGCGCACCGACCCGGTGGCGATCATGCTGACGGCAACGCCCGAAAAATGCCTGCTCGGCCGCGGCCGGCATTTCGGGCCCGGCATGTATTCGGCGCTCGCCGGTTTCATCGAGCCGGGCGAGACGATCGAGGCGGCGGTGCGCCGCGAAACGCTGGAGGAAGCCGGCATCCGGCTCGGCCGCGTCGTCTACCACGCCAGCCAGCCCTGGCCGTTTCCCTATTCGCTGATGATCGGCTGCTTCGGCGAACCGCTCAACGACGACATCCACCCCGACCTCAACGAGCTGGAAGACTGCCGCTGGTTCTTTCGCGACGAGGTGCTGTCGATGCTGGCCAGGGAACATCCGGGCGGCCTGGTGACGCCGCCGAAAGGGGCGATCGCCTATAACCTGATCCGCGCCTGGGCCGACAGCGCGTGACACGAAGACATCGCAGGAGCAAAAAATGATCCGTCACACCGTCGTGTTCACGCTAAAACACCCGCCGCACTCGCTTGAGGAAAAAAGGTTCCTCGCCGATGCCAAGAGGATCCTCACGGCGATAAAGGGCGTCACGCATTTCGAGCAGTTGCGGCAGGTCAGCCCCAAGAACGAGTACCGCTTCGGCTTCTCGATGGAGTTCGCCGATCAGCGGGCTTACTCCGGCTACAACGATCATCCCGACCACGTCGCCTTCGTCCGCGACCGCTGGATCCCCGAGGTCGAGGCGTTTATGGAGATCGACTACGTGCCGCTCGGCTGGGGCTGAGACGGGGAAGCGGCGCTCCAAAAAATCAATACCCCGCGTCGCGGTCCACCACATTTTCCAGCGCTTCGCCGCGCTCGAAGGCGTCCATCTGGCGCAGCATGAGTGGCGCCAGGTGGACCGGATCGGAAGTTGCCGCCGCATGCGGCGTCACGAACACTTTCGGATGGCTCCATAGCGGGCTGGTCTTCGGCAGCGGCTCGACCTCGAACACGTCGAGGCTGGCTTCCTTCAGCGTGCCGTCGTCCAGCGCGCGCAAAATGTCGGCGTCCTTCTGCAGCCTGCCGCGGCCGGCATTGATCAGCACCGAGCCGCCGAGGCCGTTGCGCTTGCGCAGCTCCTTCAGCACGCCGTGGTTGATGATGCCGTGCGTCTGCGGCGTCAGCGGCAGAAGCACCACCAGGATGTCGGTAGCGTTGAGGAACGGGATCAGGCCGGCCTCGCCCGCATAAGTCGAGACACCTTGCATCGGCCGATCGCTGCGCGACCAGCCATTGACCGGAAAGCCGAGCGACAACAGCACCGACGCCGCCGCGCGGCCGAGCGTGCCGAGCCCCATAATGCCGACCGAGATGTCGCTGGCCGGCCGCTGCTGCGGTTCGTGCCAGATCTTCTTCTGCTGCTGGGCGCGGTAGAGCATGCCCTGGCGATGGTGGTCGAGCACCCGCCAGACGACGTATTCGGTCATGTACTGGGTCAGGTTGTCGGCCACCACCTTGACGACCGGAACGTCGGGCAAGGTGGGATCGGCGAAGATGTGGTCGACGCCGGCGCCGATCGAGAAGATGGCGCGCAGATTGGGCAGCGACGACAACAGGTTCGGCCGCTGTTTCCACACCACCGCATAGGTGATCGACGGATCGGCGGCGCCATTCGGCTCGAGCACCACTTCGCGCTCCGCCGACAGCAGTTCGCGCCAGCGCAGCGGATGAATACCGGTGAGGGCAAGCAGGATGCGGCCTTTTTCCATTGCGGATTGTTTTTCCTTTTTACCAACAGCCTTCGCGTCCCGACGTGCAAGGGCGCGGCAGCGTTTTGATTTTGTGCATGATCTCTGGCGAAAATCTACTCGCTAACGATGCCGACCGGCGCCGTTTCGATCTTGAAGGCGGCCGAGATCAACGCCTTTGTATAGTCGGTCCGCGGGTTGCCAAAAATCTGTTCGGAAGGTCCGGCTTCGACGATCCTGCCATTGCGCATGACGATGACTTCATTGGCGAGCGCGCGGATGACCCTCAGATCGTGGCTGATGAAGAGATAGGCGAGGTCGTGCTTGGCCTGCAGGCTGCGCAAGAGGTCGACGACCTGCGCCTGCACGCTCATGTCGAGCGCCGAGGTCGGCTCGTCCAGCATGACGAAGCGCGGGTTGAGCACCATGGCGCGCGCGATGGCGACGCGCTGGCGCTGGCCGCCGGAGAATTCGTGCGGATAGCGGTTGCGCGTCGCCGGATCGAGGCCGACTTCCTGCAACACGTCGACGACACGCTCGTCGCGCGCATCGGGCGACAGTTTCGGCTCGTGGATCTTCAACCCTTCCTCGACGATCTCGGCGACCGACATGCGCGGGCTGAGCGAGCCGAACGGATCCTGGAAGACGATCTGCAGCTCGCGCCGCAGCGGCCGCATTTCGTTGAAGGACAGCTGATCGATGCCGCGTCCGTTGAACTGGATATCCCCGGTCGACGAGATCATCCTGGCCAGCGCCAGGCCGAGCGTCGTCTTGCCGGAGCCGGATTCGCCGACGACGCCGAGCGTCTGGCCGGCCCGGACGGTGACGTCGATGCCGTCGACCGCCTTCACATTGTCGACGGTGCGCCGGAAGAAACCCTTCTTGATCGGAAACCAGACCTTGACGTCCTTGCCGACCATCACTGGCTTGGCGGCTTGGTTGGCCGCCGGCGGCTTGCCCTTCGGCTCGGCGGCAAGCAGATGCCGCGTATAGGGGTGCTGCGGATTGGCGAATATCGCTTTGGTCGGCCCTGTCTCGACGATCTTGCCCTTGGTCATCACGCAGACCCGGTCGGCGATCTTCCTGACGATGCCGAGATCGTGGGTGATGAACAGCATCGACATGTTCTTGCGGCTTTTCAGGCCGGCGAGCAATTCGAGGATCTGCGCCTGGACGGTGACGTCGAGCGCCGTCGTCGGCTCGTCGGCGATCAAAAGTTCAGGCTCGTTGGCCAGCGCCATAGCGATCATGACGCGCTGGCGCTGGCCGCCGGAAAGCTGGTGCGGATAGGCGTCGAGCCGTTTCTCCGGTTCGCGGATGCCGACCTCGTGCAGAAGTTCCAGCGTGCGCGCCTTGGCGGTGCGATCCCCCAGGCCCTGGTGCAATTTCAGCACCTCGACGATCTGCTGCTCGATCGTGTGCAGCGGGTTGAGCGAAGTCATCGGCTCCTGGAAGATCATGGTGATCTTGTTGCCGCGCACGCGGCGCAAGTCTCTCTCGTCCGTGGCCAGCAGGTCGGCGCCGAGGAACAGGATCTTTCCCGACGGGTGGCTGGCGGTCGGATAGGGCAGCAGCTTCAGCACCGACAGCGCGGTGACCGACTTGCCCGAGCCGGACTCGCCGACCAGCGCCACCGTCTCGCCCTTGGCGAGATCGAAGGAAATATGGTCGACGGCGATCGACTGGTTGCCGCCTTGCGTGAAGGCGACGCTGAGATCCTGGACCGAGAGCAGTGGGGTATCGCTCATCTGAACGTCTTGCGCGGATCGAAAGCGTCGCGGGTGCCCTCGCCAACGAAGACCAGCAGCGACAGCATCAGCGAGATGACGACGAAGCCGGAAATGCCGAGCCAGGGGGCATTGAGGTTGCGCTGTGCCTGCTTCAGCAGCTCGCCGAGCGAGGCGGAGCCGGGCGGCAGGCCGAAGCCGAGATAGTCGAGCGAGGTCAGCGTCGAAATCGAGCCGCTAAGCAGGAAGGGCAAGAAGGTCAGAGTCGCCACCATGGCATTGGGCAGCAGATGCCGGAACATGATGGTGATATTGGACACGCCGAGCGCGCGCGCCGCATTGACATATTCGAAATTGCGGGCGCGCAGGAACTCGGCCCTTACCACGCCGACCAGTGCCACCCAGGAAAACAGCAGCATCAATCCGAGCAGGATGAAGAAGCCGGGCGGCAGGATGGCGGCGACGATCAAGAGCAGATACAGCACCGGGATCGCCGACCAGATCTCGATGAAGCGCTGGAACAGAAGGTCGGTCCAGCCGCCGAAATAGCCCTGCAGAGCGCCGGCCGCCACGCCGATCAGCGCCGAGCCGGCAGTCAGGACCAGGCCGAACAGCACCGAGATCCTGAAGCCGTAGATGACGCGCGCCAGCACGTCGCGGGCCTGGTCATCGGTGCCCAGCCAGTTCCAGTTGCCGACGTTGCAGTTGGGGTCTGCCTCGCCTTTCGGATACTGGTTGCAGCGCGTCTTCTTGTCGTAGAGCCAGGATGGCTTGGTCGGTGCTGCTTCGGGAATAGCGTTGTTGACGGTCTGATAGGAGTAGCGCACCGGCGGCCAGATCATCCAGCCATTGGCGTTGATCTCGTACTGGATGACCGGGTCGCGATAGTCGGTGACCGCATAGAAGCCGCCGAACTTCTCCTCGGGATAGGCAACCAGGACCGGAAACAGGATCTCGCCCTTGTAGGAGGCGATGATTGGCCTGTCGTTGGCGATCAATTCGGAAACCAGCGACAGCACGAACAGGAACAGGAATATCCACAACGACCAGTAGCCGCGCCGGTTGGACTTGAAGTTCTGCAGGCGGCGCTGGTTGAGCGGCGACAGAAAGGGCCGCGCGATCCGTGCCGGCGCCGTTTCGGCTATGGCCTGCGCCATCAGACGTCTCTCCGCTCGAAATCGATGCGCGGATCGACCCAGGTATAGATCAGATCGGACAGCAGTCCGACGAACAGGCCAAGCAGCGAGAAGATGTAGAGATTGGCGAAGACGACCGGATAGTCGCGCTGCACCACCGAGTTGAAGCCGAGCAGGCCGAGGCCGTCGAGCGAAAATATGTTCTCGATCAGCAGCGACCCGGTGAAGAACGCCGAGATGAAGGCGCCGGGAAAACCGGCGATGACGATCAGCATTGCGTTGCGGAAGACGTGGCCGTAGAGCACCTGCCGCTCCGACAGGCCCTTGGCGCGGGCGGTGACCACATATTGTTTGCGGATTTCCTCGAGGAAGGAATTCTTGGTCAAAAGCGTCGTCGTGGCAAAGGCCGACAATACCAGCGCGGTCAGCGGCAAGGTCATATGCCAGAAATAGTCGACGATCCTGGCCGGCCACGACAGCTGGTCCCAATTGTCGGAGGTGAGGCCGCGCAGCGGAAACCAGTCCCAGAACGAGCCGCCGGCAAACAGCACCATCAGCAATATGCCGAACAGGAAGCCCGGAATGGCGTAGCCGACGATGACGACGCCGCTGGTCCAGACGTCGAAGGTGGAGCCGTCCTTGACCGCCTTGCGGATGCCGAGCGGGATCGAGATCAGGTAGGACAAAAGCGTGATCCACAGCCCGATCGAGATCGACACCGGCATCTTTTCCAGGATCAGGTCGAGCACCGAGATGTCGCGGAAGTAGCTGTCGCCGAAATCGAAGCGGAGATAGTTCCACAGCATCATGCCGAAGCGCTCGAGCGGCGGCTTGTCGAAGCCGAACTGCTTCTCCAGCTTCTTGATGAATTCCGGGTCGAGCCCTTGCGCGCCGCGGTATTTCGAGCCGACGTCGCCGGCCACATCGAAATTGGCGCCGCCGGCATCTCCCCCGCCGCCACCGAGGCGATCGCTGCCGCCCTGGTTGGTCAGCCTGGCAATGACCTGCTCGACCGGCCCGCCAGGCGCGAACTGGATGACGGCGAAGGACGCCGCCATGATGCCGAACAGCGTCGGGATCATCAGCAGGATGCGGCGCAGTATATAGGCGCCCATCAGGCTCTCTGCCTCGCTTGTGCGAAAATCTCAGGCTTTGCCAATCTTTGCCGCCTTGTCTTTGTCGAACCACCACAACGTCTCGACCGGGAAGTCGTAATCCGGCTTTTGAGCGGGAATGCCGAACATGTCCCAGAACGCCGCTCGGTGATTCGCCAGGTCATATGTTGGAATCCAGTCTAGCCGTGCGCGCAAGGCCCGATCGAGCGCCTTGAGCGCGGTGACGAGCTCGATCCGGCTCTGTGCCTTGCCGGCTGCCTCGATCAGCGCGTCGATGGCTTTGCTTTCCGTACCCGGATAGTTGCGCATCCCCGGCGTCTTCGCCATCCGCGAATCGTAGAGTATCTCGAGGCCGTCGGCGGTGGGCGTCGCCCCGATCGACCATCGGAGAAGGTTGAAATCGAAATCGTAGTTGCTTTGCCGCGCTTCGAATTGCGTCGAATCGACCTGCCGGATCGAAGCATCGATGCCGATCGCCTTCATATTCTCGGACCACGGGGCGAAGATGCGAACGAGGCCCTCGTCCTCGGCCAGCATTTCCACCTGCAGTCGCTCGCCTTTGTCGTTGACGACGAATTTGCCCGCTCGCTTCCAGCCGGCTTCGGCAAGCAATCTCGACGCCTCGCGCAGCAGCTTGCGGTCATGGCCAGAACCGTCGGAGACAGGTTGTATCACCGGTTCGCCGAAGGTCTCCGGCGGCAACTCGGCTCGAAACGGCTCCAGCAGTTTCAATTCCTGGGGCGTCGGCAGGCCCTCGGCCTTGTAATCCGATCGTTCGAAGTTCGATTGCGAGCGATCGTAGGAGCCGAAAAACAGCACCCGTTTGGTCCATTCGAAGTCGAAGCAGTAGGCGATTGCGCGTCTCACGCGTATGTCGCGGAATTGCGGCCGGCGCTGGTTCAGCGCGACAGCCTGCATGGATGGCGATTTCTCGCCGGGAAATTCGCGTTTGATGACCCTGCCGTCCTTCAGCGCAGGAAAGTCGTAACCGGTCGCCCATACCCGCGCGGTACCTTCCTCGCGAAAATGCGTGTCGCCTTTCTTGAACGCTTCAAACGCTGCCTGGCGATCAAGGTAGAAATCGATACGGATGCGGTCGAAATTATTAATGCCGCGGTTTACGGCCAGATCGCGGCCCCAATAGTCGGCGACGCGTTCATATTCGACAGTCTGCCCGGCCACCACCCGTCCCACCCTGTATGGTCCGGAGCTAAGCGGTGGGGTTAACGTCGAGGCGTCGAAATCATTGGCCGTGTAGAAGGCTTTGGACACTATCGGCATTACGGCGATGGCGAGGATATTCTGCGCGGACTGTTTGCCGTTGAAGGTAAGGCTGACCGTAAGCGGATCAATTGCAACCGCATCCGTCATATGCCGCAGCGCTTGGGAAAGGTTCGGATGCCCCCGGTCCTTGTAGAGATTCAAGGCGAAGGCAATGTCTTCGGCGGTCAGCGGCGAGCCGTCGTGGAAGCGCGCTTGTGGCCGCAGGCTGAAGCGGTAGCCGTTGCGGTCCTGCGACAAGGTAACGGATTCGGCAAGCAGGCCGTAGACCGCATCCGGCTCATCGACTGCCCTTGCCATCAGCGTATCGAAGCAGAGCTCGGTGCGCGGCGGCGAATCCCCCTTCAACACCAGCGAGTTCAACGTGTTGAAAGTCAGGAAGCTCTGATTGAGGGTGGAGTTCGGCGGGGCGAAATTCATCCGGCCGCCCTTGGGCGCGTCCGGATTGACATAGTCGAAATGCGCGAAATCCGGTCCGTATTTGAGATCGCCGAAGGCCGACAGGCCGTGCAGTTTCACGCCGGTTGGGATCGCGGCGAAAGCCCGCCCGGGCAGCAGCGCTGCGGCCGCGGCTGCACCGCCAAGGGCGAGGAAGTCGCGACGGGGCAGCGCCGCCATCAATTGCCACTCTTGTATTTTGCCGCCAGCGCTTTTTCCTTGACCGGATCGATCCACCAGGAATTCTGGTCGACGCCGCTATAGGCGGGCTGCTTTTCCGGCATACCGAACTTGTTCCAGTAGGCGAGCCAGACCACGGCGCGGTAATATTGCGGCACGACGTAGAAATTCCACAACAGCACCCGGTCGAGCGCGTGGGTGGCGGCAACCAGATCGTCGCGGTCGGTGGCAAAGATGACGCGATCGACCAACGCATCGACGACGGGGTCCTTAATGCCGGCGTAATTGCGCGATCCCGGCGTATCGGCCGCCTTGGAGCTCCAGAAATCGCGCTGTTCATTGCCGGGAGAGTCGGACTGGCCGAGTATCGAAGTGACCACGTCAAAGTCGAAATGGGTGACGCGGTTGATATACTGGGTCTGGTCGATCAGGCGCAGCGTCGCGTCGACGCCGATCTTGCGCAGATTGGCTAGGTAGGGGCTTGCGATGACCTGATCGGTGTCGTTCCAGCCGAGGATTTCGAATTTGAACGGTTCACCGGTCTTGGCGTTGACCATCTTGCCGCCCTTGATCACCCAGCCCGCCTTGGCGAACAGATCGACCGCGGTCTTGAGGTATTTGCGTTCCGCCTGCGGCGTGTCGTAGACCGGCAGCTTGAATTCCTGGGTGAAGACTTCGGGCGGCAGCTTGTCGCGGTACTGCTCGAGGATTTCCAGTTCCTTGCCTTGCGGCAGGCCGCTCGACGCCAGTTCCGTGCCTTGGAAATAGCTGCTGGTGCGGGTGTTGGAACCGAAGAAGAGGGTCCGGTTCATCGTCTCGAAGTCGAAGGGGTACATCAAGGCGGCGCGCACCAGGCGATCCCTAAACAGCGGGCGCCTGGTGTTGAGCATGAAGGCCTGCATCGGTTCGGGCGACGCGGTCTTGAATTCCTTCTTGATGACGTCGCCGGCCTGGACTGCCGGGAAATTATAGGCCGTGTTCCAGCGTCTCGAACTGTTCTCCGGCTTGATGTCGTCCAAGCCGCCCTTGGTGAAGGCCTGCCAGGCGGCATTGTCGTCGAGAAAATAGGTGAAACGCTGGCTGCCGGAATTCTCGCGGCCGATCTTCACCGGCAGCTTGGCCGCCCAGTAGTCGGGCACGCGCTGCCAGACGATTTCCGAGCCCGGCTTGAAGCTGGCGATCTTGTAGGCGGCCGAGCCGAGTGGCGGCTCCAACGTCGATTTGGTGACGTCGCGCTTCTTGCCATTGGCGTCGGTACCTTCCCACCAGTGCTTGGGCAATACGACGAGATCGCCGAGAATCTTGGGCAGTTCGCGGTTGCCCTTCTGGTTGAAATGGAACTCGACCTCGCGGTCGGAGATGGCGACCGCGTCGGTGACGTTTTCGAAATAGCGGCTATATTGCGGGCTGTTGGCCTTCAGCACCTGGAACGACCAGATCACGTCGTCGGTGGTGATCGGCTGGCCGTCATGCCATTTCGCCCGCGGGTCGAGCCGGTAGGTCGCCGAGGAATAGTCGGCCGGATATTTGTAGGCGTCGGCGATCAGCGGATGGCTGGTGCTGCCCTCGTCGGTCGCCTGCTCCATCAGCGTGTCGTAGATCAGGCCGCCGCCGAACTGCGCGAAGCCGGCAGCCGGCGACCCCTGCACGATGTAGGGATTGAAGCTGTCGAACGTACCAAGCACCACGGAATTCAGCGTGCCGCCCTTGGGTGCATCCGGATTGACGTAATCGTAGTGCTGGAAATTATCGCCATATTTGGATTCGCCGATCAGCGACGAGGTCGTGCGCCATTCGTCCGCTAAGGCCGCCTGCAGGCCGCCGGCAAAGGCAGCCAGCATCAGCACCGATTTCAGAAGCGTCCGCGCTCGGCCAACCGTCATGCGTTCTCCTCTTCGCGATATAGCGCCGTCACCATAAGCGTCTGGGCCCAATCTAGATCATTTGGCGCCACTGAAAACCGCAACCGAGCGGCTTTGTCGTCGCATATGCATTTTTCCTAACGAAAAAGCCGGGCTGAACCCGGCTTTTTCAAGGATTATGTCATTACAGTTTTGTTATTTTGCGGGTGCGGCCGGAGCGGCTGGCGCCGCGCCTTCTGCCGGCTTGGCAGGGGCTGCACCTTCGGCCGGCTTGGCGGGCGCGTTTTCGGCCGAGGCGCCGGGCGCCGGCAGCGGCTTCGGATTGTCCGACAGCGTACGCAGATAGGCGATGACGTTGGCGCGGTCCTCATCTTTCGGCAGGCCGGCGAAACCCATCGCGGTGCCCTTCACGAACTTCTTCGGCGAGGTGATGAAGTGGTTGAGGTTGTCGTAGGTCCACTTCTCGGCGCCGCCCTTGGAAAACTCCTTCATGCCGGCCGAATAGGCAAAGCCCTCATGCTCGGCGACCGGACGGTCGATAATGTCCCAGAGATCGGGGCCGACCTTGTTGGGGCCGCCCTTTTCACCGGAGTGGCAAGCCTGGCATTTCTTGAAGATGGCGGCGCCCGCTTCGGCGTTGGCGGTGGCCAGCAGTTCGGCAATCGGCTTGGCCTCCGCGGCGGGAGCGGCCGGGCCGCCTTCGGCGGGCTCGGTCGCCTCGATGGCAAAGCCGGGCTTTTCCGGCGCCGGCGAGGCAAACAGCGCGTCGGACACGATGCCAACGGAAAAGACAATGAACACCGTGCCGAGGAAAGCGGCGAGCAGCTTGTTGACTTCGTTGGAATCCATACGCCCCAGGCTCCCTTTTCCGGCGGACCGATCCGTCCACTCCGTCCGTCGGTATCGTGAACCACCCTGCGAGGCGGTCAAATCGCGCGGAAACTAGGTCTTTTGCTCCGGCGTTGCAACACCTATAAGGGCGCTGCCAGTGAGACCTTTTGCCACTTTTGTCCTCCTCTTTTTCGAGCCCCTGCCCGCCTCATGTCCACCCTCATCCTGATCCCGGCCCGCATGGCCTCGACCCGCCTGCCGGGCAAGCCGCTGGCCAACATCGCCGGCACTCCGATGATCGTCCACGTCGCCCGCCGTGCTGCCGAGGCCGGCCTCGGCCGGGTCGTCGTCGCCACCGATACGCAAAGCGTCGCGGAGGCGGTGCGCGCGCATGATTTCGAGGCGGTGATGACGCGGGCGGACCACGAAACCGGCTCCGACCGCATCTTCGAAGCGCTGACCATTCTCGACCCTGGCAACAGCGTCGAGACCATCGTCAATGTGCAGGGCGATCTGCCGACCATCGAGCCCCTTGTTATCGGCGCCGCGCTTAAGCCTTTCGAGAACGCAGCGGTCGACATCGCCACGCTCTGCGTCGAGATCGTCCGCGACGAGGAAAAGACCAATCCGAACGTCGTCAAGCTGGTCGGCTCGCCACTCTCGGCGACGCGGCTCAGGGCGCTCTATTTCACCCGCGCCACCGCCCCCTGGGGCGAAGGCCCGCTCTACCATCATATCGGCCTCTATGCCTATCGCCGCGCCGCACTCGAACGCTTCGTTGCGTTGAGGCCGTCGCCGCTGGAGCGCCGCGAGCGGCTGGAGCAGTTGCGGGCGCTCGAGGCCGGCATGCGCATTGATGCGGAGATCGTGCAGTCGGTGCCGCTTGGCGTCGATACGCCGGACGATCTCGAACGCGCCAGGGCACTCCTTTCCAACTAAGAAATTCTTCCCCCAATTCCCGAGACTCTGCGCATGCCTGAAAAGACCAACAAAATATCCTTCCAGGGCGAGCCGGGCGCCAATTCCGACACCGCCTGCCGCAACATGTTCCCATCGATGGAGCCGTTGCCGTGCCCGACCTTCGAGGACGCCTTCAACGCGGTCGAGACCGGCAAGGCCGATCTGGCGATGATCCCGATCGAGAACACCATTGCTGGCCGCGTCGCCGACATCCATCACCTCTTGCCGGAATCGAAGCTGCACATCATCGGCGAATATTTCCTGCCGATCCACTTCCAGCTGATGGTGCTGCCCGGCGTCAGGCGCGACGAGATCAGGACCGTGCACAGCCACATCCACGCGCTCGGCCAATGCCGCAAATACATCCGCAAGAACGGCTGGAAGGCGACGGTTGCCGGCGACACGGCGGGCGCCGCCAAGATGGTCGCCGCGATGAAGGACCGCACCATGGCCGCGCTGGCGCCGGCGCTGGCCTCGACCCTCTACGGGCTCGACATCATCGAAGAGAATGTCGAGGACACCGACAGCAACGTCACCCGCTTCGTCGTGCTGACAAAGAACAAGCAATGGGCCGAACGCCCCTCGGCCGACGCCAAGATGATGACGACCTTCATCTTCCGCGTCCGCAACGTGCCGGCGGCGCTCTACAAGGCGATGGGCGGCTTCGCCACCAACGGCATCAACATGACCAAGCTGGAAAGCTACCAGCTCGGCGCGTTTACGGCGACGCTGTTCTACGCCGACATAGAGGGCCATCCCGACGATCCGCTGGTGAAGCTGGCACTCGACGAGTTGCGGTTTTTCTCGCGCGAAATGCGCATCCTCGGCGTCTATCCCGCCAGCGCCTCACGCGAGCAATGGAAGGTGGCGGATTAGGATCCGGTCAGGTCAGGCCGAGCTTGTTCTGCCTGGCCGGCTTGCCGCATTCGCGGCGGCTGATCGACCGGTTCATGGCGTCGATCTTGCCGCTTGCCTGGTCGGCGTCACGTTTGGCTTTTGAGCGCATGTCCGGCGTGAACGGGCCGAAGCCCGTCGCCGGGTTGGAGAAGGACGGCTTGGCGTCCACCGGCAAATGATATTGCTGCGCCAGGCCGTTTCGTTGCGCCAGCAATTGGTCGCAAGGCACCTTGTCATATAGCAGCGAGGACTGGACGTTTTCGTCCTGCCGTTCGGACATCGAATTGCCGACGCAGCCGGCCATCGCCAGGCAAGATGCCAAGACCATCATGTTCCAGCGCATGAACGTGCTCCTTGTCTTTCGCAGCTGCCGCCTCTCATGCACAGCGGCAGAAATCTTAGCCAGATTTTACGCTGCCGGAAAGCAAGCTTGCCACCACGGCCAACCCTTCGACCGGTTCGCGGCGATCCTGCCGGATAATCGTTGCCTGCAGGGACAGGACCGAAAAGCCGTTGGCGTCCAGAACCCGCTCTACATAGCTTTGCGAATGCGCATAGCGGCGCGACGGCTGCAAGGCGAAATCGCCGCTGCCAGATAGGTCGCCGCCGGAGAGCGTCTCGACGGAGAACGCAAACAGACCGCCGCCGGCAAGCATTCCGGCAATCTTGGTCACCACCTTGTCGAGTGCGCCGAGATAGATGAACACATCTGCCGCCGTCACCAGATCGGCTTTCGGGCCTGAATAGCAAAAATCCTGCAGGTCCGTCTTGACGAGCAGATCGTAGACGCCTTTGGCGCGCGCCTGCCTCAGCATGCCGGCCGAGATGTCGTAACCCTCCAGCCGATCGGCGATCGGCCGCAGTCTCTGGCCCATGAGGCCGGTGCCGCAGCCGAGATCGAGCACCAGCGAAAACCGGCCCGGCCGTGCTGCCCGGATGGCTCGGTCGAGACATTCGGGCAGACGATAGCCTAGCCTGTCGACCAGCTCACCCTCGAAGCTTCCGGCATAGTGGTCGTACAGCGTCTCGACAAAGGCGCTGGGCGGCGCCTGGGCGGCCGCTGCCTTGCCGATCAATTGCAGCTTGAGCACCGCGCCGAGCCTGTCCGCCGGGTCCAGCCGCAGTGCCGTCGTCCAGGCCTGCGCGGCGAGATCGGGCGCGCCCGCCGCCTCCTGCATCTCACCGAGGCGGAACCAGCCGGCCGGCCATTGCGGCGCCAGTTCGAGCGCGCCGAGCAGCAATTCCGACGCTGCCGCATGATCGCCGGACGCATGGAGCATTTCGGCATAGTCGGCGCGGCGATTGGCGGTCGGATCGCCGGACGAAGTCTGGAGCGGTTTCATGGCGATCAGGTTCCGCCGGTGTTTTGCGGCCGGCCTGCGCTCTATGCTGGAGTCAGCAGTGACTTACAACAGGCTTCCCGCGCCGGAATTAGCGCCTATCTTGGGGCCATGCGCGCCAGCGACCTGCTTCATCCCCGGCCCGAAGGGCTGTATTGCCCGCCCGGCGATTTCTTCATCGACCCGGTGCGGCCGGTCAACCGGGCGCTGATCACACATGGCCATTCCGACCATGCCCGCTCCGGCCACCGCTCGGTGATGGCGACGCAGCAGACGCTCGACATCATGGGGCTGCGCTACGGCGAAGATTTTGCCGGAACGACGCAAGCCGCCGTGCTCGGCGAGACGATCACGCTCGACGGCGTCACCGTCAGCTTTCACCCGGCTGGCCATGTGCTGGGCTCGGCGCAGATCAAGGTCGCGCATCAGGGCACATGCATCGTCGCGTCCGGCGACTATAAGCGCCAGAAGGACGCGACCTGCGAGCCGTTCGAGCCACTCAAATGCGACGTCTTCATCACCGAGGCGACGTTCGGCCTGCCGGTGTTCCGCCATCCGCCCGATAGCGAAGAGATCGCCCGGTTGCTGAAATCGACCGAGCAGTTTCCCCAACGCACGCATCTGGTCGGCGCCTATGCGCTTGGCAAGGCGCAGCGCGTCATGCGCCTGCTGCGCGATGCCGGCTACGAAAAGCCGATCTACATCCATGGCGCGCTGGCCAAGCTCAGCGAGTATTTCCAGAGCCAGGACATCGATCTCGGCACACTGGAACCGGCGACCGTCGAGAGCGGCGCGAAAAGCGACTTTGCCGGCGCCATCGTCGTCGGCCCGCCATCCGCGTTCGCCGATCGCTGGGCGCGGCGTTTTCCCGATCCGATGTCGTGCTTCGCCTCAGGCTGGATGCGCATCCGCCAGCGCGCCAAACAGGGCGGCGTCGAGCTGCCGCTGATCATCTCCGATCACTCCGACTGGGACGAGCTGACAGCGACGATCAAGGAGACCGGCGCCGAGGAAATCTGGGTGACGCATGGCCGCGAGGAGGCGCTGGTGCGCTGGTGCGAACTCGAAGGCATCGCCGCCAGGCCGCTGCATCTGGTTGGCTATGAGGACGAGGGCGATTGATGGTGGAAATCGCCGGTATGGCGTTCTGTCGCGCCCCCCTCTGGCCTGCCGGCCATCTCCCCCACGAGGGGGGAGATCGGCAGCTTTGGCGCCGCGCTCGTTCCCTCAACGCTGGGGATTGGCGAAACCAGTGGCGACATCCAATCTCCCCCCTCGTGGGGGAGATGTCCGGCAGGACAGAGGGGGGCGCGAAGGATCGCAAGCTTCCCCCCTTGGCGCTCCTCCCATGAACCGCTTCGCCGAGCTTCTCGACCGGCTGGTGCTGACGCCGTCGCGCAACGGCAAGCTGACGCTTTTGACCGATTATTTCCGCAGCGTCGAGGATCCTGACCGCGGGCTGGCGCTGGCGGCCATCACCGGCGATCTGTCCATCGCCGCGGTCAAGCCGGCGATGCTGCGCACGCTGGTCGTCGAGCGCATGGATCCGGTGCTGTTCGGCTATTCCTACGACTATGTCGGCGACCTGGCCGAGACCGTGTCGCTGGTCTGGCCGCAAGCGCCGGTCGACATTGCGAACCACGAGCCGACGCTGGCCGAAGTGGTGGCGAAGCTGCAGGCGGCGAGCCGTTCGGACGGGCCTCAGGTGCTGGCCCGGCTGCTCGACAGCGCCAGCACTTCGGCGCGCTTTGCCATCATAAAGCTGGTCACCGGCGGCCTGCGCATCGGCGTCTCGGCGCGGCTGGCCAAGCAGGCGCTCGCTGATTTCGGCAGGGTCGAAATCGCCGAAATCGAGGAACTCTGGCACGGCCTGACGCCGCCCTATATCGCGCTGTTCGCCTGGCTGGAGGGTAAAGCGGAAAAACCCAGGAAGACGGCGCTGGCGCTGTTCAGGCCGGTGATGCTGTCGAATGCCGTCGGTGACGGCGACCTCGAAAAGCTCGACCCGGCCGACTACGCGGCCGAATGGAAATGGGACGGCATCCGCGTCCAGGCGGTTTGCGAAGGCGGCATTCGCCGGCTCTATTCGCGCACCGGTGACGATGTCTCCGGCGCCTTTCCCGATCTTGCTGAGGCGATGGATTTTTCCGGCGCCCTCGACGGCGAGCTTTTGGTCGGAGACCCCAGGCAGGCGACGGGCACGTTCTCGGACCTGCAGCAGCGGCTGAACCGCAAGAGCGTGTCACCCAAGATCCAGCAGCAATACCCGGCCTTCATGCGCTGCTACGATGCGCTGCAGATCGGCGACGAGGATGTGCGCGGACTTCCCTTCCGCGAACGGCGCGGCCGGCTCGAGGCCTTTGTGAGGACACTCGATCCGAGCCGCTTCGATCTGTCGCCGCTGGTCGAATTCACCAACTGGCAGGCGCTGGAGGAATTGCGCCGCAAGCCGCTGCATCCGGTCATCGAAGGCGTCATGCTGAAGCGCTGGGATTCGCCTTATGTGGCCGGGCGGCCGAAGGGTCCCTGGTTCAAATGGAAGCGCGATCCGCACACGGTCGACGCCGTACTGATGTATGCCCAGCGCGGCCACGGCAAGCGCTCGAGCTTCTATTCCGATTATACATTCGGCGTCTGGTCCGGGCCGGAAGGATCGGAAGAGCTGGTGCCGGTGGGAAAAGCCTATTTCGGCTTCACCGACGAAGAACTGAGGCAGATCGACAAATATGTCCGCGACAACACGATCGAGCGCTTTGGCCCGGTGCGCTCAGTGCGTGCCGACCGCAGACAAGGCCTCGTACTGGAGGTGGCATTCGAAGGGCTCAACCGCTCGACGCGGCACAAATCGGGCGTCGCCATGCGCTTCCCCCGCATTTCACGATTGCGCTGGGACAAGCCGGCGGCCGAAGCCGACCGCATCGAGACGCTGCAGGCGCTGCTCGACAGTTAACTTAAGGAAGGACTGAAACGCGGATCTCGTAGATGTCGACCGACTTGCCCTGCTTGTCGAAGTCGGAATTGATGGCGATGGTGCCGGCAGCGCCCGGACGCTTGTCGGGAAGGCGCACGTCGAACAGATATTGATTGCGCTCGCGACCGACCGCATAGCGCTTGCGGCCACAGTCGCCGAGTTCGCCGAAATTGCAGTCGACGGAAATCTGCGTCTCCTGCCCCTCCTCGGAGCGTGCGATGATGTCGAATGTGGCATGCTTGCCGGCGATCCTCTCCAGCACGCCTTGCCCGACGTCGAAGCTGATGGCCGAGCCGGATGCGCCCGAGCGGATGCGCAGGAAGGAACCGCTTTCGTCCTGGACAACGTCGGCCTTGGCGTCCGACGGCGCATTGACCTGCGTCGGGTCGCCCGGCGAAAACACGTTGATCCAGTCGCGCGCCTGGTCCTCCTCGCCCTGCTTTGGCGGCGAAGCGGTGTCATCCGGCGTGAAATCGTCGCCGTCGACCGTTGGCGGCACTTCCGGCGGCGCCGTGTCGAGTTCGGTTGCCGATTTGAAGACGCCGGTCTGGTTGGCGAAATAAAGGCCGATGCCGGCGGCTGCGAGCAGCGTCACACCGAGGAAGATCGCGGTCAAAGGCAGGCGCCGCCGCCTCGCCCGCCGGTCGTCGCGGTCGGGCGTCACTTCCGCATCGTCGGTTTCGACGTCGGCTTCGGTCGGAGCCGAGGCCCCCATGTCGATCACCGGCACTTCGGCAACAGGTGCATCGGGCATGATGTCGGGGACGACCGGCAGGACGCGCGACCGGGGCGCATCGGATTCGGGCGGCTGCGCCGGACCGTCAACGACGACATCGGACGACGGCACGGGCTCGGCTTCGGTTTCGGTTTCAGCTGGAGGCTCCACCGCCGGTGCTGTCTCCAAACTGTCGGTCGGCGCGGCGACATCGGGAACCGCCGGCAGGAATTCCGATTCGATTTCGGTGATCTTGGCCTGGACCGCCTTGCGGCGCTTGATGGCGACCTCCACGGTGACGTTTGGATTGGCCTGCAGGGCACGGTCGAGTGCCGCGAAAGCCGATCGATAGACCCGCTCGCGAAACGCCCGGTCGTCGGCATTGCCTTTCTCGAAGGCATTGCGGATCGCTTTTTCGATCGCGTCCAAGCAAATTCCCTCTGCAATTTCATTCACATTGTCATGATCGTTAGCCGCAGGCGACCAATCAATCAACAAGCGAGCGGCCGCATTCTGCCTTGCCGAGGGGTGCAAAGCTCATTTCGGCGGTTTTCGGTAAAGGAATCAACATTTTTCGCTGCTTTTCCGGTCACGACGCCAACGTGGCGGTCGCGCGGCCTGCTGGTGCGGCATCGCGCGACCTAGGCGGATCGGCGCGGCTGCTGCCCTTGCGCCCGGCCTCGGACCGATACGAATTGCCAAGCCTCGTCCTTGAATTCGCTGCTGCCATCTTGAATTCAACGCTACCATCTTGAATTAAACGCTGGTTGCGTCTATCACCCAGCCGATCTTGGAAGCACGGCTTCCCGGGCCGCTTTAGCTCAGTTGGTAGAGCACATCATTCGTAATGATGGGGTCAGGTGTTCGAGTCACCTAAGCGGCACCAAACGATTTACCCGCGCGCCTTCTTCAACCAGCGCTCAGCCGAGTGGAAAGGCCGACGCCGCCGAGACGAGGGCGAGCATTGCCAGCACGACCCCCGCCGCCCGGCAGATGACCCGATGATGCCGCATCGCGGCAGCGCGCACGACCGGACGCGAAAGGGCGACGGCCAGAAATCCGTACCAGCCAATGTCGATGATGGCGACGATGGCCGCGACCATCAGCATCTCGTTCGAATTCCGGATCGGCAGCATCAGCCCCATGAAGGCGACGGCAAAGAAAGTGGCGGTTTCAGGCGAGAGAATGCTGATGAGAAACCCGCCGGCAAACAATCCGGCCTGTCGTCTCTGAGGCTCGTCGCCGACGGCCGGCGGCGCCGTTCTGGCGATGCGCAGGGCCATCCAGCCAAGGACCGCCGCACCAGCGATCTTGACCGCCGGCACCGACAGCGACCCGGAAAGATGAACGGCGCCCAATGCCACCAGGACCGCCAGCACGGCGGTTCCGGCGCCGATCCCGGCCACGAGCGGAACCGTCCTGCCAAAGCCGTGCAGGGAGGCAAGGCTGCCGGTCGCGAGCCCGATCGGGCCTGGCGTGATCATGATCACCGTATATGCCGCCAGGAATTGCAGCATGGCCGTCGACGGCAGAAGCGAATTTGACATTGCAGCCTCCCGTTTGTGGCGTCGATCACAGAGCGGCGAGGAATTCCGTCGCGCCCCAGCCGCCGGACGCCGGCGGCGGTTCCCCGCACCGCCGCCGTTGCCCGCCTTCTCCCCCGGATCGTGAAGGCGTCGTGGTGTTGGGAGGTCCATCCACGCTGCGAGCAGAAGCCTACGCGGAGCGGCGGGCATGCAAATCGGTACCGCCACCCATTTTTAGGCGGTCGATTTCCCAGTTTTCGCGGAGATTTCGCTGCGGGAACTACCCAGAGCCTGTTCCATCCCGACAGAATCAGCTGGAATCATGGTCCCGTCTGGTGCGGTTCCAACGGATGGGTGCCCGTCAGGAGCCACGGCTCGCCGCGCAGCCGCAGGAGGATTTCCATACGGTTTGCGGCGTTGAGCTTGCCGAGCAGCGAGGAGACGTGATGCTCGATCGTGCGGGGCGAGCGCGACAAATGTCGCGCGACTTCCTTGTTGCTGATGCCCTGGGCGATCAGGGCGAGCACCTTCTGCTCGTGCTGTGTCAGGCCGAGCGGATGGCGACGGGCCGCCGCATAGGGTCCGCGCTGCACCTTCGGCAGCAGGCCTGACAGGCCCTGACGCTGCGCGAGCTTGCGCGCCAGCGCTGCGGCCGCGGGCGCGTCGATCTCGTCCAGCATCGCCACGGCGCGAGCGAGCGCCGTTCCGGCATCCGCCCCACGAACCTGCATGAGGGCAAGTGCTGCCTCGTAGGGCAGCGAGAAACGCGTCCACTCCGCCGCGGCGGCCTGCGGGTCGCCGACAAGCTCGGCGGACCAGGGCGACGGTATGGGCGCCGATAGCGCCGGCAGCGATCCGGGCATTCCGCATCGACGCCACCAGACCGACAATTCGCCAAGGTCCCTGGGGCGGAAATTGTCGAGGTTCATGGCCGCCAGCTCGGTAAGCTGCGCGTGGCCGGCGCCGATATCCTCGGCAAGCCAGGCCGCCTCCGTCAGCGCCAGGCGAACCGGGACGATACGCTGCGGCTCGCCGGTCGTCTGCCCCTCCGCAAAGGCCCGCTGCAAAAGGTCGACGCCGTCGGTCTCGCCCAGCCTTACGCGGACCGTGCCAAGCACGGTGAGCGCCGGCAAGTGCATCACCATCGGCAGGCGCTCCACATTCATGACGCCCTGAGCGATGGTTGCGGCCTCGCGAAACCGGCCCTGTTCCATGCAAAGCTGCGCCTGCCGGCCGAGCAGGTATTGCGCCGCCGAATCGAGGTCGTGCCTGGTGCAGAATGCGATGCCTTCGGCCAGCAGCCGCTCCGCCAGCTCGAAGTCCTTGGCCACCACCGCGCATTCCGCAAAGTTCGTATAGGCCCGCGCCGCATGGTCGTGGAGCCCGTGCTCGAGCGCCAGGGCAAGGCTTTCCTCCAGCCGCTCACGGCCGCCGGGACGGTCGGCGAACATGAGCGCGGTGCCGACATTGTTGAGGGCGTGAACGCGCGTCTCGACCTCACCCAGCCGATCGGCCAGGCTGATCGCGCGCTCGCCCCATTCGATCGCCTCGTCGAAACGATAGTGCAGCATGTGGAGCTGCGAGCGTGTGCTGTAGGCCATTGCCACTTCGGGACCCGGCGGCAGCCTTTCCACTTCATGCACGGCCTGGTCCGCATACTCTTCCGCCTGCGGGCCTTCGCCGCGCCGCCAGTGCAGCCGCGACAGCCAGCGCAAATTGAGCCCTATCTTGTCGACCCGGTCCAGCTGCCGCCAGATGGCGATGGCGCGATGCCGGGCCTCGATGATGGCATCATAGACAAGCAGTGCCAGGCCGGCCTCGTAGGCCCAGTCCTCGTGCAACTGCGCGGCCAGTTCCGGCGGGGCTTGGTCGACATATCTGAGTGCGGTCGCCAGATGCGAGGCCGCCTCCCGGTGCGCGCCCAGGCGGGCGGCCTGCCGGGCGGCGAGCGGCGCGAGTTCGAGCACGCGTTCGCCATTGTCGGCGCCGCCGGCGTGATGGACGCGGCGCGAAAGCAGAGCGCTTGCCTGCGACGCCGGAACTTCCGAGAGTGCCGCTTCGACCTTGGAATGAAGCAAACGTTGCAGAGAGGGGGAGAGCCGGTCGAGCGTCGCTTCCCTGGCAAGCTCGTGGCGAAATGTCAGCGCGCCCTGATCGTGCCGCCGCAGCAATCCACGGTCGACGCATCGATCCACGAGCGCTTCGGTCTCGTCCCCGAGAAGGGCCCGGATCAGCCACGGCTCAACGCTGCCCGGCATGATGCTCATGACCTCCAGCACGTCGCGCTCTCCAGGCGTCAGGCGCGACAGGCGGGACCACACCGCGTCGCGTATGGAATCGGGCACGCGCGCCGATTCGGTCTCGCTGCTGGACAGGAGCTCGGTAACGAAGAAGGGATTGCCCTCAGTAATGCGGTAAAGCCCGTCGGCGGAACGGCCGGCCTGTTCGGCCAGCATCGTAACCGCCTGGGGAGACAGCGGTTTAAGCGTCACGCGGCGTACGGAGGCGGCGGGAAGATCGCCGAGCACGTGGGTCAGCGGGTGATCGGCGTTCAAGTCCTCTCTGCGCATGCTGAGCACCAGCATGGTGCGGAGCAGGGAGACGCGGCGACCGAGATATCTTACGAGGTCGAGCGTCGCATTATCCGCCCAATGCATGTCCTCGAAGATGAGCACGGTCGTGCCCTTGGCGCGCTGCAGCGCGTTCAGCAATGCCGGGAAAAGCCGCTCCGGGGCTGCGGTCTCCTCAAGCAGCGCTGCCATGCGCGGGTCGAGCAAGTGCGCCATGTCCTGGAGAGGGCCCAATGGACGCGGCGTGAAGAGCGCCTCGCACCAGCCCCACAGCACCCGGCAGTCCCGGTCGGCGTTTTCCGCGAATTCGCGCAGCAGAGAGGTCTTGCCTAGGCCCGCCTCGCCATGCACCAGCACGGTCCCGCCATGTCCGGCAGCAGCTCTCTCGGCCGCGGCCAACAGAGCTCCAAGTGGGTCCTCTCGCTCAAGCAGCATCAAACCCGCGCCTCCAGAACATTGAAGGTACAACAGTAGGCAATGAGTGCAACACGCTCATTTCACATGACCTCACATGACCGCGGCGATTTGGCAAATCACCCCTGGGAAGCGGGCGTTATTTTGTCCCGGAGCCGATATGTTTGCTGCTGCCATAGGCATGAAGACTACAAAACAGGCAGACAACCAAGGCGGCGACAAGACCTAGCGAAGCGGGCTGGATAGCCTCACTTCCGTGATGATAGCGTGAAAGCAACGCGTTCCATCGATCCAGCCCAAAGCCTATCTCATCGTCGGCCGTTCCGGCCTGACGTTCAACAGGGGGTGAAAATCATGGAAGAGGAAGACGATGTCCTAAGCGACCTGAGCTATGTCGCCGAAAATTTCGATGATGTGGCAAAGGAAACGATCGTCCTGGTGCTGGAGGCTGCAATCGCCGAGATCATTGGCCTCAGAATTGCCCTGCAGACTGCCGCGTCGAAGGCGACATGGGCAACAGACTGAGTTGCAGCCGGGGTTGAACGAGCGCCTCAGCTCGGCGAGGTGTCGCCCAGCGACGCCACGGTTTTCAGCGCGCCGTCGAGCATATCGCCCTTCTCGTCCTTCAGTGCCGCTTCGCGCAGGCGTCTGATCCAGTCGGCGGCGTCCGGGCGACCCTTGACCACGTCGAGCGCCGACAGCACGCGGTCGAACTTCGACTGCGCGCGGGCATGGGTATCGCTGTAGCCTTTGATCAGCCGGCGGCAGTTGAGGATCTCCGTGCCAAGCGCGTAGTCCTGGCCGACTTGGCCGAGCGCCAGCGCATACCAGCGCTCGTGATGCGCGGTCTCGATCTTGTGGCGCAGCAGGCGGCGGCGCCAGCGGCGCAGGCCGCCGATGAACCACAATGCGGCAAAGCCGGCAAAACTGTCGGTGCGGATGTGGCGGCCGCGATTGATGCGGCGGTCGAGGAAGGCGGCGAGCTTCGGCCGGCTTTCGATGTAGCTGCCGAGCCCGGCCGGCAGCGTGCCGCAGAATTCCTCAATGCGCGGATGGAAATATTCGGTCACCTGCAGGACCGAGCCGTCCTTGACGCCGACCTCGCGGCGTACGCGTCGGTCGCGGCTCGAGCGCGTCTTCAGGTCGGCGACGCGGATCATGTCGTCGTAGCACATCGCATTGGCCAGATGCTTTGCCGCGGCGATCGACAGCGCGTAGTCATGTTCGGCATTGTCCAGGACGACGGCCCGGTCTAGCCGGTCGAGATACTCGCCGCCATACGCGATGTCCTGATAGTCGACCACTTTTTTCAGGCCGCGAAGCGCCATGTCGCGCGCTGGTACAGGCAGCGTGGCGACGCGCGCCGCCAATTGTTGCCAGCCCTTCAACAGCCTTTCCGGGCCGCTGACTTCTGTCGCCGCGCCCGAGCCGGTTTCAGCGGCCGCCGGCTGTTCAGTCTTGTCGCCCGAATGCGCACTCGCGATGCCGCGCGCCCGATCGTAGGAGGCGCCGAAGGCGGCGAGGCTGGCCTTCACACCGCGGCCGCCGGCACTGACCGCCTGCTCGTAGCTCTCGCGTGTGAACGGCAAGGCATCGGAGCCGGCCAGCGCGCCGAGCAGGCTGGCCGAGATCATCGAGCCGTTGTCGGCGGCGATCTTCTCCATGTCGAAGGCGATGAAGCGCTTGGCCGCGGCTTCCGCCGTGGCATGCACCTTGGCGGACGAGGCGCGGCCGTCGCCAGGCTCGATCTTTTCCGAGACAGCTGCGATGCGGTGCGACGAGGCGATCAGTGTCGTGCGCTCCGGCGTGACGAAGCCGCGGATGATGGCGCGGCCGGCCTCCATCAGTTCGGCGGCGATCAATATATCGACGTCGCCCTGCGACGGCGACAGCGCGAAGACCGGCAGCCGGCCGCTGTCGCGGCATATCTCGACGTAATAGATGGTGGCGCCGGTGCGCTGGGCGACGCCGGCGACCGAGGTCGATTGCGCGACATAGCCGTTGCGCTCGGCAACGTCGGTGATCCAGTCGGCCAGCACGCCGCCGCCCTGGCCGCCGACCGCCAGCACGGCAAGCTTGATGACGCGCTCGTCGTCCGGCGCGCCGGCCTTGGAACGGGCTGATGGGACAGCGTCAAGCATCAGCGAATGTCAGGCGCCGGCTTTCACGGCGCCGCTGCAAGAGGCCGATCATGGCGCGGCGCGCCGCTTCCAGGAAACGGTCCCGGCGGCTCGGATTGTGCACCACGTCGGCGCGGTAAAAGGACGGGCAGAGCACCGCCGCGTCGGCAACCTCGCCGCAATTGCCACAGCCGACGCAGCTCTCGTCGATATGCGCCACCGGATCGTCGCGCAGCGGGTCGTCCAGCGACTTCACCGATAGCGACGGGCAGCCGGAAAGCCGCATACAGGCGTGATCGCCAGTGCAGATATCCTCGTCGACGCCGAATTTCGGCTTGACCGTCCGCTTACCGCCCTTGATCGCCTTGTCGACCAGAGGCTTTTCGCGGCGCTGCCGGTTGAGCATGCATTCGGACGAGGCGACGATGACTTTTGGGCCCTTTTCGTCCGTCGTCAGCGCTTCGCGCAGCGCGTCTTGCATCTTGGTTACGTCGTAGGTGCGGTCGATGTGGCGCAGCCATTTGACGCCCATCCCCTTCACCGCCTCGGTGATCGGATGCTTGGTCGACTTCGTCTTGTTGCCGGCGCGGGACGACAGGATGTCCTGCCCTCCGGTCGCGGCCGAATAGAAATTGTCGACGATGACGATGACGCCGTCGTTCTTGTTGAACACCGCATTGCCGATCGATGAGGTCAGGCCGTTGTGCCAGAAGCCGCCATCGCCGACGAAGGAGATCGAGCGGCGCCTGGCATCGGGCGAATTGAAGGCCGAGGCGGAAGCCGGCCCCAATCCGTAGCCCATGGTGGTGGCGCCCAGCTCGAAGGGCGGCATGATCGAGAACAGGTGGCAGCCAATGTCGGAGGCGATGTGGTGCTTGCCCAACTCCTGTTCGACCAGCTTGGTCGCTGCGAAGATCGGCCGCTCCGGGCAGCCGACGCAGAAGCCGGGCGGGCGGCCCGGGACGACGTTGATCAGGTCGGCGGTGTCGAGCCCGTCGCCGATCTTGTTCGGCGCGCGGACCTCGCTTGGCAGCAGATGCGGGATGGTGGCGCGCAGGAATGATCCGATGCCGTCGAGCATCACCTGGCCGGTGTATTCGCCGGCCATCGGCAGATGTTCCTTGCCGACGAGCTTGGTGCCGCGCCCGGCCTTGTGCAGCATCGCGGCAAAGGCCTGTTCGATGTAGTTGGGCTGGCCTTCCTCGACGACGAGCACGGCGTCCTTGCCTTCGCAGAAGGACAGGAACTCGTCATCGACCAGCGGGTAGACGGCGTTCAGCACATAGAGCGGCACGTCGGTGTCGCCATAGGTGTCGGCGAGGCCGAGCCGCTGCAGCGCCCGGATGACGGAATTGTACATGCCGCCCTGCATGACGATGCCGACCGCGCCGTGCTCCGGGCCGAAGAACTCGTTGATCTTGTTGGTGCGGATGAAATCCACCGCCGCCGGCCAGCGTTTCTGCACCTTTTCCTTCTCGTGCAGGAAGGACGCGGGCGGCAGCACGATGCGGCCGGTGTCGCGGCGCGGCGCCTCGAGCGCATCGGCGACCGTCATCGCCGGGCGCTTGTTATCCTTGGCGATGAAATGGCCGTGCACATGGCAGCAGCGGATGCGCACCTGCAGCATGACCGGCGTGTTGGAAACCTCGGACAGCTCGAAGCCGTCCTCTACCGCCTTGACGATCGACGGCAGGTTCGGTCGCGGGTCGAGCAGCCAGACCTGGCTTTTCATGGCGAAGGCGTGGCTGCGCTCCTGCATGATCGACGATCCTTCGCCGTAATCCTCGCCGACGATGATCAGTGCGCCGCCGGTGACGCCGCCGGACGCCAGGTTGGCCAGCGCGTCGGACGCGACATTGGTGCCGACCGTCGACTTGAAGGTCGCCGCGCCGCGGATCGGATAGTGCACCGATGCCGCCAGCATGGCGGTCGCGGTGGCTTCCGAGGCGCTTGCCTCGAAATGCACGCCAAGCTCGCCCAGGATATCCTGCGCGTCGGCCAGCACGTCCATCAAATGGCTGATCGGCGCGCCCTGATAGCCGCCGACATAACCGACGCCGCATTGCAGCAGCGCCTTGGTGATCGCCAGAATGCCCTCGCCGGAAAACTCCTCGCCGGCGCCGAGTCTGAGCTTTTCGACTTCCTTGGCAAAAGACCGTTCGGCCATTTTGGGCTCCTTCCGTTGCCGCCAGGAATCTGGCGGCGCGTAAGATCAGATGTCGTGCTTGCGAATGTTCTTCAGCATCTTCTGCAGTGTCGCGATCAGCGCCGCGTATTCGGCATCGTCGATGTCATCGAACATGACCTCGAACGCGTCATGCATGGCCGGCCAGGCGCGCGCGAATTCGGCGCGGCCATCGTCGGTCAGGAACACATGGCGGATACGGCTGTCGGTGACCCCCTGCTCGCGCCGGACAAACCCTTGCCCCTCCAGCGTGTCGAGCGTCCGGCTCAAGGTCGACTGCTCGATGACAGTATAGACCGACAGATCGTTGACGGTGACGCCATCGGTGACCGACAGGACGGCCAGCGTCCTCACCTGCGGAATGGTCAGGCCCTGCTTGCGGAAATTATCTCGCAAGGTGGCATTGTAGCGGCCCATGATGCGGTTCATCAGATAGGGCGCGAATTGCTGCAGGCCGATTTGGCCCAGTGTCGAGATGCGCTGGCGCACAACCTTCTGTTCCATCACAGCCTCCCCGCCAGGAGAAAACCGGAGCCGCCGCCCAAGCCAGCACCCGGATGGGTCGAGGCGCCGATATGGTAGAGGCCCTTGACGCCGGTATCGTGATTGCGGCTCGTCTTGAACGGCCGCCACAAGAACGACTGGTCGATAGCCGAGGAGCCGCCATAGGGATCGCCGCCGACCAAGTTGATGTTCATCGCTCCCAAATCGGCCGGCGAATAGGCGCGGCGTGCGATGACGCTGTCCTTGAACCCGTCGATATGACTGGCGAGGATCGCTTCGGCGCGGTCGGCATAGGCTTCGCGCAGCGCCTCGGTCCAGCGGCCATCTGCCGGTGTCTGCAGTTTGCCGGCGGCATCGCCCTTGATATGCCGTGGCGCCTCGGGCAATTGCAGCCACAGGATCGCCTTGCCGTCCGGACAGCGCGACGGGTCGAGCGCATGCGGCTGGCCGACGCAGATGGTCGGCACCTCCGGTAGCATGCCGCGCACAGCCTCGTTGCAGGCTTTCGACACGCCGTCGAGCCCCGGCGTCAGATGCAGCAGCGCGACCTTGTCCAGGCCCTCGCCGCGCCATGCCGGCGGCTTGTCCAAGGCATAGTGGATCTGGAAATTGCCCTTGCCGTAGCGGTATTTTTGCGCTGCTTCGGCGTCGTCCTTTGCAGCATCCCTGCCGAGCAGCCGGTCGTAAAGCTGCGTCGGCGTGACCGAGCAGATCACGCTCTTCTCGGCGGTCACGATCTCGCCGGAAGCCAGCCGCACGCCGGTGGCGCGGCCTCCGCTCTGGACGATGGCCGCGACGTCGGCGCCGGTGCGGATTTCGCCGCCACGTTCCCTGATCAGGGCTTCGAAGGCGGACAGCAGGTTCCTGGCACCGCCCTTGACGATCGGCGCGCCGGCCGCCTCAAGCGCGAAGGCGATGACCCTGGCGATCTGGCCGGAGAACGCATCTTCGGGCCCGAGGCCGGCATGCAGCACCCAGGGCGCCCACAGCGCGCGCATGGTTTCCGACTGGTAGGTGCTTTCCAGCCAACCGCGCGCCGGCACCAGCGCGTCGCCGACAAAGGCGGCAAGGCCGCGCGGGCCGCGCCGCCAGGCTTCGCCCGCCAGCAGCCTGGCCGTCGGGTAGGACCACAGGCTGCCGCCGAGCAGCCCGAACAGCAGACCGGCGTTGCGCTCGATCTCGCCGACATCGCTGCCGTGCCGGTCGCCGTCGCCCGCGGCGATTGCATTGATCGCCGCTACATTGGCGGTACGATCGGTGCGCAGGACGGCATGGCTGCCATCCGGCCGCAGCACGCCGCTTGGCGTGGAGGTGTTGCAGAACTCCAGCCCGTGCCGCGCCAGATCCTTGCCCAGCGCCGCATAGGCCGGCGAGGTGATGAACAGAACGAAGGTCGTCGCCATCACGTCGTGGATGAAGCCGGGCGCGGTGATTTCTTCTGTGCGCATACAGCCGCCGATGCGGTCGTTGCGCTCGAGCACCAACACCTTCGCCCTCTTGCCGCCGAGCATCGCCGCGCAAACCAGCGCGTTGATGCCGCTGCCGACGATGATGTGATCGATCTCGGTCATCGTCGGAGCCTATCGCCTAGGCGCGCGGAACCAGCGCGAGCGCGCGGATCGGACTGCCGGTGCCGTGCTCGATTTTGAGCGGTGCGGCGATCAGGATCGCGCCTTTCGGGGGCAACCGGTCGAGGTTGCAGAGGCTGGCGAGGCCGTAGCGGTTGGCCTTGTGCATCAGGCTGTGTGCCGGGAACGGCGGCTCCATTCCCCCTGCTTTGCCAGCATCGGTGCCGATCGTCTCGCTGCCCCAGCCCTTGATGTCCTTGCCGATCAGATACTGGATGGCTTCCGCGGTCGGGCCTGGCGTGTGCGGTCCGGTCTCATTGGCGTTGAGGAATTCGGCTTCCGAGCCGTTGCGCTTGTACCAGTCGGTGCGCATCACCACCCATTCGCCGGGGTTGATAGCCCCGTGCTCGGCTTCCCACGCCTTGATATGGTCGACGGTGAGCAGGAAATCGTGATCGGCGGCCGCTTGCTTCGAACAGTCGATGACATTGACGGGTCCGACAAAATTCTGCGCCGGAATGGTGTCGGTGGCGCCGTCCGGATAATCCTTGCCGGTGATCCAGTGATTGGGCGCATCGAAATGCGTGCCCGAATGCTCGCCGAGCTTCAGCCAGTTCCACGCCCACCAAGGTCCGTTCTTGTCATAGGCGGAGATGGCATGGATCTCGATCTTCGGCGTGTCGACCGCCAGTTCCGGCGGCAGCTTGATCAGCGGCGTGTTCGGCCCGAGCGGCGCCGTCAGGTCGACCACCTGGATGGCGCCTGAAAGAAGCTGGCCGGCGACTTCGCCGAGGAGTTGTTGCGTGTCCATGGTCTCTGTTCCCTCTTCTTGGATGGCTCTGAAGGCTCGTTGCGGCCCTTAATATCCTACTAGACGAAAACATATGCATCTGCAATTATCTTTAAGCATAAAGGAAATGGGTTGGGTGGGATGTGAGCGAGTTCGACGCCATATTTGTCGGGGCAGGCCACAACAGTCTGGCATGCACCGCGCATCTGGCGCTCAAAGGCTGGAAAACAGCGGTTTTCGAACGCAACGCAACGATCGGCGGCGCCGTCCAGACGCGCGAATTCACGCTGCCGGGTTTCCGGCACGATTTCGGCGCGATGAATCTGAGCCTTTTTGCCGGCTCGGCCTTTCACAAGAAATATGCAAATGAATTGAAAACCCACGGGTTGGAATTCGTGCCGGTGGCCGACTGTTTTGCCAGTGCGTTCCCCGACGGCCGCTGGTTCGGTGTCAGCAGCGATCTGGAAACGACCGCTGCACGAATGGCCGCCTTCTCCGCAATCGACGTCGCCACATGGCGCCGCTTGGTTGCGGCATTCCCGGCCGAGGCCGAGCATCTGTTCCGGCTGCTGGGCTCGCCGATGAGCGCTCGAGCGCTCGCCGGCACTGCCTGGAACCTGTGGCGCAAGAAGGGTTTTGCCGGCGCGCTCGATACCGGGCGGCTGCTGCTTTCCTCACCCCGCGCGTGGCTCGAGGAGATTTTCCAGTCGCCGCACGTCAGGGCGACGCTCGCCACCTGGGGCATGCATCTCGACTTCGCCCCCGACATCGCCGGCGGCGCGGTGTTTCCTTACCTCGAATCCATGGCCAACCAGTGCTTCGGCATGGTGCTCGGCAAGGGCGGCGCCGACACCATCATCCACGCTTTGTCGGGGATGCTCACGGCTGCCGGCGGCAAGATCGTCACTGGGGCTGACGTCGCCGAAATCACGGTGTCCGCCGGCAAGGCGACCGGCGTGCGGCTCGCTTCCGGCGAGATCCACACCGCCACCAAGGCTGTTATCGCCGGTGTCGCGCCCAAGGCGCTGATCGGGAAGCTGTTGCCTGACGGTTCGGGCGACGCCGGTTTCGACACGGCCATGAAAAACTTTCGCCACGCGCCGGGGACGATGATGATCCATCTGGCGCTCGACGATCTGCCGGATTGGCGCGCCGGCGCCGAGCTTCGGCAGTTCGCCTATGTGCATCTGTCGCCGTCGCTCGATGCCATGTCGCGGACCTATCAGCAGGCGATGTCAGGCATGCTGCCGGACGAACCGGTGCTGGTCGTCGGTCAGCCGACGGCGGTCGACACATCGCGCGCGCCCGACGGCAAGCATGTGCTGTGGGTGCAGGTGCGCATGCTGCCGGCCGAGATTGTGAGCGATGCGGCGGGCACGATCGCGGCGGCTCACTGGGACGAGGCTAGGGAGCACTACGCCGAGCGCGTCCTCGACATTATCGAGCGCTATGCGCCCGGCCTTCGCCGGAAGATCCTCGGCCGCGCCGTGTTCTCGCCCATCGACCTCGAACGCGAGAACCCCAACCTTGTCGGCGGCGACCAGATCTGCGGCAGCCATCATCTGGCGCAGAATTTCCTGTTCCGGCCGGCGCGCGGCTACGCCGGCTGGAACACGCCGGTCGGCAATCTGCATCTGACCGGGGCGGCAACATGGCCGGGCGCCGGCACTGGTGCGGGCTCGGGCTTCATGCTCGCACAACAACTTGGCGGGAGGTAAAGCCGTAATTTTCAATTAGGGTGAAGGAGGACAAGGCGCGGTTGCCCAAGGAGCCTGAACCCACCGATTGACAACGACACCGCGCATAAAAGCAACAGGGGAACGACCATGACAATCAACAGACGAGAATTGCTCGGATATGGCGCGGCCGCGCTTGGCGCTACGGCGCTCGGCCTGCCGCAAATCGCTAAGGCTGCCGGCGAACTGACCATCGCCTACAATGTCAACCTGCCGTCCTGGGACCCGACCACCGGGCCTTCGGCAGTCAACCCGACCATCCAGGGCCTTTACCAATCGGTGTTCGACCAGTTCATCCCGCAGAAGCCGGACCTTTCCTTCGCGCCCGGCCTGCTCACCGAATGGGGCTGGAACGAAGATCGCAGCAAGATCACGATGACGGTGCGCGAGGGCGTCACCTGGCATGACGGCTCGCCATTTACGGCCGAAGACGTGGTCTGGTCGCTGCAGCGGGCGGGCGACGAGAAGACCGGCAACCCGATCCAGTTCGTCTGGAAGAACGTCAACAACTTCAAGATCGACGGCAACAAGATCACCGGCGATGTCGTCCAATTCGACCCGGTGTATTTCAAATGGATGTCGTTCCTGACCGGCTACATCATGCCGAAAGCCTATTACGAGAAGGTCGGCGCCGAGGGTTTTGAGAAGGCTCCGATCGGCACCGGGCCCTATATGGTCGACAAATTCGAGCGCAACGCCTTCCTGCGGCTCAAGGCCAACCCTAACTATTGGGGTGGCAAGCCGGCCTTCAAAAACGTGACCGTCAAGTTCGTCACCGATGCGGCGAGCCGCGTCGCCGAGATCGAGTCCGGTTCCTCGCAGGTGACGCTCGAAATCCCCTATGAGGAATATGACCGCCTGATCGCCAAGGACGGGCTTGCCGGCTCGTGCAAGAACGTTTCCGACATCGGCATGATCTTTTTCAACGACATCGATGTGATGCTGGACAAGAACGTGCGCCAGGCGGCGGTGATGGCGGTCGACAAGAAGCTGCTGGTCGACCGGCTGTTGCGCGGCTACGGCCAGCCGATCGGTACGCTGGAGACGCCGGAATACACTGCCTACGATGCGTCGATCAAGGTCGAACATAACCCGGAAAAGGCCAAGGAATTGCTGGCCGCCTCCGGCTATTCGCCGGAAAAGCCGGTCAAGTTCACGATCCAGACGACCAAGGGCTTCAAGCCCAAGGATTACGAGATGATCCAGGCGATCGTCGGCATGTGGCGCAAGGTCGGCATCGAGGCGACGATCGAGGTCTACGAAATCGCCAAGCACTACGAGCTGCGCGCCGCCGACAAGCTGGCGCCGGCAGCCTTCTACAATTGGGGCAACGCCATCGGCGACCCCACCACGTCGACCGGCTTTGCCATGTATGGCCCGAGCCCGCATTCGGTGTGGGACAGCCAGGACCTGATCGACATGATCAACCCGCTATGGGGCGAGAAGGACGAGGCCAAGCGCATCGCCGGCTGGAAGGCCGTCGACAAATACATCGCCGAGCAGGCCTATGTGCTGCCGCTGATCCAGTATGCGCAGCCGATCGTGCATGCCAAGGGCGTCAATGTCGTGCAGCATGTGTCGGGCGCGCTGTTGCCGGCGCTGATGAGCCCGGCCTGAGATCGGCCCGGGACTAACGCGCGCCGTCTGCAACGACGGCGCGCCTTTTCCGCCAGCATACAGGCGACCATGCTGCTGCAAAGATTCCTGATCCGTCTTCTGACGATGGCGATCACGCTGTTCGGTGTGGCCGTCGTCGTCTTTATCGTCATCCGTGTCGCCCCCGGCGACCCGATCTCGATGATGCTGCCGCCCGGCGCCACCGATGCCGACATCGCGCGGCTGCGCGCGCTGTACGGGCTGGACAAGACGATCGTCCAGCAGTTCTTCATCTGGCTGGCCGGCGTGGTCAGAGGCGATTTCGGCACGTCGATCTCACTGCGGCAGGACGTGCTTGGGCTGGTCTTCAATCGCCTCCCGGCGACGCTGGAACTCGCCATCGTCGCGCTTGTGATGGCGGTGGCGATCGGCGGCACGACGGCGATCCTCGGCGCGCGCGAGCACGGCACCGCGGTCGAGGCCGGCATCGACATTGCCAGTGGTGCGGCGCTCTCGATTCCCGATTTCCTGTGGGGTCTGGTGCTGATCTTGTTGTTCGGCGTGCTGGTGCCGGTGTTCGACATTTCCGGCCGGGTGTCGCCGCAACTCGACCTGCCCTTCGCCACGCAATTCTATCTGTTCGAAAGCATCGTGCGACTGCGCTTCGACCTGACCAGGGACCTGCTGGCACACATGCTGATGCCGGCGATCGC
Source organism: Mesorhizobium sp. M0894 (assembly GCF_040319725.1). Lineage (NCBI taxonomy): Bacteria > Pseudomonadati > Pseudomonadota > Alphaproteobacteria > Hyphomicrobiales > Phyllobacteriaceae > Mesorhizobium > Mesorhizobium sp. M0894. Next base: position 68,221 of record NZ_JAMYOG010000011.1, on the reverse strand, counting down.
GCTGGCGCTGCCGCTGGCCGCGATCATCTCGCAGCTGCTGAAACAGTCGCTGAAGGAAGTGCTCGACCTCGACTATGTCGTGCTGGCGCGGGTAAAGGGCTTTTCGGAAACGCAGGTCATCCTGCGCGAGGCGTTGAAGAACGCGGCGCTGCCGACGCTCACTCTGGTCGGCGTGCAGTTTACCTTCCTGATCGGCGGCACGGTCATCGTCGAACGGCTGTTTTCCTATGAAGGTCTCGGCAATATGGCGATCGATGCCGTCATCAATCGCGACCTGCCGCTGATCCAGGGCATCGTGCTGGTCTTCGCGCTGTTGTTCGTGCTGATCAACCTTGCCGTCGACATGATGTACGCGTTGCTCAATCCGAGGCTGCGCCATGGATGACGCCCGCATTTCAAGACATGGCTCGCGCGCCCGCCTGTGGCTGGCCGGCGGCTGGCTGCTGATTGCGCTGTTGGCCGCAATTTTTGCGCCGCTGGTCGCACCGCAGGACCCACTGGCGCAGGATTTGATGCTGGAGCGCCTGCCGCCGTTCTGGCTGGGCGGTGCCGAGCCCGGCTACTGGCTCGGCACCGACAGCCTCGGCCGCGATCTGTTGTCACGGCTGATCTTCGGTGCGCGCATCGCCTTCATCGTCGCCTTCGCGGCGGCCTTTGCCGCCTGCCTGGTCGGCTCGACGCTCGGCCTGATCGCCGGCTATTTCGGCGGCTGGGCCGACCGCATCATCTCGCGTATCGTCGATGTCTGGATGGCGTTTCCGCCGGTGCTGTTTGCCATCCTTCTGGTCGCCGTGCTCGGCACCGGCTTGAGCTCGGTCATCATCGCCATCGCCGTCATCGACTGGACGCGCTTCTGCCGGGTGATCCGCGCCGAGACCATGGGTCAGTCGCGCATGGACTATGTCGAGAACGCCCGCATCGCCGGCTATGGCCGCATCGGCATCATGCTGCGCGAGGTGCTGCCCAATGTGGTGCCGTCGATCGTGGCGCTGCTGTCGCTGGAGATGGGCATTGCCGTCATCGTCGAGGCGATCCTGTCCTTCGTCAATCTGTCGATCTCGACCGACGACCCGACCTGGGGCGGCATCATCGCCGAGGGCCGCCTGTCGATCTATCAGGCCTGGTGGGTGCTGGTGTTCCCGCTGGTCACGCTGATCCTGACGGTGCTGTCGTTCAGCCAGTTCGGCGAGGGCCTCAGGGCGCGTTTCGATCCGGTGCTGCGATGAACGCGCCTGCGAAACCCTGCCTGGACATACGCAACCTTAGCGCGGTGCTGCCTAATGGCTTGCGCGTGCTGCGCTCGGTGTCGCTCGCCGTCGAGCCCGGAGAAGTCCGCGCGCTGGTCGGCGAGAGCGGCGCCGGCAAGACAATGATCGGCAAGGCCGTGCTCGGCGTGCTGCCACCGAGCGTGCGCATCGTCGAAGGCGATATGCTGCTCGAAGGCGAGGATCTGGGCCGGCTGGCACCCAAGGCAAGGCGCACCCTGATCGGCGCGCGCACGGCGCTGATCCCGCAAGACCCGCTGACGGCGCTCAATCCGTCACGGCGCATCGGCCCGCAAATGACCGACCGGCTGGTGCGCATCCTCGGCTGGAGCGGTGAGAAGGCCGATGCACGCATCCGCCAATTGCTGGACGAGGTGCAGATCCGCGACCCCGAGCGCGTGCTCAAATGCTATCCGCACGAGCTGTCCGGCGGCATGCGGCAGCGCGTGCTAATCGCCGCGGCGTTTGCAGCCGAACCAAGGCTGATCGTCGCCGACGAGCCGACGACCGCGCTCGACGTGACCGTGCAGAAACAGATCTTGCGGCTGATCGCGCAATTACAGCGCGAGCACGGCACGGCGATCCTGTTCGTTACTCACGATCTCGGTGTGGTTGCCAAGATCAGCCAGAAAGTTTCGGTGCTCTATGCTGGCAAGGTGGTGGAAGAGGCCGATACCGCAGCGCTGTTCGCCGCACCCCAGCACCCTTATACGCTGGCGCTGATGGCGGCGACACCGCGTTACACCGATCCGTTCGCCTCGCTGAAGCCGGTCGACGACAAGGTACTGGCCGGGCTGGCCGCGGAGATCGCCGCCGCCGACCAGGCATGGAGGCGACCGCATGGTTGAGCCGCTGTTTTCCGTGCGCGGGTTGAAGGTTGCGTTGCCCGATATGACGCGCAAACCGCTGATCGGCCGGGCGCCGCTGGCCGAGATCCTGAAAGGCCTGGATTTCGACCTGCCAAGGGGATTGGTGACCGGCATCGTCGGCGAATCCGGCTCCGGCAAATCGACGCTCGGCCGCGCGCTGGTGCGCCTGCTGGAGCCCAGTGCCGGCAACGTCATGTTCGACGGCCGCGACATCACACATCTGCCTGAGGCCGAGCTCCGGCCGCTGCGCCGCAATCTGCAGATGATCTTCCAGGATCCGATGTCGTCGCTCAACCCGCGCCGCACCATCTTCAGCATCATTGCAGCACCCCTCAAACAGAACGGGCTTGGCGACAATCTCAAGGCACGCGTCGCGGAGGCGCTGCAGCGCGTCGGCCTGCCGCAGAGCTTTGCCGGCCGCTACCGTCACGAATTGTCGGGCGGCCAGCGCCAGCGCGTCGGCATTGCCCGCGCACTGGCGCTGTCGCCGAAATTCGTGCTGGCCGACGAAATCGTCTCCGGCCTCGACGTCTCGACCCAGGCGCAGATCCTGACGTTGCTGGAAAAACTCGCCGCCGAAATGGGCCTGACCGTTGCCTTTATCAGCCACGATCTGTCGGTGATCCGGAGGCTCTGCCGGCAAGTGATCGTCATGCGCGAAGGCGCGATCGTCGAAGCCAGCGCGACGGATACTTTGTTCGAGCACCCGCGGCAGGCCTACACGCGCGACCTCCTCGCCGCCATTCCGCTGCCCGAGATCGATGACGCCTGGCTGCTTCCCGCCCCAAAGGCGCCGGCATGAAGCACAATCCTATTCGCACGCCGAAGAGCGGGCCTCGGGCGTGCGCCCGGCAAAATGTCTCGCTATGGAGGATGACTGATATGAAGAATGCGATCCGATATGCGACGCTTGCAGCCACCGTGCTGGGAAGCATCGGCACCGCTTGCGCCAGTTCCATACCCGGCATGCGTGGCCACGACCACACCGGCGTCACCGTCCCCGACATGCAGCAGGCGGTCGACTTCTTCACCGAAGTGGTTGGCTGCAAGAAGGCGATGTCGTTCGGCCCGTTCGCCGACGACAAGGGCACATTCATGCAGGATCTGCTGGGCGTCGATCCCAAGGCGGTGATCGAGGAGATCACCCTGGTCCGCTGCGGACACGGGTCGAACATCGAGCTGTTCAAATACACCGCGCCGGACCAGAAGGACCTGACGCCTCGCAACAGCGACATAGGCGGCTTCCATATCGCCTTCTATGTCGACGACATCGCCGCCGCAAAAGCCTATCTTGACGGCAAGGGCGTCAAGACGCGAATGGGACCGCTGCCGGTTACCGAAGGCCCCGCCGCCGGCCAGGCCATCCTTTACTTCCAGGCCCCTTGGGGCTTGCAGTTGGAAGCGATCAGCTATCCCAATGGCATGGCCTATGAAAAGGATGCAGAAACGGTGCTGTGGAGCCCGAAGAACCCGGAAAAATAGCCCGGGAGTCCCTGGCCTGCCGAGCCGACTGCCGGCAAGGCGAGTTATCAGGGGCGGATTGTTTCAATCTTGAAACTTCAAGCTTGAATTAATTTTCCTCAGGCGTAAACTCGACAAACAGAAGCGAAGAGGAGATCGCACGATGAAAGTTGCGGTTCTCGGCGGCGGACCAGCCGGCCTCTACTTTGCCATCTCGATGAAGCTCCGGGATGCGGCGCATGAGGTGACGGTGTTCGAGCGCAACCGTGCCGACGATACGTTCGGCTGGGGCGTCGTGCTGTCGGCCGAAACGCTGGAGAACCTGACCAGGAACGACCCGGTCAGCGCCGTCTGGATCCGCAAGCATTTTGCCTATTGGGACGATATCGCCGTTATCCATGACGGCGTGCGCACGGTCTCGACCGGTCACGGCTTTTGCGGCATCGGCCGCAAGCGGCTGCTCACGCTGCTGCAGCGGCGGGCGCGCGAACTCGGCGTCAAGCTGGTCTTCGAAATCGACATCGCCGATCCCAAGCCATATATGGAGACGCACGACCTGGTCGTCGCCGCCGATGGGCTGAACTCGAAAGCGCGGGGCGCCTTCGTCGACGTGTTCAAGCCCGATATCGATGTCCGCAAATGCAAGTTCGTCTGGCTCGGCACCCGTCAAAAATTCGACGACGCCTTCACCTTCATCTTCGAGAAAACCGAACATGGCTGGGTCTGGGCGCATGCCTACCAGTTCGACAGCGATACCGCGACCTTCATCGTCGAATGCAGCGAGCAGACCTGGCAACGCTTCGGCTTCGGCGCGATGTCTCAGCAGGAATCGATTGCCGTCTGCGAGCGCATCTTTGCCCGCCATCTCGGCGGCCACGCGCTGATGACCAATGCCAATCATATCCGCGGCTCGGCCTGGATCAATTTCCCGCGCGTCTTGTGCGAACGCTGGTCCTACAAGAACCTGGCGCTGATGGGCGACGCGGCGGCGAGCGCGCATTTCTCGATCGGGTCCGGCACCAAGCTGGCGCTGGAAAGCGCGGTGGCGCTGGCCGACTATGTCGAGTCCGAGCCGGACCTCGAGGCAGCCTTCCGCAAATATGAGGACGCCCGCCGCACCGAAGTGCTGAAGCTGCAGTCGGCGGCACGCAATTCGCTCGAATGGTTCGAGGAGGTCGAGCGCTATCTCGGCCTCGATCCGGTGCAGTTCAATTATTCGCTGCTGACGCGTTCGCAGCGCATCAGTCACGAGAATTTGCGGCTGCGCGATGCCGAATGGCTGGCCGGCGCCGAGGAATGGTTCCAACGTCAGGCCGGTGCCGGCGGCAACAGTCTGCGTCGCGCGCCGATGTTTGCGCCGTTCCGGCTGCGCGACATGGCGCTGCAGAACCGTATCGTCGTCTCGCCGATGGCGCAGTACAAGGCGGTCGACGGCTGTCCGACCGACTGGCATTTCGCCCACTATGCCGAACGGGCCAAGGGCGGCGCCGCTCTCCTCTACATCGAGATGACCTGTGTCAGCCCGGAAGGCCGCATCACGCCAGGCTGCCCCGGTTTCTATGCGCCCGAGCATGAGGTCGCCTGGAAGCGGCTGGTCGAGTTCGTTCATGCCGAAACCGAAGCCAAAATCTGTGCGCAGATCGGCCATTCCGGCGCCAAGGGATCGACCCGGCTCGGCTGGCAGGGAACCGACGTGCCGCTGACCTCGGGCAATTGGCCCGTCATGGCGGCATCTTCCGTGCCGTGGTCGCCGCAGAACCAGGTGCCGAAGGCGATGGACCGCGCCGACATGGATACGGTGCGCGAGCAGTTCGTCGCTTCGGCCGAGATGGCGGCGCGCTGCGGCTTCGACATGCTCGAAATCCACGCCGCGCACGGTTATCTCCTGTCCTCCTTCATCACACCCTTGACCAACCGGCGCACCGACTCCTATGGCGGCTCGTTGGAAAACCGCATGCGCTATCCCTTGGAAATCTTTCATGCGGTGCGCGCCGTATGGCCGGCTGAAAAGCCGATCTCGATGCGCATCTCCGCCAATGACTGGCTCGGCATCGAGGGCGTGACGCCGGCCGATGCGGTCGAGATCGCGCGGCAGCTGCATGAAGCCGGAGTCGACATCTGCGACGTGTCGGCCGGCCAGACTTCGGCCGTGGCAAGACCGGTCTATGGCCGCATGTTCCAGACGCCATTTTCCGACCGCATCCGCAACGAAGTCGGCATGGCGACCATGGCGGTCGGCAATATCTACGAGCCGGACCATGTCAACTCGATCCTGATGGCCGGCCGCGCCGACCTCGTCGCACTGGCAAGGCCGCATCTTGCCGATCCCTATTGGACGCTGCATGCGGCGGTCACGCTTGGCGATCGCGGCGTCAAATGGCCGGATCCCTATCTGCCCGGCCGCGACCAACTCTACCGGCTGGCCGAGCGCGAAGCGGCGGCGGGGTTGAAAGTATGAGTTCCGCCGCAGCGATTTCAGGGCGACATGCGCTGGTCACCGGCGGCGGCTCCGGCGTCGGCCGGGCGATCGCGCTGGCGCTGGCCGGCGCAGGCATCGATGTGACCATCTGTGGCCGGCGCGTGGAGCCGCTTGCCGAGGTCGCCGCTCAGAACAAGCGCATCTTCGCCATTGCCGCCGACGTCACCGACGAGGCATCGATGGCGTCGCTCTACGAGGACGCGGAAGCGGCACGCGGCCCGTTAGACGTCGTCGTTGCCAATGCCGGCATGTCCGGCAGCGCCTCGGCGCAGCGGACCTCGCTGGCAGACTGGCAGCGCACGCTCGACGTCAACTTGACCGGTGTGTTCCTGACGGTGAAGCCGGCGCTGGCCGGCATGGCCGCGCGCAAGACGGGCCGTATCATCTTCATCGCTTCCACCGCCGGACTGAAAGGCTATCCCTATGTTGCAGCTTATGTCGCAGCCAAGCATGGCGTCGTCGGTCTGATGCGGGCACTCGCCGTCGAGACCGCGAAGTCCGGCGTGACCGTAAATGCGGTGTGCCCGGGTTTCGTCGAAACCGAAATGCTGGAAGGCGCCGTTCGGCGCATCGTCGAAACGACCGGCCGCTCGGCCGAGCAGGCGCGGACAAGCCTTGCCGAGACCAACCCGCAAGGCCGCTTCATCCAGCCAGAGGAAATTGCAGCCGCCGTGCTCTATCTGTGTAGCGACGCCGCCGGGTCGATCACCGGACAAACGATTTCGATCTCCGGAGGTGAGACATGGTAGCCGGTCCCCTGCCCGCCCCGTCCGGACCCGGCAAGGACCGCCTGCGGCTGTGGATACGCTTGCTGCGCGCCTCGCGCACCATCGAGGCCGAGCTGCGCGAACGCTTGCGGCAAGAATTCAACACAACGCTGCCACGCTTCGACGTGATGGCCGCGCTCTACAGGGCGCCCGAGGGCATGCTGATGAGCGACCTGTCGCGCTTCCTGCTAGTGTCCAACGGCAATGTCACGGGCATCATCGACCGGCTGGTCTCGGAAGGGCTGGTGATGCGAGCCCGACGCAATGGCGACCGCCGCACCTCGATGGTACGGCTGACGGAAGAGGGATCGAAGACTTTCGGCGTGATCGCCGCCGCGCATGAAAAATGGGTCGGCGAATTGCTGGGCAATGTGAGCGAGGACGAGGCGCGCCGGCTGACCGGCATGCTGACCTCCTTCCGCAGCAATTGGGAGGGACGGGAATGGCAAAGATAGCCGGCCGCAAGCCGAAGCATTTCCTCTGGCAGGTCGAAGGCAAAATCGCAAAGATCCGGCTTGACCGGCCGGAGCGCAAGAACCCGCTGACCTTCGACAGCTATGCCGAATTGCGCGACACTTTTCGCGATCTCGTCTATGCCGACGACGTCGATGCGGTGGTGTTCCTTCCCAATGGCGGCAATTTCTGCTCGGGCGGCGATGTCCACGAAATCATCGGCCCACTGGTCAAGATGGACATGAAGGCGCTGCTCGCCTTCACTCGCATGACCGGCGATTTCGTCAAGGCGATGCTGAATTGCGGCAAGCCGATTATTGCGGCGGTCGACGGCGTGGCGGTCGGCGCCGGCGCGATTATCGCCATGGCCTCCGACATCCGCATCGCCACGCCACAGGCAAAAACGGCTTTCCTGTTCAGCCGCGTCGGCCTTGCCGGCTGCGACATGGGCGCCTGCGCGATCCTGCCGCGCATCATTGGCCAGGGTCGCGCCGCCGAACTGCTCTATACCGGCCGCACGATGAGCGCCGAGGAAGGCGAGCGCTGGGGCTTCTACAATCGGCTGGTCGATGCCGCAACGCTCGAGGCCGACGCGCTCGACATGGCCGCGCGCATCGTTTCCGGCCCAACCTTCGCCCATGGCATGACCAAGACGCAGCTGAACCAGGAGTGGTCGATGGGCCTCGACCAGGCTATCGAAGCGGAAGCGCAGGCGCAGGCGATCTGCATGCAGACCCGCGATTTCGAACGGGCCTATAAGGCTTTCGTCGCCAAGGAGAAGCCGGTGTTCGAGGGGGATTGAGGATGATCGCTTCCATGGGCACGCTGGCAAGACAGCACCCCCCTCTGGTCTGCCGGCCATCTCCCCCTCAAGGGGGGAGATTGGATGTCAGGCCCGCTTTCGCCAATCTCCAACATCGCCGGGAGAGCAGTGGCAGCGAAGCCGCCAATCTCCCCCCTAGAGGGGGAGATGTCCGGCAGGACAGAGGGGGGCGCCGTGGAGCGCCAGGGCCGGAGAACTGTGGAGGCAGAAATGCCTGACCGTTCCTTCCTCACCTGGCCGTTTTTCGAGGACCATCACCGCGAGTTGGCAGAGCGGCTGGAGGCATGGTGCGCCAAGAACCTGCCGGTCGCGCATGACGATGTCGACGCAGCCTGCCGCGAGCTGGTGGCCAAGCTCGGCCGGGATGGCTGGCTGAAACCGACAGCGCTCGACACCGAAAACCCTGCAGCACTCGACGTGCGCACATTGTGCCTCACGCGCGAAACGCTGGCCCGGCATGACGGGCTGGCCGATTTCGCCTTCGCCATGCAAGGGCTCGGCACCGGCGCGCTCAGCCTGTTCGGCACGCCAGACCAGCAGCACTGGCTGGGGAAGACACGGGCCGGCAAGGCGATTTCGGCTTTCGCACTGTCGGAGGCGCGTTCGGGCTCGGACGTTGCCAATATGGAAATGACGGCCACGCGTGACGGCGATAGCTATATCCTATCCGGCGAAAAAACCTGGATCTCCAACGGCGGTATCGCTGACTTTTATGTTGTCTTTGTCCGTACTGGCGAAGCGCCCGGTGCCAAGGGGCTTTCGGCGTTCATCGTGCCGGCCGAGACAAAGGGCCTGACCATCGCCGAGCGGCTGGAGGTGATCGCGCCGCACCCGCTCGCCCGGCTGTCTTTCGACAATGCCCGCGTTCCAGCCTCGGCGCTGATCGGCAAACCCGGTGATGGTTTTCGCATCGCCATGTCGGTGCTCGACGTGTTCCGTTCGACGGTCGGGGCAGCTGCGCTCGGCTTTGCCCGGCGCGCGCTGGACGAAAGCATCAAAAGAGTGGCCGAGCGCAGGCTGTTCGGTGCAGCGATGGCCGAGCTGCAGATGGTGCAGGGCCACATCGCCGAGATGGCGCTGGATGTCGATGCCGCCGCCTTGTTGGTCTACCGCGCCGCCTGGACCAAGGACATGGGGACCGCCCGTGTCACCCGCGAAGCGGCGATGGCCAAGCTGTTCGCCACCGACAAGGCGCAGGAGGTGATCGACAGGGCTGTGCAGCTGCATGGCGGCGACGGCGTCCGCAGGGGCCATATCGTCGAAAGACTGTATCGCGAGATCCGGGCACTGCGCATCTACGAGGGAGCGTCGGACGTGCAGAAGGTGGTGATTGCACGGCAAGTGATGGGAGCGGCCTGAGACCGGAGTTTGTGTGGAAGAATTGATTGTCTTTGAGTTTTGAGCGACCGGATTTGAGCATTGGGAGGCTTTGATATGCACACCATCCTGCAGCCGGAAGGCTGGGCGAAACCCGTCGGCTACGCCAATGGCGTCGCCGCGCGTGGGCAGCTTGTCTTCGTCGGCGGGCAGGTCGGCTGGAACGGGCAGGGCCGCTTCGAGACCGACGATCTTGTCGGCCAGGTGAAGCAGACGCTGGCCAATATTGTCGCCGTGCTCGCCGAGGCCGGCGCCAAGCCGCAGCATATCACCTCGATGACCTGGTACTTTACCGACAAGGCGGAATATTTGGCCAATCTCAAGGGGATCGGCGAGGTCTATCGCGAGGTGATCGGCCGGCATTTTCCGGCGATGGCCGCCATGCAGGTGATGGCGTTGGTCGAGGATCGCGCCAAGGTTGAGATCCAGGCCACGGCGGTTATTCCGGACTGATGGCAACACGCGGCAATTTTTTAAGCTTAAAACTTTCGCCTTGAAAAGCGCGGTACTTTGGATAGCATCCGATGTCTTACGACTGCCGTGCCGGGAGGGCTTTCCGGCAGTCCGGTTACTTGGCGTATCAAAACCGTGCGGGGCCAACCCGTCCGATCACAACCAGAGGGAACGAAAATGAACTTCACCCGTCGCAACCTGCTTCTTGTTGCTGCCGCCATCGGCATCGCCGGCGGCCCGGCCTATGCCGAAGGCACGCTGAATGTCGGCGCCTATCCGACCAATCCGCCTTTTGAATACAAGAACGAGAGCGGTACATTCGAGGGTTTCGAAGTCGACATCATCAACGAAGCGGCAAAGCGTATCGGCATGACCACTGACATCGCCGACCTCGGTTTCCAGGCGCTGTTCGCCGCCACCACCTCTAAGCGCATCGACGTCGCCATTTCGTCGATCACCATCACGCCGGAGCGGCTGAAGTCGCAGTCGTTCACGCAACCCTACTATGATTCCGACATGGGCATCGCCGCGAAGGCCGACAGCCCAATCAAGGCCGAGGCCGACCTCAAGGGCAAGATCGTCGGCGTGCTGTCCGGCTCGACCGGCGAAACCTGGGTCAAGGCGCACCAGGAAGCGGACGGGTTCAGTGACGTCAAGGGCTACGACACGCAGCAGAATTTGCTGCTCGATCTCAGCTCCGGCCGCGTCGATGCGGCGGTCAGCGATATTCCGGGCCTGGAATATTCTTTCACCAGGATGAAGGATCTCGCCGTAAAAGAGCGCATCAAGACCGGCGAGCAGTACGGCCTGATGATGACCAAGGACCACCCGTTGCTCGGCAAGCTGAACGACGCGCTGACCGCGATGAAGACGGATGGCACGCTGGCCGCGATCCACAAGAAGTGGTTCGGCAGCGACGCACCGGCCGATTCCTCGACCGTCAAGGAAATGCCTATGCCGAAGGCCTGAGCGGCAGTTCGCGCTTAAATGTCGTGCCGGCTTTCGATGCCGGCACGATTTCGGATTTCGGGCTCGGGCTCGAGCGTCGCGGGACGCCAAACGTTTCGGGAATGCTGCGATGTCGCTGCTGGACACCTTCTTCAACGCCGACGTCATGATCTCCAGCCTGCCGGCACTGCTGCGCGGCTTCCTGAACACGCTGCTGCTCGGAATCATGAGCATCGGCATCGGTATTCCCGTCGGCCTCGCGATCAGCCTGGTGCGGCTCTATGCGCCAAAGCCGCTTCGGCTGCTGGCTGTCGGCTACATCGACATTTTCCGGGCGATGCCGGTGCTGGTCGTGCTGATCCTGATCTACTATGCGCTGCCGTTTCTCGGCATACGCCTGTCGTCTTGGACTTCCGCGGTGATGGCGTTCGCCATCATCATGGCGGCCTATTCGGCCGAGGTGTTCCGCTCCGGCATAGAAAGCATTCCGCGCGGCCAGTTCGAGGCGGCGCAGGCGCTCGGCCTGCCGTTCTTGCTGACCTTGCGCAAGGTAGTGCTGCCGCAGGCGATCCGCGTCGTCATTCCACCGATGACCAGCAACTGCGTTTCGATGTTCAAGGACACCTCGCTCGCCTCCACCGTGGCGCTGCCCGAACTGCTGAAGGAAGCGACCAACGCGCAATCGCTCTATGCCAACCCCTCACCGCTGATTGGCGCCGCGCTGGTCTATCTCATCTTTCTCTGGCCGATGGTCCGTCTCGTCAGCCTCCTTGAACGCCGATTTCAAACCGAAAAGACCCACTGAATCTGTCAGCGCACTTCGCAGGAGACGACCTTGAACCAGCATCAGATTTCGAAAACGGGCGATGCCGCAGCTTTCCCGGTCGAGACGATCCGCGCCATGTTTCCCGCCTTGCAGCAGGCCGGCGACTTCATCTTCATGGACAATGCCGCCGGCGCGCAGATCCCGCAAAGTGTGCTCGACGCGGTCACGAACCATTTGGTCGCGCATAATGTGCAGCGCGGCGGCCGCTACGGCCGCAGCGTCACCGTCGATCAAGCCGTCGCCGGCGCGCGCGAAAGCGTGGCCTTGCTGATCAACGCCACCAACCCGGCGGAGATCTGTTTCGGCATGAACGCCACTTCGTTCATCCGCCTGGTCAGCCTCGGCATCGGCCAGATGCTTTCTGAGCGACCAAACGGGGAGCGTGACGAGATCGTCATCACCGACATGGATCACGATGCCAATATCGCGACGTGGCTGGCGCTGGCACCCGCCGGCGCCAAGTTCAAATGGTGGCGGATGCGCGAGGACGGCAATCTGCATGTCGACGATTTGCGCCCGCTGGTCTCCGAGCGCACCCGCCTCGTGGCCTGCACGGTGACGGCGCATTCGATCGGCTCGATCGTCGACGTTGCTTCAGTGGCTGGGATCGCGCATGCGGCAGGCGCCGAAGTGTTCCTCGACTGCGTGCATTACGGCCCGCACGGGCTGATCGATGTGCAGGCATGGGACTGCGACTATCTGGTCTGCTCCGGCTACAAGAATTTCTCGCCGCATATAGGCTTCCTGTGGGGCCGCTTCGAAACGCTGAAGCGTCTGCCGACCTTCCGCGAGGACTTCATTCCCGACGAGCCGCCCTACAAGATCGAGGCCGGCACCTTCATCTACGAGAACGTCTCCGGCATGGATGCCGCGGTGCGCTATCTCGAATCGATCGGCCGCAATTTCGCTCCAGCCAATAACCGATCGCGCCGCGACAACATCGTCGCCGGTATGAATGCCATTCGCGATTACGAGCAGGTGCTGGCGCGCGAAATGCTGGCGGTGCTCAAAGATTGCGGCGCGATGATCTACGGCGTGGCCGAAGAGGCACGCCTCCGCGAGCGCGTGCCGACCTTCTGCTTCAACATCGGCACGCTGTCGCCGCAGAGGATCGTCGAGGAGATGGCCGAGATGCAGATCGGCATTCGCGACGGCCACATGTATGCGCCGCGCCTGATGAAGCGGCTCAACCTCAGCATGGACAGCGGCGCCGTCCGCGCCTCGCTGGTGCATTACAATACGATCGAGGAAGTCCGGCGCTTCGGCGAGGCGCTTCGCACCATCATTGCCCGGCTGTCCTGATCGGGCTGGCCGACGGCGCCGGCGCGATCCTCGTGAAGGGCGAAGGCGGTCGCACCCGGGTTCTCCAAGCCGGGGCGCAACTGCATGCTTGGGATCAGGTAATCGCCGCCATTCTGCTGCCGATAAGGAATGGGCTGGATTGTCTCGAGCGTCCGCATCCTTTCGCGCAGTCGCTCCGCGACAGGCTCGAAATCGGCCTCCCCGAAACGGTCCACCCTGTAGACCACGAACGGCGGAAGCACGTCGTAGCCCGGATAGTATAGAATCCCGTGGTTGATCGGGAACAGCAGGTCGTCGATCGGGCCGTTGACGCCGCGGGCGGAATAATGCTCCTCCCAGCCGCCGGTGGTAACGATTAGCATCGCGCGCTTGCCGGCGAGCGTTCCCTCGCCAAAGCGGTCACCCCACCTCTTATCGCTGTGCTCGCCGACGCCATAGGCGAAGCCGTAGGCATACACCCGATCGACCCAGCCCTTGAGGATCGCCGGCATGGCGTACCACCACAGGGGAAACTGGAGGATCAGGGTGTCGGCCCATAGCAGCTTGTCGATCTCCGCTTTGACGTCATCGGTCAGAGTGCCGCTCGCAAAAGCTTTTTTGGAGGCGCCGGCCGGCAGGAAGCGTGCTTCGGGCGGCCACGACGGAAAGTCGGCACGGTCCACCTCGGATTTCCAGCCATCGGCATAGAGGTCAGACACCCGCACCTCGTGGCCTTGGGTCTCGAGCTCCCTGATGGCGACGTCACGCAGTGCGCCGTTGAGCGAATTCGGTTCAGGATGAGCAAAAACAAGCAGGACTTTCATGGGTCTACTCCGAAGAAGGACGATAGACACCAAAGGTAGCCAGCCGTCGGCTAATCCACTATATGTAGGAAATGTATAAGATAATGCCGAATAATGGATAAATCTGACGTCACCCTCGAGCGCATGCGCACCTTCGTTCGCGTCGCCGAGCGCGGCAGCCTCTCGGCGGTGGCGCGCGAGCTCGGAGTTGGTCAGTCGACGGTCACGCGGCATCTGCGGGAGCTCGAGGAGGCCGTCGGCGTGCCCTTGCTCAGCAGGACCACCCGGCGTGTCACGATGACCGATGAAGGCAGCCGTTACTATGCCGACAGCGTCCAGATCCTGCGCCTCGTTGAGCAGGCCGGCGATGAGGCGCGAGGCACGCGCGGCGCATCGGCTGGCACGATCCGGATATCCTGCACGGCGGCGCTCGGCGTCTTGCACGTCAGCCGGCTGATCTTCGCCTTTCAGGACCGTTATCCCGACATCGGCATCGATCTCAGCCTAACCGACGAGCGCATCGACCTTGTGCGGGAGGGCGTCGACATCGCGCTTCGCCTCGGTCCGCTCACCGACAGCTCGATGAAGCTGCGGGCGCTCGGTCAGTCCCGGCGTCTGCTGGTGGCGGCGCCGGCCTATCTGGCGGCCCGGGGCAGACCGGCTGTCCCGCAGGATCTGCCTGGCCATGAAGGCATTCGGATGTCGAACATCGCGGGAAGCGACACGCTCGCCCTGCAGGGGCCGGGCGGCGAGCGCTTTGCGGTGCCCTTTGGCGGCCGATTTCGGGTCGACCATGGGCTTGCTGCGCGCAAAGCCCTTGTCGCCGGACGCGGTATCGCACCCGCCCACCACTGGCTTGTCGACGATCTTCTGGCGGCCGGCCGGCTGGAAATTATCCTGCCGGGCTATTTTCCGCCTCCCGTCCCGCTGAGCATGCTGATCGTTCCGGAGCGTGCGGGCATTGCCCGGGTGCGGCTGCTGGTCGACTTTCTCGCCGAGCAGATCTCCGGCATTCCGGGGATCGAGAAGCGGTAGCCGGCCGGCAAACCTCGCCGGATCAGGCGGCCTTCTTTTTCGCCAATCTTGCCTTGATGCTGGCGACGTCGGCACGCGGCGTCGCCGCGAACAGCGTCCTGGTATAGCTGTGCTTGGGGTCGGCGAAGACCTCGTCGCGCGAGCCGTATTCGACCGCTTCGCCGAAATACATCACCATCACATCGTCGGCGATATAGCGCACCACCGACAGGTCGTGGCTGATGAAAACATAGGTCAGTTGAAACTCATCCTGCAGGTCGGCGAGCAGGTTCAGAACCTGCGCCTGCACCGAAAGATCAAGTGCCGAGACCGGCTCGTCCAGCACCAGGAGGCTGGGGTTGAGCATCAGCGCGCGGGCAATGGCGATGCGCTGGCGCTGGCCGCCCGAAAACATATGCGGGTAGCGATTGTAGTGCTCGGGGCCGAGACCGACCTTTTTCAGCATCTTCATGGCGAGATCGCGCCGCTCGCCGGCCGTGCTGTCGGTGTTGATGAGCAGCGGTTCGCCAAGCACGTCGCCGATCTTCTGGCGTGGATTGAGCGAACCATAGGGGTTCTGGAAGACAATCTGCACCTTGCGGCGCATTTCCTTCGACAGGCCGTCCCTCGCGATGTCTACCTTCTTGCCGTCGATGAAAAGCTCGCCGGAGGTCGCCGGGTCGATCAGGGTGATGATGCGGGCGAGCGTTGACTTGCCGCAGCCGCTCTCGCCGACGATGGCCAGCGTCTTGCCCTTGTCGACGCTGAACGAAACACCCTTGACCGCGTGAACCGTACGGGAGGGGCGGAAAAGCCCGCCGCCGACATGATAGTCGCGCACGATGTTCTTGCCTTCGACTACCGTCACGCTCATGTGGCGGTTCCTCCCGCGGATCGGGCTGCGACTACAGATGGGGCCGGCTCGAACAGCATGTCGGAAACAGTAGGCAACCGGTCGCCGACGGCGTTTTCCGGCAGCGCCGACAGAAGCGCGCGCGTGTAATTGCTCTTGGGGGATTCGAACAGCGACAGCACGTCGGCCTCTTCCATCTTGCGGCCCTTGTATTGGACGATGACACGGTCGGCGGTCTCGGCAACCACCCCCATATTGTGGGTGATCATGATCAGGCCCATGCCGTATTTGGCCTGCAGGCCGACCAGCAGATCGAGGATCTGCTTCTGGATGGTGACGTCGAGGGCCGTGGTTGGCTCGTCGGCGATCAAAAGCTTGGGATTGCAGGCGATGGCGATGGCGATCATGACGCGCTGGCACTGGCCGCCCGACATCTGGTGCGGGAAGGAGCCCAGCCGTTCCTCAGGGTCGGCGATGCCGACCAACTTCATCAGTTCGATGGCGCGTGCCCGGCGCTGGGCGCGGTCCATGCCCATGTGAAAGCGCAGCACCTCCTCAATCTGGAAGCCGACGGTAAAGCACGGGTTGAGGCTGGCGACCGGCTCCTGGAAGATCATCGAGATGTCCTTGCCGACAATCTTGCGCCGCTCGGACGGGCCGAGCTTAAGCAGGTCGATGCCGTCGAAGGCCATGCGGTCCGCCCTCACCGTCGCCGTGTTGGGCAAGAGCCCCATCACTGCCAGCATTGCCACTGATTTTCCGGAACCGGATTCGCCGACGATCGCCAACACCTCGCGCGGTTCGACCGACAGGTCGATGCCTTGTACCGCCATGAATGGTCCAGCGGCGGTGTCGAAGGAAACGGTCAGGTTCTTGATCTCGAGAAGAGGCATTGGACTATGACCTCTTCAGCTTGGGATCGAAGGCATCGCGCAGACCATCGCCGATCAGATTGATGGCAAGCACAGTGATCAGAATGGCAAGGCCGGGGAAGGTCACTACCCAAGGCGCGCGCAGGATGAACTCGCGCGCCGAGGCGAGCATCGTGCCCCATTCCGGCGTCGGCGGCTGCGCACCGACACCGAGGAAGCCGAGCGCCGCAGCCTCGAGAATGGCGTTGGAGAAGGACAGGGTGGCCTGCACGATCAGCGGTGCCAGGCAGTTCGGCAAGATCGTCCTCACCATCAAGCGAAGATGACCGGCACCAGCCACCTTGGCGGAGATGACATATTCGCGGTTCTTTTCGGCCATCACGGCGGCGCGGGTGAGACGCGCAAAATGCGGCTGCAGCACCAGCGCGATCGCCAGCATGGCGTTGAACAGCCCGGGGCCGAGGATCGCCACCAGCACCAGCGCCAGAAGCAGCGACGGGAAGGCCAGGATAATATCCATGATGCGCATGATCAGCGTGTCGACCCAGCCGCGGAAATAGCCGGCGAGCACGCCAAGCACGATGCCGCTGGTGAGCGAGAAGACGACCACCACCAGGCCGATGAACAGCGAGAAACGCGCCCCGAAAATCAACCGCGAAAGCATGTCGCGGCCGACCGCATCGGTGCCGAGCAGGAACATCGATTTGCCGCCTTGCTGCCAGGCAGGGGGCGCCAGCAGCGCATCGCGAAACTGCTCGTCGGGCGAATGCGGCGCGACGAACGGCGCAAAGACCGCCACCAGCACCAACGCCGAAAACACGACAAGGCCGATGACCGCGCCGGTGTTCATCGAGAAGTAGTGCCAGAACTCGGCGAAGGCGCGTTGCCTGCCGCCTGTCGGGATGGAGGCAGCGGTGGCTTCGGCGGCGGATTCGTCGGTCATCTCACTGCACCCGGATGCGCGGATTGATGACGGCGTAGAGCACGTCGACGATCAGGTTCACCGCCATGACGATCAGCGCGATGATCAGCAATCCGCTCTGAACGACGACATAGTCGCGCTTGCCGATGGCGTCGATCATCCATTTGCCGATGCCGGGCCAGGAAAAAATGGTTTCGGTAAGAATGGCGCCCGCCATCAACGTGCCGACCTGCAGTCCGATGGTGGTGACCACCGGAATCAGCGCGTTGCGAAAAGCGTGCAGCCCGATGACACGGCGCGGCGCCAGGCCCTTGGCGCGCGCGGTGCGGACATAGTCCTCGCCCAGCACCTCGAGCATCGCCGAGCGAGTCTGGCGCGCTATGACGGCAAGCGGGATCGTCGCCAGCACGATGGACGGCAGGATCAAATGGCTGACGGCGGATTTGAAAGCGCCGCTCCTGCCGGAGATCAGGCTGTCGATGAGCATGAACCCGGTCGTCGGCCTGAAGAAATACTGCAGGCCGATGCGGCCGGAAACCGGCGTCCAGCCGAGATAACCGGAGAAGAAGATGATGAGCAGCAACCCCCACCAGAAGATCGGCATCGAATAGCCGGTCAGCGCGACACCCATCGTCGCCTGGTCGAACCACGAGCCGCGCTTGACCGCCGCGAAGATACCGGCAGGAATGCCGAGCAGGACGGCGATGATCAACGCCACCGTCGCCAGTTCCAGCGTGGCTGGAAACAGCGCCTGGAATTCGCCGAGCACTGGCCGCTTGGTGGCAATCGATATGCCGAAATCGCCGGTCAGGACCCTGCCGATATATTCCAGGTACTGGATGACATAAGGCCGGTTGTAGCCAAACTGCTCGATGAGCTGGGCGTAGCGTTCGGGGCTGACGCCGCGCTCGCCGGCCAGGGCCAGAATGGGATCGCCGGGCAGAAGCCGGACGAAAGCGAACGCCGCCAGCGATATGCCGAACACGGTCGGGATGATCAAAGCGAGCTTGTGGAGGAGATAACGGAGCATCTTGCTTCATAGAACGGCGGCGCAGGAAGTCCAGCGCCGCCGTTCAATTTCTCAGGACTTATTCGGTGACGTCGACGCCGTCAAACCGATGAATGCCGAGCGGGTCCATAACGAAGCCCGACACCTTCTTGTTCATCGGCATGAAGACCTTGGAGTGGGCGATGGTCAGCCACGGAGCCTCACGCTTGAACACCACCTGAGCTTCCTCGTAGATCTTGGTGCGCTCGGCGACGTCCGTCGTCGCCTTGCCTTTTTTCAGCAGGGCTTCGAATTCCTGGTTGCACCAGATCGCATAATTGGACTGGCCGATGGCATCGCAACCGAGCAGGAAAAAGAAGTTGTCCGGATCGCCATTGTCACCGGTCCAGCCCAGTTGGAAGGCGCCGTCGCGATCCTTAGCTTTGCCGCGCTGGCGATACTCCGTCCATTCGTAGCTGACGATCTCCGCCTTGACGCCGACGGCGGCATAGTCGGCCTGGATCAACTCGGCGACGCGCTGGGCGTTCGGGTTGTAGGGGCGGCTGACCGGCATAGCCCAGATCTTCATCGACAGATCCTTGACGCCTGCATCGGCCAGCATCTTCTTGGCCGCCTCCGGATCGTAGGGATCGTCCTTGATGTCCTTGTTATAGGACCACATGGTCGGCGGGATCGGGTTGATGGCCGGCGCGCCGGCGCCCTGATAGACCGCGTCGATGATCGCCTTCTTGTTTACCGCCATGTTGAGGGCCTTGCGGACCTCGACTTTGTCGAAGGGCGGCAGCGTCGTGTTGTAGGCGAGATAGCCGATGTTCAGGCCTTCCTGCTCGTCGACTTTCAGGTTCGCGTCACCCTGCAGCCCGGCAATGTCGGCCGGCGCCGGGTATGACATGATATCGCACTCGCCTGCCTTCAGCTTCTGCGCGCGCACGGCCGGATCGGGCGTGATGGCGAAGATCAGATCGTCGATCTTCTGGCGGCCGCCAAAGTAGCCGTCCCATGCCGCATAGCGTACGACCGCATCGACCTGATAGTCGACAAATTGGAACGGACCAGTGCCGACCGGCTTCTGGGTGAACTGCTGCCTGGTGCCGGCCTTGTCGAGCTGGTCGGCATATTCCTTGGAAACGATCGAAGCGAAATCCATGCCGAGGTCCGGCAGGAAGGCGACTTCAGGCTTGTTCAGCACGAACTTCACCGTCAGATCGTCGACCTTGACGATTTCCTTCAGGAGATCGGGGAAGCCCATGCCGGTGAAATACTCCCAGCCGGTGCCTTCCAGGTAGCTGTACCAGGGGCTTTCTTTCTTCCACTGGCGTTCGAAGGAAAAGATCACGTCGTCGGCGTTGAGGTCGCGCGTGGGCGTGAAATAATCCGTCGTCTGGAATTTCACACCCGGGCGAAGCTTGAAGGTGTATTCGAGACCGTCGTCGGAAACCGTCCAGCTCTCCGCCAGGCCGGGCGAGATGGTGGTCTTGCCATGCTCGAACTCGACCAGGCGCGAATAGATGGTGCGCGACGAAGCGTCGAAGTCGTTGCCGCCGCTCCATGGCGACGGGTCGAAGCCGGCCGGCGATGCCTCCGAGCAATAGACCAGTTGTTTTGCATTGGCCATGCCGCCGAGGACGCTTGCAGCCAGCAACGCGGCTGCAAAAGTCAGTTTCTTTTTCATTGAGCACTCCCTGATGTTCTTCCAAGCCCCTCTATCAGGCTCGCGAAGGCCGCATATAAGCACCGTTTTTCTGGCTTTGGAACTGCTTGTTTGCCTAACCCACGGGAAGCAGAAAAAAAATCCGGCATGCGGCGAATTGTGGAAAAAACGAGCCAAATCCGCAGATCACGACATTATTAGCGACTTCAATTTTTTGTTGATCGGCGATGCCGCCAATTCGGGGAATCGAGCCGTTCGGTTCAAGAGATGCGCGTCCAAAAACCGGTCGCGGCCGAGAGCTTTGATGGCAAGTCTTGCCGCACTGCCAGGTGGGCGAGGCTTGCAGGGCCGCTGCTAGTGGCAATACATAGATAGATGGACAGCGCGGTGGATTCCCCAGGCTCCGGACATTGCGGCAAGCGTGGGATACCTTTGTTTGTCAGGGGCGGCGGTGGCACTCAAGCGTGCCGAACAATAAGAATGATTGAGGGAGCGACAGGTGGCGAAACCGGCAAAGACAACAACCGCGGCGAAAGCAAAGGCCGAGGCAATATCGAAAGCGGTCAAGCCAAAAGCGGCCGCCGCCAAGCCGAAGACTACCGCGAAGGCAAGTGCGAAGCCGGCGACGAAGATCACGGCTGGAAAGACTGCCAAGCCGGCAGCCGGCAAGGCGGCGCCTGCCGCAAAGTACCCCACCGTCAAGCCGGCGGCGAAGGCAGTGCCAGCGCCCAAACAGGCGGCAGCTTCAGCCAGAAGATTGCCGAAGGCGATCACCTCGCTGACCGCCGGCCTGCCTGAAAAACCGTGGCTCCAGAGTTACCCAAAGATCGTGCCGGCCGAGATCGGCGCCCTGCCCTCCAGCTCGATCGGTGACTTTCTCGTCGCCGCCTGCAAGCAGTTTGCGAACCGGCCGGCCTTCGTCTGCATGGGCAAATCGATCACCTATGCCGATCTCGAGCGACAGTCGGCTGCGTTTGGCGCCTATCTGCAATCAAAGGGGTTGCAGAAGGGTGCACGTGTCGCGCTGATGATGCCGAACGTGCTGCAATATCCGGTGGCGATGATGGCGGTGCTTCGCGCCGGCTATGTCGTGGTGAACATCAATCCGCTCTACACGCCGCGCGAGCTTGAGCACCAGCTCAAGGATTCCGGCGCTCAAGCCATTGTCATCCTCGAAAATTTCGCCTGCACCTTGCAGGCGGTGATCGCCAGGACCGCGGTCAAGCATGTCGTGGTCGCCACGATGGGCGACATGCTCGGCGGGCTCAAGGGAACGATCGTCAACTTCGTCGTGCGCCGCGTCAAGAAGATGGTGCCGGCATGGTCGCTGCCCGGCCATGTCAAATTCAACGCCGCATTGAAGGCCGGCGCCGGCGTGACCTTCAAATCCGCCGAGGTCGTGGCCGGCGACATCGCCTTCCTGCAATATACGGGCGGTACGACCGGCATCTCCAAGGGCGCGATGCTTTTGCACAGCAATGTCTTGGCGAACGTCGCGCAGAACGCGCTCTGGGTCGAAGACGCCTACACGGTCAAGCCGAAACCGGCGCATATGAACTTCCTCTGCGCGCTGCCCCTCTATCATATCTTTGCGCTCACAGTGAACGCGATGATGGGAATGCAGCAGGGCGCGCAGAACGTGCTCATCCCCAATCCGCGCGACATTCCCGGCTTCGTCAAGGAGCTGCAGAAATACCCGATCCACATCTTTCCTGGCCTCAACACGCTGTTCAATGCGCTGCTCAATAATGAGGATTTTCGCAGGCTCGACTTCAAGCCGCTGATCCTGACGCTGGGTGGCGGCATGGCAGTGCAGAAGGGCATCGCAGAGCGCTGGAAGGCGCTGACCGGCTGCCCGATCAGCGAGGCCTACGGACTCTCCGAAACCTCGCCGGGGGCGACCGCCAACAAATTCAGCGACGGAGTCTACACCGGCACGATCGGGCTGCCGCTGCCCTCGACCGAGATCGCCATCCGCGACGACGATGGCAACAATTTGCCGCTCGGCGAGGTCGGCGAAATCTGCATCCGCGGACCGCAGGTGATGGCCGGCTACTGGAACCGGCCGGACGAGACCGCCAAGGTGATGACCGAGGACGGCTTCTTCAAATCGGGCGACATGGGCTTCATGGACGAGCGCGGCTACACCAAGATCGTCGACCGCAAGAAGGACATGATCCTGGTTTCCGGCTTCAACGTCTACCCGAACGAACTCGAGGAGGTGGTGGCGCAGCATCCGGGCGTACTCGAGGTGGCGGCGATCGGCGTGCCGGACGAGCATTCGGGTGAAGTGCCAAAGCTGTTCGTCGTCAAAAAGGACCCGGCACTGACCGCCGAGATGCTGACGGCTTATTGCCGCGAGAACCTGACCGGCTACAAGCGCCCCAGATATATCGAGTTCCGCACCGAACTGCCGAAGACACCGGTCGGCAAGATCCTGCGACGAGCGTTGCGGGGCTAGGCGCAGCTTGAGCGATTGCATCGTCGGCGCTAACGCCGTGGATATAGGTTCGCGGCCAGACCCGGCAGAGTTCATCCGGGCGCACATGCGGATCGCCCCCGTGCCCGCGCTTCCCGAAATCCGGCTTTACACCGCCCATCCGGGAAGCGGCCTCAGGCGGCTTCTCGAATGGAACCAACATGGGACCGAAGAAGACGAACCTGAACCGGAGCCACCGTACTGGGCCTATGTCTGGGCCGGCGGCGCGGTGCTTGCCCGCTACATAATCGACCGGCCGGAGACCGTGGCCGGGCGTCGCGTGCTCGACCTCGGCGCCGGCTCGGGCCTCGTCGGCATCGCTGCGGCGAAAGCCGGAGCCAGCGCGGTCGTCGCGGCCGAGATCGATCGTAATGGTGTGGTTGCGCTCAGCCTCAATGCGACTGCGAACGGCGTCGCTATCATGATCGTTGGCGACGACATCACCGGCGGTCCGCCGCCACCGGTGGACATCGTGGTGGTCGGCGACCTGTTTTACGCCCGCGATCTTGCCGGCCGGGTCGTTCCCTTCCTCGACCGCTGCCTTGCTGCCGGCATCGCCGTGCTGATCGGCGATCCGGGCCGCGCCTATCTGCCGCGCTCGCGGCTTCGCCTGCTGGCCGAATACGAGGTGCCGGATGTCGGCGAGGGCAGGAATGCGGCGATGAAACCGAGCGGCGTGTTCTCGTTCGGACCAGATAACTACGAGTCTAGACCGTCTCGCTGACCCGGGCCGCAAGAAAATCGGGCAGATCAGCCACCGAATCCAGGATGACGTCGGCGATCTGTGACAGCGATTCACGTGTGCCGGTGCCGGACAGCACGCCGATCGCCAGGCCGCAGCCGCCGGCGCGCGCCATCTCCAGATCGTGACGATTGTCGCCGACCATTGCGATCGTCGCCGGCCTGAGCCCTGTCAGATCCGAAAAGGCAAGGATCGTATCCGGCGCCGGTTTTGGATTGGCCACCGCGTCGTAACCATAGGCGGCTTCGAAAAGCTGCGCGACGCCCAGCGTGACCAAGGTCTTTTCCGCGCCGCTGGTCGAGTCGTTGGTGGCGACGCCAAGCCGGTAGGATTTTCTGTGAAGCAGCCCAAGCGTCTCGACCACACCCGGCAGCGCCACGGCCATCGCCGATCCTTGCGCCGAGGTGATGGCATTGAAGCGGGCGACGGCAAGCATCTGGTCCTCGTCGGACAGCCGCGGAAACCACAGTTCGACGACGTCCATGTTGGTCCCGGAGGCAAAGATAGAATCCGGCTTGAAGCGCCTGGTGGCGAAGTCGAAGCCAGCCGCCGCAAGCAGCCTGTCTGCCTTCCAGCGATCGCCTTCGGCCGCATCCATCGCCATGAAGTCGGCGATGCCCAGCCATGTCGCGTTGAAATCCACGAGCGTGCCGTCCTTGTCGAACAATATTCCCTTGATGTCCGCCAAGCTTTTCACTCCGGGCCGCGCAAGCGGTGAATGTATTCCACCAGTCCGGCAGTCGAGGCATCCCGCTTTGCGGCATTCTCCTTGCCTTCAACGACGGGCAGCAGCCCGGTCGCCAGTTCCTTGCCGAGCTCGACGCCCCACTGGTCGAAGGAGTTGATGTTGAACAGCGTGCCTTCGACGAAGACGCGATGTTCGTAAAGCGCAATCAGCCGTCCGAACGTGTGGGGGTCGAGTTTCCTGTAGAGGATCGTCACTGAGGGGCGGTCGCCGGAGAAGACGCGGTGCGGAGCAACCCTGTCGACATCGGCGGGCTTCATGCCTTTCGCCAGCATCTGCGCGCGGGCTTCCTCAAGCGTGCGGCCCTTCATGAAGGCTTCCGACTGCGCCAGGCAATTGGCGAGCAGAAGGTCGTGATGATGCTTCAGTTCCGGCTCGTGGCCGACGGCAGCGGCGAGGAATTCGACCGGAATGAAATCGGTGCCCTGATGCAGAAGCTGGAAGAAGGCGTGCTGGCCGTTGGTGCCGGGCTCGCCCCAGACCAGCGGGCCGGTCGGCGTCGTCACAGCGCCGCCATCCAGGGTGACGCTCTTGCCGTTCGATTCCATGTCGAGCTGCTGCAAATAGGCCGGCAGCCTGGACAGACGCTGATCGTAGGGGATGACGGCGCGAGCCGGATATTTGCAGATCACGCGATGCCACCAGCCGATCAGCCCAATCAGCGCCGGCAGGTTCTTCGCTAGCGGCGCGGTGCGGAAATGCTCGTCCATCTCATGGGCGCCGTCGAGAAAGGCGCGAAAATCCTTAGGGCCTATGGCGATCATCACCGGCAGGCCGATCGCACCCCAGACGGAATAGCGACCGCCGACCCAGTCCCAGAAGCCGAAGACGCGGTCGGCTGCGATGCCGAATTTGGCGACCAGGTCGAGCGCCGTCGAGACGGCGGCGAAATGCTTGCCGACCGCTTCCTTGCCGAGCGCCTTCTCGACCCATCTGCGTGCCGTCTCGGCATTGGTCATCGTCTCAACCGTGGTGAAGGTCTTGGAGGCGATGATGAACAGGGTGGTTTCGGCGGAAAGACCCTTCAACGTGTCGTGGATATGGGCACCGTCGATATTGGACACGTAATGCGCGCGCGGCCCGTCATGATAGGGCGCCAGCGCCAAGGTCGCCATGGCCGGGCCGAGATCGGAGCCGCCGATGCCGATGTTGACGATGTCGGTGATCTTCTTGCCGGTCGCGCCGGCCGCCTTACCGGAACGCACCGCGTCGGCGAAGGCGCCCATCGCGTCGAGTACGCCGAGGACTTCCGCCTTCACGTCCTGGCCGTCGAGCACGATGCCTTTGCCGGTAAGGTTACGCAGCGCGATATGCAGCACGGCGCGGCCTTCGGTGACGTTGATCTTCTTGCCAGCAAACATCGCGTCGCGCCGGCCTTCGAGGTCGGCGGCCTCAGCTAGGTTCTCCAGCAACTCCATCGTCCGCGCATCGACCGCGCATTTCGACCAGTCGAGCAGCAGGTCGCCGTCGCTGGCGGAGAATTTCTCGAAGCGCTGCGGATCGGCAGCGAAAGCCTCGCGCATCGAGCCCGATTTGGCCGCACGATGATCGCGCAACGCATCGAGCTGCTTTTGAAAGGACGATTGATCCACTGCTTCGCTCCGGTCTCTTGAATGTATCTTATCAGGCCGGATGTTTCCGGCGCGTGTCGTCGCGGCAAACTATCGGGTCGAATTCCATCCGTTTCAATGCGCAGCGATGCCGCAGCGCAGCGTGGGCCGGCGCAAAGGATCACTGGCATAAATCCCAGCGATCAGAAAAATTGATTGGCGCAACACCTTGTGCCACCGGTACATTCGACTGGTCCAGCCAAGTGAAAAAAGCTGGCCATCGAGGAACATCTCCCATGCCACAGCGAAACGACACGGCCATATGGTCCGGCCTGTTCCGGATTTCGGCGGAATCCGGTCAGACCCTGCAGGCGCAGATCCGCCAGGCGATCGTCGCCGCCATCCTCGACCGGCAGATCGCGGCTTCCATGCCGCTTCCGTCCTGCCGGATTCTCGCCGAAAAACTCGGCGTAGCGCGCGGTACCGTGGTGCTGGCCTTCCAGCAGCTGGTCGACCAGGGCTTCCTGGTGGCGCGCGAGCGCCGCGGCCACTTCGTCAATCCCGAAGTGCTGGCGACGCCGGCCAAACCGCACCAGAAGGCGCCCGACCAAGCCAACGAGATCGACTGGAAGGCGCGCCGGCAGATCGCGGCGAGCGACATGCCACCGCCGGCCAAGCACGACAACTGGATCAAATCGTCCTACCCCTTCGTCTATGGCCAGTTCGACCCGGCGCTGTTCCCGACCGCCGAATGGCGCGAGTGCAACCGCATGGCGCTGGCGGTGCTCGAAATCCGCAACTGGGCGTCCGACATGGTCGACCGCGACGATCCGCTCCTGATCGAGCAGATCCAGGCACGGCTGCTGCCGCGACGCGGCATCTTCGCCAATCCGGACGAGATCATCGTGACGCTGGGCGCGCAGAACGCGCTTTACATGCTGGCGACGCTGTTGATGACCAAGGGCTCGAAGGTGGCGATGGAGGACCCGGGCTATCCCGATGCACGCTCGATCTTTCGGCTGGCCGGCGCCGACATCCTGCCGGTTCCGGTCGACCACTCCGGTATCGTAACCTCGGCCATTCCCAATGATTCCGGCTTCGTCTTCGTCACGCCCAGCCACCATTGCCCGACCATGGTGCCGCTGTCGGCGGAGCGGCGGCAGGATCTTTTGGCGCGCGCCAACCGCTACAACCAGATCATCATCGAGGACGGATATGACAGCCAGCTCCTGGACGAGGCGCCGCAGCAGGCGCTGAAGAGCCTCGATCGGTCCGGCCGCGTCGTCTACGTCGGCTCGATGTCGAAGACGCTGGCTCCCGGCCTCAGGCTCGGCTACATCGTCGCCTCGGCCGGGCTGATCTCCGAGCTTCGGGCGCTGCGCCGCTTCATGCTGCGCCACCCGCCGGCAAACAACCAGCGCGCCGTCGCATTGTTCCTGTCGCTCGGCCATCACGAGGCGCTGGTGCGGCGGCTGTCGAGCGCCTTCGACGAGAGGCGCAAGCGTCTGGTCCATGCGATTTCCGCCTTCCTGCCGGAGTGGCGCTCGACCGATTCGGCCGGCGGCACGTCGCTCTGGCTCGAGGGACCGCGCGGCACCGATTCGCGTGGACTGGCGGAGGCCGCGGCCTCGCGCAGCGTCATCATCGAGCCTGGCGACCGCTTCTTCGACCGCACCGAAAAGCCATCGCGTTTCATGCGCTTGGGCATTTCCTCGATCGCGTTGCAGCACATCGAACCCGGCATCCGCGAACTGGCGACGGCAGCTGGACGCAGGCCGGCAGCGGCTTGATTACCCTCCTCCGATCGGAGCTGCCGCATGTGGTGCGGCTCCGGTTCTTTAGCACCTTGGCATATGCGACGGGATCGGCTGGCACATAGGCTGTGCCAATGCCGGCGGCATAGTCGGAGTAGATAGGGGACGAAGCAGGCAGATGGTGGACCAACCGCCGCGCCCGCTTCGCAGCTAAAGTTGGAGTGCCTTCATGCCGGTGGCCCATGAGAAGCAGGACGTGTCCGCAGACCAGCGTTCGCGACGATCCGGCGGGCGCGAGGCGCGCCGCGCCATGCGAGCAGCACCGCTTGCCGACGACGTCAAGCCGGTGCGTGCCGGCCTCGAAGGCGGAAGCTACAGCCCGCTCAGCGGCAATGATTGCGAACGTATCCACGAGGCCGTGCTTACCCTTCTGGAGACAGTCGGTTTCGCCAACGCCATACCCTCCTGCATTGAGGCACTGACCAAGGCCGGCGCAACGCTTGGCGAGGACGGCCGCCTGCGCTTTCCTCGCGCTCTGGTGCTCGACACGATCAAGAAAGCGGCGCGGCATTTCACCCTGCACGGCCAGGATCCGAAGCACGACATGGTGATCCAGGGCAAGCGTGTGCATTACGGCACGGCTGGTGCTGCGGTGCATCTTGTCGATGTCGAAAAGCGTGAGTATCGCGAGTCGCTGCTGCAGGACATCTACGATGCGGCGCGCCTGGTCGAGGGGCTCGACAACATCCATTTCTTCCAGCGGCCGATGGTGCCACGCGACATCCCCGACCCGCTCGACATGGATTTCAACACGCTCTACGCCTGCGTCATGGGCACGTCGAAGCATGTCGGCACCTCGTTTACCGTGCGTGAGAACGTCAAGCCGGCGCTCGACATGCTCTATGCCATCGCCGGCGGCGAAGAGAATTTTCGCGCGCGGCCTTTCGTCTCCAATTCGAACTGTTTCGTCGTGCCGCCGATGAAGTTTGCCGAGGACGCCTGCGGCGTGCTCGAAGCCTGTGTCGAGGGCGGCATTCCGATCCTGCTGCTGTCGGCAGGCCAGGCAGGTGCGACGGCACCGGCGGCGATTGCCGGTGCCGTGGTGCAGGCGGTCGCCGAAGTGCTGGTCGGCCTAATCTATGTCAACGCCATCAAGCCAGGCCACCCGGCAATCTTCGGCACCTGGCCGTTCGTCTCGGACCTCCGGACCGGCGCCATGTCGGGCGGTTCGGCCGAGCAGGCGGTGCTGACCGCGGCCTGCGCGCAGATGGCGCAATTTTACGACCTGCCGGGCGGTTCGGCCGCCGGCATGACGGATTCGAAACTGCCTGACATTCAGTCCGGCTACGAAAAGGGCATAACCGACGTGATGGCCGGTCTTGCCGGCCTCAACCTGGTTTACGAATCGGCCGGCATGCACGCCTCGCTGCTCGGCTTTTGCCTTGAGAGCCTGATCATCGACAACGACATGCTCGGCCACTGCCTGCGCTGCGTGCGTGGCATCGAGGTGACGGACGAGTCGCTGTCGATCGACACCATCACCGATGTCTGCCTGAAGGGCCCGGGCCATTATCTCGGCAACGAGCAGACGCTGCGGCTGATGCAGACCGAATATTTCTACCCGGCCGTCGGCGACCGCTTTTCGCCGAAGGAATGGAATGAGAAAGGCAGGCCCGACATCTTGCAGCGGGCGATCATCGAGAAGAAACGCGTGCTTGCCGAACGCTTCCCGCGCCATGTGCCGAAGCCCGTCGACGACAAATTGCGCGCCCGTTTCGGCGATATGATCAAGCTGCCGCGCGGCAGAATGGGCGGCTGAGCGTTAGCCGCTCGCCGCCAGCAACAAGACGCCGGCCAGCGCCGATCCGGCAAGCGTCGGCAGCATGCCGATTTTCAGCTTCAGAATGGCGATCATCGAGGCACAGGAAAGCAGCGCCGCGCGCCAGTCTATCGATGAAAGCACCGGCACGTCCATTCCAAGCCCGACATTGCGCACTTCGCCGAAGATGACGTGCAAGCCGAACCATAGAGCGAGATTCATGATGACGCCGACGACGGCGGCGGTGATTGCGCCGAGCGCCGCCGACAGCGCCTTGTTGCCGCGCAGCGCTTCGATGTAAGGCGCGCCAAGGAATATCCACAGGAAACATGGGGTAAACGTCGCCCACAGCGTGAACAGCCCGCCAAATAACCCGGCAAGCAGCGGCGCCAGCGAGCCCGACTGGCGGAAGGCGGCGACGAAGCCGACGAACTGCAAGACCAGGATGAGCGGGCCCGGCGTGGTTTCGGCAAGTCCGAGGCCGTCGACCATTTCACCGGGTGCCAGCCAGCCGAAGTACTCGACCGCTGCCTGCGCCACATAGGCAAGGGCCGCGTAGGCGCCGCCGAAGGTAACGACCGCCATGACACTGAAGAAGCCACCGATTTGCGTCCAGACGCTGGCCGAGCCGGTGACAGCCCAGACCAGCAGAACAGGCCCGAGCCAGATCGGCAGCCAGATCGCCAAGATGCGCGGCGCGTGCCATCGCGTCGGCCTGACGTGGGTCAGTTCACCGCGCTCGAACATCAGATCGACCGCGCCCTTGATGTCGGGAACATCGCCCTTGCCATGCGAAGCGCCGGAAAAAAATGCCGGCGCACTACGGTTGCCGATCCAGCCTGCCAGGCCGGCAAGCAGGACGATCAGCGGAAACGGCACGTTCAACGCGTAGATGGCGATGAAGGCGGCGAGTGCGATCGACACCATGACGGGGTTTTTCAGCGCGCGTCTGCCGATCCGGATCACCGCCTCGATGACAATGGCGAGCACGGTCGCCTTGACCCCGAAAAACAGCGCCGCGACGAGTGGTACATCGCCATAGAGCGCATAGAGGCTGCTCAGGACGAGCATGACAAGCGCGCCCGGCACGACGAAGAGAATGCCGGCAACAAGGCCGCCGACCGTTTTGTGCAGCAACCAGCCGATATAGATGGCAAGTTGCTGGGCCTCGGGGCCAGGCAGCAGCATGCAGTAGTTCAACGCATGCAGGAAACGCTGTTCGCCGATCCAGCGCCGTTCCTCGACCAATTCCTTGTGCATGAGTGCGATCTGCCCGGCCGGGCCGCCAAAGCTGAGCACGCCGATTTTCGCCCAGACTTTCACGGCCTGCCGGAAGCTCGGCACAACCGGCTCTTGGATCTCCGGCGGCTTTTTCGAAAGGACGGCGCTCACGAAGGCTTGCCCGCGCCGAGATTGCCCGTGCCGGCGGCCGGCCAGTTATGCGTCTCCTCGGTGGCATCGCGGCACCAGCGGAAGAACGCATCGTAAAGCAGCATGCCGGCCTCGAGCTGCTCCAGATCGTCGCGAAACATCCGTGACAGGCCAAGCGAGGCGGCCAGGAATCCGGCCGCCTGTGGGACAAGATCGAGGCTCGCAGTATCGGCAGCGCGTATGATCGTGGCGAGGCGATCGAGCGCTTCGGATTTTAGTCCGAACTCCTCGATCATGGTATCGAAGGTGCAGCGTTCGCCGCGGTGGCTCCAGAACACGTTCTCGATGTCGAAAGGCACGGCCTGAAAGCGATCGGCGACGGCCGCCACTTCGGCCGGCTCGACGAAGAGAAAGACCGCGTGAGGATTGATGAAGCGTCGGATCAGCCAGGGGCACGCGATGCGATCGACCTTCGGGCGCGTACGCGTCACCCAAACGGTGCGGCCCTTGGCATCG
This sequence comes from Mesorhizobium sp. M0894, assembly GCF_040319725.1. NCBI lineage: Bacteria > Pseudomonadati > Pseudomonadota > Alphaproteobacteria > Hyphomicrobiales > Phyllobacteriaceae > Mesorhizobium > Mesorhizobium sp. M0894. The sequence continues at coordinate 37,119 of NZ_JAMYOG010000011.1, read as the reverse complement.
GCGGGCGGTATCTTGCCGGTGTGAACCAAAAGCCCCTTGGCATCGCGCCATGCCTCAAACCCGCCTTCGAGCGATTCGGCGGCAATGCCCTCGTGCCGCAGCCATGCGGCCACGCCTTGCGAGAGCTTTTTTCCCTGTTGGCAGACGACCGTCACTTGCTGGCCAATGAATTCGCCAGCCCAGGTGGCGACAGCCTTGAAGTCACGCCGGGTTGAGCCCGGCAACAGGCGCGGATCGGCGTTGTAGTCATCATCGGTGCGGACATCGATGATTGCGGGCGCACCCGGCAGCCCAATCAGACGAGACAGTTGCGATACAGTGATAGCGGTTGTTGACGGCATGGCGTCCACCTCCTTGAAAGAGAAGCTTGGACGCGAACGTTGGGCTGACGCCTCACGGGGTCGTCGCGATGCACCCCTTACGATGATCGTGGATTTGTCACGCCCGCTTGTCAAGCATTCCCGTTCTCGCGGGAGCAATCGCTTTTGACAAATGACCGCGTCCAACTCTGTGGCGGGCATTTCTCCCCGTTAGCGGGCTGTTAACGGGGAGAAATGAGGTGACCGTTACGCTGGCGACCTGACGGCTCGTGCGACGGACCCTGGTCAGTGATTGTCCCTCGGCACGCCGCTTGTATGAGCCACATCCTGGTACTTCACCGCCGGCTTCAGCACCATGCCTTCGGAAAACTGGTCGACCATGCCGCGCTGGATTTCCTGCCACGGCGTCTGGTGCTTCGGATAGTGATAGCCGCCATTGTTCTGCAGCTCGGCGCGGCGCCGCGTGATCTCGTCGTCGCTGACGAGGATGTCGGCGGTACCCTTGCGCAGGTCGATGCGGACGCGATCGCCGGTCTTCAGCAGCGCCAGGCCGCCGCCGATGGCGGCTTCCGGCGAGGCGTTGAGGATCGACGGCGAGCCCGACGTGCCTGACTGACGACCGTCGCCGATACAGGCCAGCGCGTGGATGCCCTTTTTGATCAGATAGGCAGGCGGCTGCATGTTGACGACTTCGGCGCCGCCGGGATAGCCGATCGGGCCGGCGCCGCGCATGAACAGGATGGTGTGCTCGTCGATGCCCTGTGCCGGGTCGTCGATGCGGGCGTGATAATCCTCGGGGCCGTCGAAGACCATGGCGTTGCCCTCGAACGCTTCCGGGTCCTTCGGGTTCGACAGATAGCGTTCGCGGAATTCGGGCGAGATGCCACTGGTCTTCATGATCGCCGAATCGAACAGATTGCCCTTGAGGTTGATGAAGCCGGCATTGGCTTTCAGCGGCTCGGCAACCGTGCGGATGACGTCGAGGTTCTCGTTGACGGCGCCGCTGCAATTGTCGCCGATGGTCTTGCCGTTAGCGGTCATGGCTTCCGGATAGGGCAGCATGCCGCCCTTCATCAGTTCGGCGATCACAGCCGGCACGCCGCCGGCATGGTGATAGTCCTCGCCGAGATATTCGCCGGTCGGCTGCAGATTGACGATGAGCGGAATGTTGAGGCCAACCTTCTGCCAATCGTTGTTGTCGAGCGGCACGCCGAGGTGGCGGGCGATGGCGTTGAGGTGGATCGGCGCATTGGTCGACCCGCCGATCGCCGAATTGACGACGATGGCGTTCTCGAAGGCCTTGCGGGTCATGATGTCGGAGGGCTTCAGATCCTCATGCACCATGTCGACGATGCGCTTTCCAGTCTCATAGGCGATCTGGCCGCGTTCGCGATAGGGGGCGGGGATTGCGGCCGAGCCCGGCAATTGCATGCCGAGCGCCTCGGCCAGCGAATTCATCGTGGTAGCGGTGCCCATCGTGTTGCAATAGCCGGTCGACGGCGCCGAGGAGGCGACGATGTCCATGAACTCGTCATAACCGATCTCGCCGGCCGACAGGCGCTGGCGCGATTCCCAGACGATGGTGCCGGAGCCGGTGCGCTTGCCCTTGTGCCAGCCGTTGAGCATCGGGCCGACCGAAAGCGCGATAGCCGGAATGTTGACGGTAGCCGCGGCCATCAGCATGGCCGGCGTCGTCTTGTCGCAGCCGATGGTGAGCACCACGCCGTCGAGCGGATAGCCGTAGAGCACCTCGACCAGGCTGAGATAGGCAAGGTTGCGGTCGAGCGCAGCTGTCGGCCGCTTGCCGGTTTCCTGGATCGGGTGGCAAGGAAACTCGAAAGGAATGCCGCCCATCGAGACGATGCCCTCGCGCACGCGCTTGGCCAGTTCGATGTGATGGCGGTTGCAGGGCGACAGGTCCGAGCCGGTCTGGGCGATGCCGATCAGCGGCTTGCCGGACATCAGTTCGGCCCGCGTCAGCCCGTAATTCAGGTAGCGCTCAAGATAAAGTGCTGTCATGCCCGGATTGTCGGGATTGTCGAACCACTCTTGCGAGCGAAATTTTTTCTTGCTGGTGGGGGCGCCTGCCATCGTGGTCTCCGTATTTGTATGACAAATCGATATGACAACGCGCGGGAGCAGGCAAGGGGCACGCGCCATCCGAATCCGCACTTTGGTGCGATAGACACACATCTGCCTCCGCGCTAGACGGGATCGTGGTTTGTCAGTCCGCTATCCCGGAAAAGTTGGAGCGTGTCGCCGCGGACCCCGCCCGGTCCTTCGGGCCACCCTCCGCTCAAAGGGGAGGGATATCCGCATCACTCGAACACGATGCTCGGCACTGCAGCCTCGGCCGCGCCGCGCTCTTCATTGACGCGGTGCCAGACCTTGGCGGCGATGTCGCGATAGATTTTCGCCTCGGCGCTATCGGGCTTGGAGACCACCACCGGCGTGCCGGCATCGGAGCTTTCGCGGATGCCCATCTCGAGCGGCACTTCGCCAAGGAAGGTGACGCCGAGGCGCTCTGCCTCACGGCGCGCGCCGCCATGGCCGAAGATGTCGTAGCGTTTCCCCGTATCGGGGGCGAGAAAATAGCTCATGTTTTCGACGATGCCCAAAAGCGGCACGTCGACCTTTCTGAACATGTTGAGGCCTTTGCGCGCATCGATCAGGGCCAGGTCCTGTGGCGTCGAGACGATGACGGCGCCGGCCAGCGGCACCTGTTGGGCCATGGTCAGCTGGGCGTCGCCGGTGCCGGGCGGCATGTCGACGACGAGCACGTCGAGCGGTCCCCATTCGACCTCGCGCAGCATTTGCGTCAATGCCGACATCACCATCGGCCCGCGCCAGATCATCGGCGTCTCCTCATCGACGAGGAAGCCCATCGACATGACCTTGAGGCCATAGTTCTGCATCGGCTTCAGGATCTTGCCGTCGACGGTCTGCGGCCGGCCATGAATGTTGAGCAGGCGTGGCATGGACGGGCCATAAATATCGGCATCGAGCACGCCGACCCGCAACCCGTTGGCGGCCAGGCCAAGGGCGATATTGACGGCGGTGGTCGACTTGCCGACGCCGCCCTTGCCGGAAGCAACAGCGATGATGGCGTCGATGCCTGGTACGCCGCGCTTGCCATGGCTGTGCGAGGCGGGCGCCTGCGGCGCGGGACGAGCAGGTGCGGCCGGCGGAGCGGGCCTCTGAGCCGGTCTTTGCGGAACCGGCGCCTCCATGCCGCCGCCCTTCTTTTCCGCCGTCAGCGCGACCACGGCGCCGGCGACACCGGGGATCGCCTTGACGACACGCTCGGCGGCCGCACGCAGCGGCTCCATCTCCTGGGCACGGGCGGCGGGAACGGTGATCGAGAAGAACACCTTGGCATCGGCAATGAAAATCTCGGAAACCATGCCGAGGTCGACGATATTGCCGGTGAAATCCGGCCCGTTGACCGTCTTCAGGCGTTCGATGACGATTTCCTTGGTGACGGACATCAGATCTTCCTTATGCAAGCTCGCGCCTGAGATAGTGCAGTTTCCGGAGAGAACCAAGTCGTAGAGCAACAGCCGGCCTGGTGTGCCCCGGAAAACGGACCGACGCTGTCAGATTTGCCTGATCGACGGTCGCCAACCATCCGCTACGACCTATCTGAAGGAGCAGCATGAGCACGACATCAAGGGAAGGAGACGATCATGCTCGCAAACAGCAACGCAACGGCCAATCTCGCAGTGAAGGACCTGGCCAAGGCCAGGGCTTTCTACGAAGGGACGCTCGGCCTGAAAGAGGTGCACAATGAAGGTGGCGAACTGATCGCCTATAAAAGCGGCGATACCAGCATCAACGTGTACCGTTCGAATTTCGCTGGGACCAACAAGGCGACGGCAGTGACCTGGACGGTCGGCGACGAGCTCGGCAAAATCGTTGAGGCGTTGAAATCGAAGGGCGTGGCCTTCGAGCATTACGACATGCCCGGCCTGACGCTGGAGGGTGACGTTCATGTCGGTCAGGGCATGAAGGTCGCATGGTTCAAGGATCCGGACGGCAACATCCTGAACCTTGTGGACAGGTAGATACGGCGTTCACGCACCGCCGCGCAGTGCTGCGGTGCTGTCACCTTGCCAGGCCGACCGCGAGGTAGGTGAGAGCCGCAATCACCGCGGTTGCCGGCAGGGTGATAATCCAGGCAACCACGATGTTGCCGGCAATGCCCCAGCGAACGGCTGAGACGCGGCGGGCGGCGCCGACGCCAATGATGGCGCCGGTGATCGTGTGCGTGGTCGATACCGGAATACCGAGCCAGGTGGCGGCGAACAGGGTGATCGCACCGCCGGTCTCGGCGCAGAAACCCTGCATCGGGTTCAGCCGGGTGATCTTCGATCCCATTGTGTGGACGATGCGCCAGCCGCCGAGCAACGTGCCCAGCGCCAGCGCCGACTGACAGGTGATGACGACCCACAGCGGCACGTAAAAATTCGCGCCGAGCATGCCTTGCGAATAAAGCAGCACGGCGATGATGCCCATGGTCTTCTGCGCGTCGTTGCCGCCATGGCCGAGCGAATAGAGCGAGGCGGAAAAGAACTGCATGACGCGGAAGGTGCTGTCGACGGCGAACGGCGTCTGCCGCAGGAACAGCCAGGAGACCGCGAGGATCAAGACGAGCGCCAGCAGAAAGCCTGCCGCCGGCGACAGCACGATGGCCGCCGTCGTCTTGCCCAATCCGGCCCAGACGATGGCGCCGGTGCCGGCCTTGGCAACGCCGGCGCCGACCAAACCGCCGATCAGCGCGTGCGAGCTGCTGGACGGGATACCGACGAGCCAGGTGACGATATTCCAGACGATGGCGCCGACAAGTGCTGCGAAGATCACTGCCGGCGTGACGATGCTGGCGTCGATGATGCCGGTTCCCAGCGTCTCCGCCACGTGAAGACCGAAGAACATGAAGGCGATGAAATTGAAGAAAGCCGCCCAGAACACCGCATAATGCGGCCTCAGCACGCGGGTGGAGACGATTGTCGCGATGGAGTTGGCGGCATCGTGCAGGCCGTTGAGGAAATCGAAGAACAGCGCGACGACGACAAGGCCGACCAGCACCGGAAAGGCTATCGCGGCTTCCACTATACGTTCTCGATGACGATGCCGCTGATTTCGTTGGCGACGTCCTCGAAGCGGTCGACCACCTTTTCCAGCTGGCCGTAGATCTCGCTGCCGATCAGATAGGCCATCGGATCGCTGCGGCCGTGCCGCTTGAACAGGTCCTTCAGGCCCTGTTCGTGCAGGTCGTCGGCCCGGCCTTCGGCGCGCATGACCTCCTCGGCGATGGCGTTGAGGCGCACCGTATGCGCCCCGACCTTGCCGAGCAGTGGGATCGCCTCGGCCACCAACTTGGCGGCCTCGACGATGACGGCCCCCATTTCCTGCATCAGCGGGTCGAATTCCTTCTTTTCGAACAACCTTACCGTCTTGACGGTCTTGTGCATCATGTCGATGGCATCATCCATCGACTGGATCAGGTCCTTGATGTCGCCGCGATCGAAGGGCGTGATGAAGGAGCGGCGCACGGCCAGCAGAACTTCCGCGGTGATCTGATCGGCTTCGTCCTCGAGATCGATGATCGTCTGACACCAGCGGTCGATGTCGTTGCCCTGCAAAAGCTGCTGCAGTGCCTCAGCGCCGCCGACCACAGTGCGGGAATGCCGCTCGAACAGGTCGAAGAAGCGATCTTCGCGCGGCAAAAGCTTGCGGAACCAGCCCAGCATGTTTCGATCTCCCGTCGTGTCCAGTCCACGACCCCGTCCCATCCACATAGCGCCGCGTTCCATCGCGGGAAACAGTAAGCCGGCTGAAAGATGTGGATGCGGGCGATTTGCACAGGCGGCTTGCGGCCGAAGGCGATTTCCCCGACCTTGCGCGCTAAGATCGGACATAGCGTCCCTGACAGGCTCCCGACGGCATGATCGACAAGCTGGAATTCTTCATAGCACTCGCCAGGGAAGAACATTTCGGCCGCGCGGCGGAGGTGTGCGGCGTCACCCAACCGACGCTTTCGGCCGGCATCAAGCAGCTGGAGGGCCAGCTCGGCGTGATGCTGGTGCTGCGCGGCTCGCGCTTCCAGGGGCTGACGCCGGAAGGCAAGCAGGTGCTGGTGTGGGCGCGCCGCATCGTCGGCGATAGCAGGACCATGCGCGAGGAGATGCGGGCGGCACGCCACGGCCTGTCAGGACGCATCCGCATCGCCGCGATCCCGACGGCCCTCGCCATGGTGGCGCGATTGACTACGCCGTTTCGGGCAAAGCATCCCGGCGTCACCTTCTCGGTGCTGTCGCGGACATCGATCGAGGTGCTGTCGCTGCTCGGCAATTTCGACATCGACGCCGGCATCACCTACCTCGACAACGAGCCGCTCGGACGCGTCACCAGCGTGCCGCTCTACGACGAGCGCTACCAGTTGATCACCGCTGTCGGGAACCCCTATTTCGACCGCGACAAAGTGACATGGGCGGAACTCTCCCAGCTGCCGCTCTGCCTGCTGACGCCGGACATGCAGAACCGCCGCATCATCGACCAGCATCTGGCCGAAGCCGGCGTGCAGGTGCGGCCGACACTGGAATCCAACTCGATGATCGTGCTGTTCTCGCATATCCGCACCGGCAAATGGTCGTCCATCATGCCGCTTAACCTTGCGGAAACGTTCGGCTTTTCCGAGCCGATCCGGGCTATCCCGATCGTCGAGCCGGATGCCAGCCACACCGTCGGGCTGGTGGCGGCGCCGCGCGAACCGCACACGCCGCTGGTCTCGGCGCTGTTGGACGAGGCAATGGCGCTGGCGGACGATTTCCGCGCCCGCCGCTAGGCTAGATAATGCTGGTGATCGAGATCGATAGAAAATTTCTATCGAGCAACGGATCGGCTTTATTGATTTAGCGGGTTTCCTCTGATTTCCTAAGCACTTAGCGGAAGACCGCCACGACCAGGGAGGGCGCTGCATGACGATGCAGCCTGCAAGTACCGAGATCGCATCGCGCACGGCGGCGATCATCCACGAGCTGAAAGGCCTCGAAGGCCCGCTGTTGCCGATCCTGCACGGCATACAGGAAGAGTTCGGCTATGTGCCGCGGGACGCGCTGCCGGTCATTGCCGAGGCGCTGAACATCTCCAGGGCCGAGGTGCATGGCGTCGTCACCTTCTATCACGATTACCGCAGCCAGCCCGCCGGCCGCCATGTGCTGAAGCTTTGCCAGGCGGAAGCCTGCCAGTCGATGGGCTCGGATGCGATTGCCGCCAAGCTCAAATCAATGCTGGGCATCGGTTTCCACGAGACAACCCGCGACGGTTCGGTGACGCTGGAGCCGGTCTATTGCCTTGGCCTTTGCGCTTGCTCGCCATCGGCGATGCTGGACGGCGAGGTGATCGGGCGGCTCGACGACGAAAAGCTCAGTGAGATCGTTGCCGAGGTGCGCTCATGATCCCGCGTATCTACATTCCCGGCGATTCCGGCGCGCTGGCGCTGGGTGCGGAAAGGGTCGCCAAGGCGGTTCGGGCGGAGTTGGCCGAGCGCGGCATCGAGGCCAAGATCGTGCGCAACGGCTCGCGCGGCGCCTATTTCCTCGAGCCGATGGTCGAAGTGGCGACGGCCAATGGCCGCGTCGCCTATGGGCCGGTCAAGCCGTCCGACGTCAAAAGCCTGTTCGACTGCGGCTTCCTCACCGGCGGCCACCACAAGCGCTGGCTGGGCGCGCCGGACAAGATCCCGTTCCTGGCCAGGCAGACGCGGCTGACCTTTGCGCGCTGCGGCGTCACCGATCCGCTGTCGCTCGATCACTACAAGGCGCATGGCGGGCTGAACGGGCTGCAGAACGCGGTGGCGATGACGCCGTCCGACATCGTCAAGCAGGTGACCGAGTCCGGGCTGCGTGGTCGTGGCGGCGCCGGTTTCCCGACCGGCATCAAATGGAAGACGGTCCTCGATACGTCGGCCGACCGCAAATACATCGTCTGCAATGCCGATGAAGGCGATTCCGGCACGTTCGCCGACCGCATGATCATGGAAGGCGACCCGTTCGTGCTGATCGAAGGCATGACGATCGCCGGCATCGCCACCGGCGCGACCAAGGGCTTCATCTATATTCGCTCCGAATATCCGCATGCGGTGGCGGTGATGCAGAAGGCCGTCGAGATCGCCCGCAGGGCCGGCGTGCTCGGCGTCAATGTGCTCGGCTCGCCCAATTCGTTCGACATGGAAGTCCGCGTCGGCGCCGGCGCCTATGTCTGCGGCGAAGAGACCGCCCTGCTCGACAGCCTCGAAGGCAAGCGCGGGCAGGTGCGGGCCAAACCGCCGCTGCCGGCGCATAAGGGCCTGTTCGGCAAGCCGACGGTAATCAACAATGTCATCTCGCTGGCCTCGGTGCCGGTGATCATGGACAAGGGCGCCGCCTTCTACAAGGATTTCGGCATGGGCCGTTCGCGCGGCACCATCCCGATCCAGATTGCCGGCAACGTCAAATATCCTGGTCTCTACGAGGCGGCGTTCGGCATGACGCTGGGTGAGATCGTCGACGATTTCGGCGGCGGCGCGGCGACCGGGCGTCCGGTCAAGGCGGTGCAGGTGGGTGGCCCGCTCGGCGCCTATTTCCCGCGCGCCCTGTTCGACACGCCGTTCGACTACGAAGCATTTGCCGCCAAGGACGGGCTGATCGGCCATGCCGGCATCGTCGTTTTCGACGACAGTGCCGACATGCTGAAGCAGGCACGCTTCGCCATGGAATTCTGCGCCATCGAGAGCTGCGGTAAGTGCACGCCCTGTCGCATCGGCTCGACGCGCGGCGTCGAGGTGCTGGACCGGCTCGCTGAGAACATCGAACCGGAAAAGCAGATCGCGCTGGTCACCGACCTTTGCAACACGATGAAGTTCGGCTCGCTTTGCGCTCTCGGCGGCTTCACCCCATATCCGGTGATGAGTGCACTCAACCATTTCCCGGACGACTTTCGGCCGACGCCGGTCGCCGAAGCAGCGGAATAGGAGCGGACAGGCATGAACGCGGCATTCGACATCAAATCGCTGGTCCAGGAAATCGACTACGGCACACCCGCCTCCGAAGCGGAACAGCAGGTGACGCTGACCGTCGATGGCAAGCCGGTGACGGTGCCGGCGGGTACCTCGATCATGCGCGCTTCGATGGAAGCGGGCGTTGAAATCCCGAAACTCTGCGCCACCGACATGCTGGACTCGTTCGGCTCCTGCCGGGTCTGCCTCGTCGAGATCGACGGGCGCGGCGGCACGCCGGCCTCGTGCACGACGCCGGTTGGCGAAGGCATGGTCGTGCATACCCAGAGCGACCGGCTGAACGCCATTCGTCGCGGCGTGATGGAGCTCTATGTCTCTGACCATCCGGCTGCGTGGGGCGAGACGGCCGGCACCGGCGCCAGCGAGTTCGACAAGGTCGTCAGGACGGTCGGCCTGACCGAGAACCGCTATGGCGTGGACGGCCGCAACCACGTCGAGCAAGAAAACGGCGTGGCGCCCGGCCATGGCTCGCTGACCATCGACTACATCGCCCGCGATGAATCGAACCCCTATTTCACCTATGATCCGGCGCAATGCATCGTCTGCTCGCGCTGCGTGCGCGCCTGCGAAGAGGTGCAAGGCACGTTCGCGCTGACCATCGAGGGCCGCGGCTTCGAATCCAGGGTCTCGGCCGGCATGCACGAGGCGTTCGTCGATTCCGAATGCGTGTCGTGCGGGGCCTGCGTGCAGGCCTGCCCGACCGATGCGCTGAGGGAGAAAACCGTGCTGGCGAAAGGCCTGCCCGAGCGCTCGACCGTCACCACCTGCGCCTATTGCGGCGTCGGCTGCTCATTCAAGGCCGAGGTCAAGGGCGACGAGGTCATTCGCATGATGCCCTACAAGGCAGGCAAGGCCAACCACGGCCACTCCTGCGTCAAGGGCCGCTTCGCCTATGGCTATGCAACACACAAGGACCGTATCCTGAAGCCGATGATCCGCGAGCGGGTCAGCGATCCGTGGCGCGAAGTGTCGTGGGAAGAGGCGCTCACCCATACGGCGAATGAATTCCGCCGCATCCAGCACCAGTACGGCCGCACGTCGATCGGCGGCATCACCTCGTCGCGCTGCACCAACGAGGAGACCTACCTCGTCCAGAAGCTGGTCCGGCAGGGCTTCCGCAACAACAATGTCGATACCTGCGCCCGCGTCTGCCATTCGCCGACCGGCTATGGCCTGGGCCAGACCTTCGGTACCTCCGCCGGCACGCAGGATTTCGATTCGATCGAGCAGACGGACGTCATCCTGCTGATCGGCGCCAATCCGACCGATGCGCATCCGGTGTTCGCCTCGCGCATGAAAAAGCGCATGCGCCAGGGCGCCAAGCTGATCGTGCTCGATCCGCGCCGCACCGATATCGTGCGCTCGGCCCATGTCGAAGCGCAGTTCCATCTGCCGCTGAAGCCGGGCACCAACGTCGCCATGCTGACCGCACTTGCCCATGTCATCGTCACCGAAGGCCTGTTCGACGAGGCGTTCATCCGCGAGCGCTGCGACTGGGACGAGTTCCAGGACTGGGCATCGTTCGTGGCACTGCCGGAAAACAGCCCGGAGGTCGTCGGTCAGCTCGCCAATGTCGATCCCGACGACATACGCGGCGCGGCGCGGCTCTATGCGCGCGGCGGCAACGGCGCGATCTATTACGGCCTCGGCGTGACCGAGCACAGCCAGGGCTCGACCACCGTCATCGCCATTGCCAACCTCGCCATGGCGACCGGCAATATCGGCCGGCCGGGCGTCGGCGTGAATCCGCTGCGCGGCCAGAACAATGTGCAGGGCTCCTGCGACATGGGTTCGTTCCCGCACGAACTTCCCGGCTACCGCCACATTTCGGGCGACGCGGTGCGCGCCATCTATGAGAGCCTGTGGGGCGTCAAGCTCGACGACGAGCCCGGCCTGCGCATCCCCAATATGCTGGACGCGGCCGTCGACGGCTCGTTCAAGGGGCTCTATGTACAGGGCGAGGACATCCTGCAGTCGGACCCCGACACCAAGCATGTCGCCGCGGGTCTCGCCGCGATGGAATGTGTCGTCGTGCACGACCTCTTCCTCAACGAGACGGCCAACTACGCGCATGTGTTCCTGCCCGGCTCGACCTTCCTCGAGAAGGACGGCACCTTCACCAATGCCGAGCGCCGCATCAACATGGTGCGCAAGGTGATGGAGCCGAAATGCGGCTATGCCGACTGGGAGACGACGCAGGAGCTCGCCAAGGCGCTCGGCCTCGGCTGGAACTACACGCATCCCTCCGAGATCATGGACGAGATCGCCAAGACGACGCCGAGCTTCTCCGGCGTTTCCTTCGACCTTCTCGACCGGGTGGGCTCGGTGCAGTGGCCCTGCAACGAGAAGTCGCCGGAAGGCACGCCGATCATGCATATTGGAGGCTTCGTGCGCGGCAAGGGCAAGTTCATCCGCACCGAATATGTCGCGACCGACGAGAGGACCGGGCCGCGCTTCCCGCTGCTGCTGACCACCGGCCGCATCCTGTCGCAGTATAATGTCGGCGCGCAGACCAGGCGCACCGACAACGTCGTGTGGCACAGCGAGGATCGGCTGGAGATCCATCCGCATGATGCCGAAAATCGCGGCCTGCGCGATGGCGACTGGGTGCGGCTGACCAGCCGCTCGGGCGAGACGACGCTGCGCGCGCTGATCACCGACCGGGTGTCGCCGGGCGTCGTCTATACGACCTTCCACCATCCCGACACCCAGGCCAACGTCATCACCACCGACTTCTCCGACTGGGCGACCAACTGCCCGGAATACAAGGTGACCGCGGTGCAGGTGGGTGCATCCAACGGCCCGTCGGAATGGCAGCGCGACTATGACGAGCAGGCGAAGCAAAGCCGCCGCATCGCCTCGCTGCAAGCAGCGGAGTAGCGTTGTGGCGTCGTGCCGGAGCACCCCCCTCTGGCCTACCGGCCATCTCCCCCTCAAGGGGGGAGATTGGATGTCATCTCGGCTGTCGCCAATCACCAGCGTCGAAGGGTGCCTTACGTCTGAACTGCCAATCTCCCCCCTTGAGGGGGAGATGGCCGGTAGGCCAGAGGGGGGTGCCGCGTGATGCCCAAACGTCGTGCTGTCACCCAGATCAGCCGCCTCGCGCGCCGCGCCGGCGGCACCGCGGCCGCCAACCGCATGGTGCCGGAAGAGACGCCGGTAGCATTCTCCTTTGCCGGCACCACGCATGCGGTGATGATGGCAAGCCCGGCCGATTTCGAGGATTTCGCGCTCGGCTTCTCGCTGACCGAAGGCATCATTGCCTCGCCAGACGAAATCGAAGCCATCGAGGTCGAGGATCACGGCGCCGGCATCGATATCCAGATCCGGCTGAAGGACCAGGCCAACACCCGTTTCGAGGCGCGTCGCAGACGGCTCGCCGGCCCGGTCGGCTGCGGGCTGTGCGGCATCGAATCGATCGAGGAAGCGATGCGCTCGGTCGATCCGGTCGGTGCGTCGAAACTTACACTTCAGGCCGATGACATCGTCCGCTCGGTCAAGCTTTTGTCGAAGGTGCAGCCGCTGCACGCCGAGACCGGCGCGGTCCACGCCGCCGGTTTTTACCTCCCCGGCAAGGGCATCGTCATGGCGCGCGAGGATGTCGGCCGTCACAATGCGCTGGACAAGCTGGCCGGCGCGCTGGCCAAAGCCGGTATCGACGGCAGGTCGGGGGCCGTCGTCGTGACGTCGCGCGTTTCGGTCGAGATGGTGCAGAAGACCGCGGCGATCGGTGCTGCCTTCATCATCGCCGTCTCGGCGCCGACGGCACTTGCCATCCGCACCGCAGACGACGCCGGCATGACGCTGGTGGCGCTGGTGCGCGGCGATGATTTCGATATTTTCACCCATCCTGACCGCGTGGTTTCCGGAGTTGCCAAGCATGTCGCATGACGAAGGCCACCTCATGAGCACCAGCGAAAAGCTGGTTCGCATGGCCAACCAGATCGCTGCCTTTTTCCACTCCAAGCCGCGCGAGCAAGGCATTGCCGGCGTCGCCGAGCACATCAACAAGTTCTGGGAGCCGAGGATGCGCCGGCAATTGTTCGAGATGCTCGACAGCGGCGGCGAAGGCTTCAACGAGCTTGTCGTCGCGGCCGCCCCACACATCAAGCGGCCGGGCGCGCCGGAGGGCGCAGGTTTTAGCGTCGGCGGAGCGAGCACCGAGACTACGGCTGCGTCACAGAAGTAGGCGCCGCGGGCCTACATTCACACCCTCTAAGGTTTCATCTGCCGCAAGTCTCGCGGCTCTGCTATGATCCGGCGATAAGAAATCGTCGGGTCGGGCGGACAAACCTCGTGAGGCCGATCGAAACTCGCTACGCGCTCAGCGGCGACGTGCGGATCGCCTATCAGGTGGTCGGCCAGGGATCGCTCGATCTCGTCTTCGTGCCGGGTTTCATTTCCAATCTCGACCTGCACTGGGAAGACGAAGGCTACAGCCGGCTGTTGGCGTTCCTTGCGGAACACCGCAGTCATACATCGTCTCTTATGCAAGGTGGCGGCAGCCGGGGCAGCGCAAGCCTCCATGACCACGGAGAGGGAAACCCCCTACTCACTCTCACCCTCCAGCGCCGGCACCGACACCCCGGCAAGCTCCGCCGCCAGCAACCGCGCGGCACCGGCGCGCGCGATCCTCAGCATCAGCGCCTTGCGCGTCGCCGCCGCCATCCGGTGCTCGGGCGCATCGCGCAGGACCTCGGCACCATAGCCGTCGGAGAGAATGAAGCCGCACTCTTCCGGAAAGATCTCCTGGGGCACGCCGGGATAGGTGGCGAAGAAGAAGCGGTCGGAATGCAGCCGGTAGTCCGGCCATTTGCGGTCGACCCTGAAATCCTCGATCGAGGATTTGATCTCGATGATCCAGATATCGCCCTGGCGGGTCAGCGCTACGAGATCGGCGCGGCGCCCGGTGGCCAGCGACAGTTCGGGCAAGACATGCGCGCCCATCTGCTTGAGCAGCCGCTGCACGCCACGCCTGACCAGCATGGCACGCTCCGACTGGCGACCGTCGAGAAGGGGGTTGAGGGGTAGAGGTGAGATGATAGGCATGGCCGCACCATGTCAGATTTTGTTCACGGTTTGAACCCGGTTTTTTGGGACGATTACCCGGTTGACAAACCCAAAATGAAATAGGATTATATGCCTGACAGGCCGGTATTTTCTATGCGGGGTCGAAATAAGCGTTCTGCCCCTTGCGAACGCGCAAAGCAGGAACCGATACATCCAGCTTTTCGGCTAATTGTTCGAGCGGTATTCCGGGATATTTTGTCTCGATAACCCGGACCAAATCTTTTGGCATCAATATGTTTGCCGCAAATTGATTAGCTTGGGTCTCATGCCTAGGCAGGAGCTGGGTGCCACCATAGACAGCCATATCTGGCGCCCGATAGGCGGGGCTGTCTGCCACCCCATCCCCGATCAAATCACGATGATATAGGTAATGGGCAATTTCATGCGCGATCGTAAAACGCTGGCGAACAGGGGACTCGTCGGCATTGACGACGATTGTATACCGTCCGCTACTGTCCTTCTGGATTTTACCAGATATTTTCGGGCCAAGACGGTCGCGCACGACGTTAATACCCAAGTCGGACGCGATAGCCTCAACGTCCACGGGCGCGGTGTGGGTATATCTCTTAATTGTGTCGAGTACGTCAGCCATTTTTATCTTTGGCCTCTTCTTTGTAAGCGTCGGCAACCTCGTCGCCATTTGATGATGAGGAAGGCGATACGATAAGATCGACATGTGCCCTAATTATGGACGGGGCACTATTATTCAAAAACTCAGCCAGCGCAGTTCGTGCCTCGATCTGCGCAGTCTCCCCCGCCACCTCGCGAGCGCGGAACCGCAGTTCCGAAAACCCTACGATAGCTCCTAGACCGAGCAGAATTCCAAACATTCCGAGTAACATCGACACCAAGTCGAAACGGCCAAGCTGGCTAGCTAATTCAAGAATGTCGGCCGACTTGGCGTCTTTGACCGCTTCATAAAGCGCCGGATCAACGAAGTGGTATTGCTTAAGAACGGCGATTAGAAAGACGATAGTTGCGACGTGAAGTGCCAAGAAAAAAGGCCCCCAGCCATCGCGCATCATCGTCCCCCCGACTCATATGGTGCAACTAACGCGCATTATCCACATATTCGGGTCTTAGGGAATCCGAGGCGGATAGGAAACACCGCTATGGCTCATCACGCTTGCGCCTGACTAATTCCTTTATCTGCTCGTTGGTGAGCTTCGGCGCGTGGGCGATCTTGTCAACGGCAGCATCAAAGGCGGCATCGGATTGATCGGCTTTCAATTCCCGAGCGGCGTCTCGGAACTTGTCGATTTGGGGCTTAGGCTCTTCCGGCTTGTCTGTACGGCGCATCGCGAAAATCTGCCTCATGAATGATAATCAGATCGAGTTGGATTTCATAAATCACTTCGATGGACGGCAGATCTATTGATCGAGCGCCATCCCAGACATAGCCCCTTACGGTCCCAATTTCGTTCATGGGGAAGCCGCAAGTTTCATCGTGCATGATGGTCCAGGTTATCGATTCCCATGCATCGTCTGCCCTAGTCCATTTGGTTTCGGCCAAATCTCTCGCGAGGCGCACACGATCTTCCTCGCGAAAACCCTTCATTATAGCAAGCCAAGTTCCTTCGCGCGGTTGCGCAACCTAGCCGCCTCTACGTCAGTGGGTTCGCGGCCTCGTCCAGCTAGAATTGAATGGAACGGTAGCGGCTCTTTCATTGCTGCAATTTCCCAACCGTAGTCATGGGAATATTCGCTCACACTCGTAGCGGTGTGCTTGCCGTCGATTTCTTTTATCCACCTGTCGATTTCTTTGATTTCGTCAGGGTGGAAGACGTTTCGTGCAGGGGGAATGAGCGCCTTAAACACCCATTCCTCGCCAGTGCCGCGCCACTGCTCTATCGCGCGCTCTTTGGCGAGTTCATTCCTGACGATGATTCCGTCGCGCGGGATTGGGCCGTGCTTTTCGCGCAGATAGGGCGCGCCAGTGATTGATTGACCAGTCAGGACAAAGCGGCGCGCATCGGAAAACCAAGCGACCTTGTACAGCTTGGTAGCGCCAAATCCAGCACGAGAGCCGGCCGCCCATATCACGTAGTGAAATAGGTGTTTCAAGCGCTCTCTGTCGTAAGGCCTATCAACCATAGCTCTTGTGCGCCTTCGCACTAACCATGAGGCGAACCTACTATTAGATAGGTTATCTCATGCCTCCTGACGATACATTAAACGCTTACCTTTTGCACCCACGAGGGCAATAAAAGCGCGGGTGCCGTCATCGACGCCCGTTGCGGTCCGGTTCGAATAGCGGAAGTCAAATTCGGCCAGATAGCGGTGCAAATGCTGTTCGCCGCAATGCTGGTAAACGCCTTTCATGCCGCGCTTGAAGATCGAATAGAAGCCTTCAACGGTGTTGGTGTGGACGTTGCCGCGCACGTACTCGTCCTTGGAATGCGTGACGAAATCGTGCGAGGCAAATTCCTGTCCAACGCGGCGATAGACGCCGGCTTCGTCGGTCATCAATGCGCTTTCCTTGGCGATGTTGGCGCGCACGATTGGCATGATCGTTCCGATGCGGGCGGTATCGACGTGGAAGGAACGAGCCCTACCGCCGCGTTCGACAAGCGTAACCACCGTGTTCTTGTGACCCGTGCCACGAGTTACCGGGGTATTGGTCAGACGGCCAATGTAGGTTTCGTCAACCTCGACGGTCTTGCCGTTGCCGCCGAGCGGGGAGAGGTCGCCAGACGCCATTGCAAGGCGGATGCGATGGCACAGGAACCAAGCGGTCTCATACTTGCATTCGAGTATGCGGTGCATTTGATGAGCGCTGATGCCTTTCTTTGAGGCGCACATAAGGTGGATAGCCTGAAGCCACTTGGTCAGCGGCAAATGGCTTTCTTCGAAGATCGAACCCATGCGGACGGTGAACTGGCTGCGGCAAGCGCCGCACTTATAGAGACCGTGCCGCTCAACGCCGTTCGGGTTCTTCTTAGAAGGCTTGGTGCGGACGCCCTTCAATTTGTAGTGCTTGTCCACTGAACCGCACTTTGGGCAAACCGGACCATTCGGCCACAAGATCGCCTCGACATGTTCGAAAGCCTTGGCTTCGTCGTGGAATTCGGGGCGGGACAGGATGGACATGGCGAAAGTTCCTAAGTTGTTGGAATCTTTCTACCTCTCCGGTTTGGGTTTGTCAACCGGATAATCGCCTTTTTTGGGGCGGCTATTATCTGGTTGACAACCCCCTCTAACTAACCGGCATCATGCCCTCCAGAGCAATGATCCTCGTCTTTGCACAGCGTTCGCGGATGGCTTTGAGGCGGCCGTATTCCGGAGAGTCGTACCATGCGAGGAGCGAGGCCATGTCGGGGAATTCGACGATGACGAGGCGATGAGGCTCCCAGTCGCCTTCCAACACTTTGGTGGCTCCGCCACGAGCGATATATCTTCCTCCGTAGCGCGCTTCGGTTGCCGGCACGTCCCGGCGGTATTCCTCGAAAACGGCGGCGTCGGTTATGTCGACATCGGCAATAAGATAGGCTGCCATTGACCTTGCTCCCCTTAGGAAAGGCATTGAAGCAGGTCCATTAGCGGTCCCGCAACTAAGCCAGCGGTACTACGCCTCGAAACCGACTCGCCTTCTCCCGGATTGCGGCGCTTAACTGTCTCTGTGGGGGCAGCTCTGGGAGGAGACGAACCATGCCGATGTATCTCACGCGATTCAGCTATAGGCCCGAAACCTGGGCGCGCTTGATGGACAACCCTGAGGATAGACGCGAGGCTGCCCGTTCCTACATCGAGTCGGTCGGCGGAAAGCTGCACGGGTTCTGGTACGCCTTTGGAGAGCATGATGGCTGGAATCTGTGGGAGGCGCCGGACAATGTGTCCATGGCCTCCGTCATGCTTGCCATTGGTGCGGGAGGCGCGCTCAGCTCGTACGAGACCACCGTGCTGCTAAGTGTCGAAGAGACAATGGAAGCCCTTGGGAGGGCGAAGTCGATCCGGTATCGCCCACCGGGATCGTGACGGCCGCCCGCGCTTTGCGGAATGTCGAAGGCTGGTAACGCTTGCTCTCGAACGGCGCACGCTCCTAAACTTTTGCGCAAAAAAATGTCCGCTGCACCCTCTTGGCAGCGCCGGCAGCTTGCGCTTTCAATGTCGGCCACGGTATTTTACGAGGAGCATTAGATGACGGACGATGACGGACGTAAATCGGCGACACCGGAGGAAATCCGCTCGGCCGTTAGAGGATGGGCGGTGCTTGGGGCAATCATCGTTGCCGTGTTTGGTGCCGCCTACGTCATGATCGATAGTTGAATGGCCGACGATCCTGGTCGCCCCGATGGACTGCCTGAAAAGATCGGCACGGTCCTTGGTGCATTGGTGGTGATCGGCACGTTCGGGCTTCTGGCCTGGACCGTGCTTCGCGGCGTTCTTTATTGAACCCGGCCTATTGAACCAGGCTTGTCAGGATTATCTCCTGCAGCGGCCGCGTCTCAGGCCGGATCAGGCCGATCTCTTCGTAGTAACGGATGGTCTTGGCCGGCAGGCCAGAGCGCCGGGCAGCGTCACCGACATTCATGGTGATTTCCCCGTCTCGGGGTTCTTGTTCTTGGCCCATTGATTTTGCAGCATAATCCTGCGGGAGCTGTTGCCGAAATGCCATAGTCGCGGTTTACCAGCACGCAAGCCCAAGGATATAGGCATCGCCCGCTTGGCAAGCAAAGCAAATGCCAGCATGAATGAAGATGAAAAAAGCGGCCGACTCGAGCCGCTGTTGTTTGGGCAGGCATCGGACCTTTTCATGCGCATGAAGTCACTTGCAATCGTCGCGGCCCTGGCGCTGTCGACGGCTGTCGCCGGTTGCAGCACCATCGGCTCGCAGATCTTCACCAACAACTACGGCGCGGTGACCGATGCCGGCTATCATCTGCCGCGCATCCCGATCGAAAAGGTGCCGTTCAAATACCGCCGCCAGATCGTCGACTACGACACCAGGGAAAAGCCGGGCACCATCATCGTCGATACGCAGAACAAGTTCCTCTATTTCGTCATGGGCGACGGCGAGGCGATGCGCTACGGCATCGGCGTCGGCCGTGAAGGTTTCGAATGGCACGGCACCGCCCGTATCGCACTAAAGCGCGAATGGCCGACCTGGACGCCGCCGTCGCAGATGATCAGGCGGCAGCCGGAGTTGGCCAAGTTTGCCGGCGGCATGGAGCCGGGATTGAAGAACCCGCTCGGCGCGCGCGCCATGTACCTGTTCAACAAGGGCGGCGACATGGGCTATCGCCTGCATGGCAGCCCGGAATGGAATTCGATCGGCAAGGCGATGTCGTCGGGCTGCATCCGGCTGATGAACCAGGACATTATCGACCTCTACGACCGCACCTCGGTCGGCGCCAAGGTCATTGTTCTGTAAGACCATGATCCCGAAAGGTGGGACCCGGTTTTCGGACAAGATCATGGTCAAACACGAAGAGCTTTATACGCGGACCGTCTAGGCAACAACACAGACGTCGCAAACAGAAAACCGGGCACTTTGGCCCGGTTTTTTGTTGTCTATCGACGTTGACGATGGAACGACGCGTCAGGAGACCTGTTCGACGTGCTGCACTTCCGGCACAAAATGCCGGAGCAGGTTCTGGATGCCGTGCTTCAGCGTCGCCGTCGAGGACGGGCAGCCGGCGCAGGCACCTTTCATGTGCAGGAACACGGTGCCATTCTCGAAGCCGCGGAAGGTGATGTCGCCGCCGTCCTGGGCCACTGCCGGGCGCACCCGCGTGTCGAGCAGCTCCTTGATGGTGACGACCAGCTCCTCGTCGGCCTTGTCGTAGAATTCGCCGGTCTGGCTGGTCTCGGCGGCCGGGCCGGCCTTGGCCATCACCGGGGCACCGGACATGAAGTGCTCCATGATGGCGCCGAGGATAGCCGGCTTCAGATGCTGCCAGTCGGGGCCGTCCTTGGTCACGGTGATGAAATCATAGCCGAAGAAGACGCCGGTGACGCCGGGGATCTCGAACAGACGGCCGGCCAGCGGCGAAGCCGTCGCGGCGCTGTCGGCATCACGGAAATCGGCGGTGCCTTCTTGCAGCACTTCCTTGCCGGGCAGGAATTTCAGCGTCGCCGGGTTTGGCGTCGACTCGGTCTGGATGAACATGGCCATCTCCGTGCCCGTTTCGGGCAGCTAGTTTGGAATAATTCTAATTAGGCTTTATCCGCCCGACATTCAAGCGAAAGGCATCGCGGGGAACGGCTGGCTGGTGGAATGTTTTGCTAGCTCGCTGAAACAATTGGAGATGTGTTGAGATTCAGGTCAGGCCGAGCCGAAAATGATGGTTTCCGAGAACCGGCCTACGCCGGCCGTAGCCTTCATAGGACGGAGGCGCCTACGAGGGCTTCGGTCGGCGAAGGCCGGAGCGGAGCGTACTTTTGGTACGTGAGCACCGGAAGCGCAGGAAGCCGCCATTTGTAGGCCGGCCTCACCTGAATATCGGCACATCTCAGGCGAGGCTGTCGATCTCCTCGTCCGACAGGTTCTGCGGCACCACAGTCACTGGAATCGGAAAGGCGGCGCCCTTGCCGGCAACCGCGCCGACCAGCGGCCCAGGCCCTTCCTTGCCGGCGCCTGCCGCCAGCACCAGGATGGCGATGTCCTGGTCTTCCTCGATCAGCTTGTGGATCTCTTCGGTCGGCTTGCCTTCGCGCACCACCAGTTCCGGCTCGATGCCGAGCTTCTGGCGCACCTTGTTGGCGTAGCTGTCGAGCGCGGCGCGCGCCGTGGCGGTCGCCTCCTCGCGCATGATCTTCTCGACGCCCAGCCAGTGCTGGAAATCATCCGGCTCGATGACATAGAGCAGCACCAGCACGCCGCCCGTGCTTTGCGCCCGCTTCGAGGCGTAGGCGACGGCGCGCTCGCATTCCGGCGTGTCGTCGATGATCGCCAGGAACTTGCGGCGATGACCGGCTTCGCGGCTGAGGCGTTTGGAGACCATATTCACCCTGCTCGATGGTTTCGGCCGCAATCTGCCACCGCCACAGCCCGCCCGCAAGCGACCGGCGGCTGTGGCGATGTTGGTGCAGCTTAAAGCGCGTCGCGTTCGACCAGCCTCATGCGACGCGCTTCAGGTTCTTGTTTTATGCATGTCGTTATCGCAAAACCGCTGCACACTTTTGCGCGACATAAATTAGCCTTGCAGCAGGCCGATAATGTCGCGCACGGTCTTCATCGTCGCTTCGGCCAATGTGCCGGCACGCTCGCCGCCATCCCGCAGCACCGCGTCGACATAGGCGCGGTCGCCGGAGATGCGGCGCATCTCGCCGGCGATCGGCGCCAGCTTTTCCACCGCGAGATCGGCCAGCGCCGGCTTGAACACCGAAAACTGCTGGCCGCCGAATTCCTTCAGCACCGTCTCTTTCGATATTTCGGCGAGGCCGGCATAGATGCCGACGAGGTTTTCCGCTTCCGGCCGGCCGGCAAGCCCGTCCAGTTCGCCGGGCAAAGCCTCCGGGTCCGTCTTGGCCTTGCGGATCTTCTTCGAGATGGCGTCGGCATCGTCGGTCAGGTTGATGCGCGACAGGTCCGACGGGTCGGACTTCGACATCTTTTTCGAACCGTCGCGCAGCGACATGATGCGCGCCGCCGGGCCGCCGATGACCGGCTCGGTCAGCGGGAAATAGCCGTTCACCGTCTCTTCGCCCACCTGCATCTCGACGCCGACACCAAGCGCCGCGATACGGTCCGAAAAATCGTTGTTGAATTTCTGCGCAATGTCGCGGGTCAGCTCCAGATGCTGCTTCTGGTCGTCGCCGACCGGCACATGGGTGGCGCGGTAGACGAGGATATCGGCGGCCATCAGGGAGGGGTAGGCGAGCAGGCCGAGCGAGGCGTTCTCGCGGTCCTTGCCGGCCTTGTCCTTGAACTGCGTCATGCGGTTCATCCAGCCGATGCGCGCCACGCAGTTGAAGATCCAGGCAAGCTCGGCGTGCTGCATCACCCGCGACTGGTTGAAGACGATGTGCTTGGTCGGATCGATGCCGGAGGCGAGAAACGCCGCGGTGATCGAACGCGTCTGGTCCTGAAGATCCTCATAGACGAGCTGCGCGGTCAGCGAATGCAGGTCGACGACGCAGTAGATGCAGTCGGAGGTGTCCTGCAGGGCGACGAATTTCTTGATGGCGCCGAGATAATTGCCGAGATGCAGATTGCCGGTTGGCTGGACGCCGGAAAAGACGAGTGGCTTGAAGGCGGGCTGGTTGAGGTCGGTCATGGTGTATCCCTGGCTTGTGGAGGGCCGTTTCGCGCGCGGCGAAAGTCTTGCGACGGCGCGCTTATGGACGAGAGCGAGGAGACGATCAAGAGGGGTGTTGGCTAGGCCGCGCAGGGCTTTGACCGTGGCCGAGCAAGACGCCACAGAAGGCTGTTTGAAGGGGATGGCGCCGACCAGAATCAAAAACCCGCCTTGCGGCGGGGTCGCCGGTGCGAATCAGCACCATACGCAAATTAGTAGCATAGCTGCAGGCACAAAGCAAGAACAAAATTGGACCTGACGAATTTTCCGCCTCACGAATCCGGAGATTGCTCCTTGACCGGCTGGGAGCCTTTACGCCCGATATTGCGGCGGATCATGCCGAAATCCGCACCCCCGGTGGCAAACGCAGTGACGAAGTAAAGCAGCGCCCCGCCGGCGACGAGCGCAAGCAGCGTTACCGCCTTGATCACCAGCGGCGAGCCCGAGCCGAGACTTGCGGCGAACCAGTGCTCGGCAAAATAGAGCGCCGCCGCCATCACCGCCGCCGACAGCACCAGCCGCGGGATGCGTTTCATGAGCGGCACGTCGCGGCCCCAGTGGCCGCGCCGGATCAGCACGGCCAGCAGCATCGCCGCATTGACCCAGCCGGCGACGGCGGAGGCAACGGCAATGCCGGGCGCGCCCATCGTCGGAAACAGCGTCAGTGCCGTCGTAATGTTAACCGCCACCGAGATGGCGGCGAAAATCATCGGCGTGCGCGTGTCCTCGCGGGCGAAATAGCCTGGGGTGAAGGCCTTGATCAGCACGAAGGCCGGCAGACCGAGGCCGAAGATCGCCAGGATTGCCGCGACCGTCGGCGTCGAATTGTTGGCGGCGAAGGCGCCGCGCTCATAGACCAGCCGCACGATCGGCTCGGACATGACCAGCAGGGCGGCCGCCGCCGGCAAGGTCATGAACAGGGTGAACTCGACCGAGCGGTTCTGCAGATTGGCCGCCTCGACCAGATTGCCTGACTTCAGCGCCCGCGACAGTTCCGGCAAAAGCACGATGGCGACGGCGACGCCGACAACGCCCAGCGGCAGCTGGTAAACGCGGTCGGCATAGGCCAGCGACGACACCGCGCTGTCCTGCGCCGACGCGATCGCCGTGCCAATCAGCTGGTTGATCTGGGTGATGCCGCCGGTGATCGCCGCCGGCAGTGCCAGGATCAGCAGCCGCTTGACGCTGGGCGTCATCTTCGGCCGGCGGAAGCCGATCGAAATGCCGGCATGGCGCACCGCCGCCCAGACGATCGCCAGCTGCACCAAGCCGGCCGCCAGTACGCCCCAGGCCAGCCCGAAACCGACGGTGCGGGCGTCCGAACCCTTGTACCAGGCATAGGCAAGCACGGCGATGAGGATGATGTTGAGGAACACCGGCGCCACCGCGGCGGCGAAATAGCGGCGCAGCGAATTCAGCATGCCGGCCATCATGGCGCCGAGCGACATGCAGATCAGGTAAGGGAACATGACGGTCGCCAGTGCCACCGTCATCTCGAATTTTCCGGGCGTGTCGGCAAAGCCCGGCGCCACCAGGTAGCGCACGATCAGCGGCATCGCCAGTTCCATGGCGATGGTCAGCGCCAGAAGCGCGGTGAACAAGACGCCGAACACCTCTTCGGAAAAACGCTTGGCGCCGTCGGTGCCGTGCGTCTCGATCTCTTTGGCGAACAGCGGCACGAAGGCGGCGTTGAAGGCGCCTTCGGCGAACAGCCGGCGAAAGGTGTTGGGAAACTGGAAGGCGGCGTTGAAGGCGTCGGCGATCGGCCCGGTGCCGAGTGCGGCAGCCATCAGCATCTCGCGGCCAAAGCCGAGGGCGCGGCTCATCAGCGTGCCGGAAGCGACCGTGGCGAATTTCTTGACAAGGCTCATGCGCTTGAAGACTGCCTGTGGGATTGGGGCAAATGGAAGGTAACAGTCACTCGGCGGCCGTTTTGGTCTTGCCGCGCTCGGACGCCGTGCCCTCGAGCACCGCGATCAGCCTGTTGCGGATGGTCGCCGTACGCGACGGGCTGTCGATCTTCTGGCCGGTGAGATCGGTGACGTAGAACGTGTCGATGACCTTTTCGCCGAAGGTGGTGATGTGGGCCGAGGCGATGTCGAGCGACAGGTCCGACAACATGCCGGTGATCTCCGACAGAAGGCCCGGCCTGTCCAGTCCTTCGACCTCGATCACCGAGAACCGGTTCGACAGGGTGTTGCGGATCTCGGCGTGTGGCGGGATGCGGAAGACCTTGGCGCCGCGCCGTGGCTTGGTGCGCTTCTCGATCATTTCGGGCAGCCAGCTCTTGCCCGACAGCACGTCTTCGATCAGCCGGCCGACGCGCTCGGCACGGCGACGCTCGTCCTCGTCGCGGTCGAACTCCCTCGAGATCAGGATGGTGTCGAGCGCGCGGCCATCCGAAGTGGTGAAGATCTGCGCGTCGACGATGTTGCCGCCGGCCGCCGCGCAGGCGCCGGCAATCACCGAAAGCAGGCGCGGATGGTCCTGCGCCAGCACCGTGATCTCGGTCACCGCCTCGAACTGGTGAGTCTTGACCATGGTGGCGAGCTTCTTGCCGGCGTGATCGGCCTCGCGGATGAATTCGGCATGACGCAGCTGGTCGGGAAGATCGACCGCCAGCAGATAGTTCTCGTAGTGCTGGCCGACATAACGCTTGCGGGCCTTTTCCGGCCAGTCGGCAAGCGCCTCGGCCAGTTGCTCGCGCGCCGCCGCCGTCCGCTTGGCGCGCGACACCTCCGAAAACCCGCCGGTCAACAAAAGCTCGGTCTCGTAGTAGAGCGTGCGCAGCAACTGGCCTTTCCAGCCGTTCCAGACACCAGGCCCGACGCCTCTGATATCGCAGACGGTAAGCACTAAAAGCATTTTCAGCCGTTCGACCGACTGCACGATGGCGGCAAAATCCTCGATCGTCTTGCGGTCGTTGAGATCGCGGGTCTGCGCGGTCATCGACATGACGAGGTGGTTCTCGACCAGCCAGGCGACCGTTTCGGTGTCGGCCGGCGAGAGTCCCATATGAGGGCAGATGCGCCGGGCGATCCTGGCGCCGGCTTGCGAATGGTCCTCCGGCCTGCCCTTGGCGATGTCGTGCAGCAGCACGGCGACATAGAGCGCCTCGCGGCTCTTCTTCAGCCCCGGCATCAGCGCGTGGGAAAGCGGATGCACCTTTTCGCCGTCGCCGCGTTCGATCTCGGCCAGCACGCCGATGCAGCGGATCAGGTGCTCGTCCACCGTGTAGTGGTGATACATCGAGAACTGCATCATGGCGACGATCTTGCCGAAGTCCGGGATCAGCTTGGCAAGCAGTCCGGCCTCGTTCATGCGCCGCAGATTGAGCTCGGCATTGCGGTCCGAGGTCAAGATGTCGAGGAACAGCCGGTTGGCCTCCTCGTCGCGCCTGAGCGCCTTGCCGACGAGGCCGAGAGAGCGGGTCAAAAGCTTCAGCGCATCCGGGTGGAATTCCAGGCCGTGCTTGTCGGCAAACCAGAACAGCCTGAGCAGATTGACCGGATCGCGCTCGAACACCTCGTCGTCGGCGATGTTGATGCGGTGGTTGTCAACGATGAAATCGGCCGTGCCGGCGAGCTTGCGCTTGCGCCGCGAGAAGGTGAGGAAGATGCGGTTGAAGCCCGGCACATGCTTGGCCTGCTCCTCCTCGAGCGCGGCGCAGAAAATGCGGGTCAGGTCGCCGACATCCTTGGCGACGAGGAAGTAGTGCTTCATGAAGCGCTCGACCGCCGACAGGCCGGGATGGGTGGTGTAGCCGAGCCGCTCAGCGATGTCGCGCTGGATGTCGAAATGCAGCCGCTCCTCCGCCTTGCCGGTGAGGAAATGCATGTGGCAGCGCACCGCCCACAGGAAGTCCTCGGCCTTCTGGAATTCCCTGTATTCGGCGTCGGTAAAGACGCCCTTGTCGACCAGTTCCTCGCCGGTGCGCACCCGGTAGAAATATTTGGCGATCCAGAACAGCGTCTGCAGGTCGCGCAGGCCGCCCTTGCCGTCCTTGACGTTAGGTTCGACCAGGTAGCGGCTCTCGCCGGCCTTGGCGTGGCGCTCGTCGCGTTCGGCGAGCTTGGCCTGGACATATTCGGGGCCGGTGGTGCGCACCACCTCGTGGTCGAAGCGCTGCAGAAGCTCGTCATAGAGCTTTTGCTCGCCCCACAGGAAGCGCGCCTCCAGGATCGAGGTGCGGATGGTGATGTCGGTGCGCGACAGCCTGAGGCACTCGTCGATGTTGCGCGTCGCGTGGCCGACCTTCAGCCCGAGGTCCCACAGCATGTAGAGCATATATTCGACGATCTGCTCGCCCCACGGCGTCTGCTTGTAGGGGAGCAGGAACAGGAGATCGATGTCGGACCCCGGCGCCAGCGTGCCGCGGCCATAGCCGCCGACGGCGACGACCGCCATGCGCTCGGCCGACGATGGGTTTTTCACGCGGTAGACATGGGTGGCAGCGAAATCGTAGAGCGCACGGATGATCTCATCCATCAGATGCGACAGCCGGGCGGCGCAGGCGGTGCCGCTGCCGTCGTCCATCAGCATGCGTTCGGCGACAGTGCGCCCGTCGGCGAGCCGGCTTTTGAGCAGCTTGAGGACGCCGCCGCGCGCGGCCTTGCCCGAACCGTCGCCTGCCGTGGCCGCGGTCAGTTCGGTCATCTCGCGGCGCAAGGCTTCGCCGTCGATCAGTTCCTCGAGCTTCAGGGATATTCTTGCCATAAATGCCGTTCGGCCTCGCCGTTTCGGCGGCGTCTATAGCGCGTTTTCGCGGCGCTGGGTATGGGGCGGACGGACGCGTTCTCCCCAGCGGTGGAACGGGACGATCGTCTCGCGCCCGCAGCCGGTTCGGTTTGGGCTTGGCCGCAAAAAATCGAAAATCGGCCCTTGACCTTCCAGTTACTGGAAGCACTACCTCCGCTGCAACATCGAAATACAGGGGCTTTCGGCATGACGCATTCCGACCACGATCATCACAGCCAGGGCAGCTGCTGCTCGGCAAAGAGCGCCTCGCCTGCCGCGGACGCCGTCGTCCGGGATCCGGTCTGCGGCATGACCGTCGATCCGGCCGCCGGCAAGCCGACCGCCGGGCATGACGGCCATCGCTATCATTTCTGCAGCGAAAGCTGCCGTTCGAAATTCGTCGCCGAACCTGAAAAATATCTGACCGCAACCGATCCCGTCTGCGGCATGAGCGTCGATCGCGCCACGGCCAAGCACTTTTTGCGCCACGAGGGCCAAGGCTTCTATTTCTGCTCCGCCGGCTGCAAGGCGAAGTTCGAGGCCGAGCCGGCAAAATATCTCGGCGACAAGCCGGCGCCGCAGGCGATGCCCAAGGGCACGCAATACACCTGCCCGATGCATCCCGAAATCATCCGCGACAAGCCCGGCTCCTGCCCGATCTGCGGCATGGCGCTGGAGCCGATGGGCGTGCCGACCGGCGACGAGGGGCCTAACCCCGAACTGGTCGATTTCACCAGGCGCTTCTGGGTGAGCGCGGTGCTGTCCGTGCCGTTGCTGGTCATCGCCATGGCGCCGATGCTCGGCCTGACGTTTCAGGCCTTCATCGACGACCGCGCGAAGGTCTGGCTGGAACTGGCGCTGGCCAGCCCCGTGGTGCTGTGGGCGGCATTCCCGTTCTTCCACCGCGGCTGGGATTCGATGCTCAACCGCAGCCCCAATATGTGGACGCTGATTTCGCTCGGCGTCGGTGCCGCCTATCTCTACAGCGTCGTCGCCACACTGTTTCCAGGCCTCTTTCCGCACCAGTTCCGCGGCCATGACGGCACCGTGCCGGTCTATTTCGAGGCGGCGGCGGTAATCGTCGCGCTGGTGTTCCTCGGCCAGGTGCTGGAATTGCGTGCCCGCGAGAAAACCGGCTCGGCGATCCGTGCGCTGCTCGACCTGGCGCCGAAGACGGCGCGGCTGATCGGCGCGGACGGTTCCGAAAACGACGTGCCGCTCGATATTGTCAAGGCCGGCGACCGCCTGCGCATCCGCCCAGGTGACGCTGTACCGGTCGACGGCATTGTGCTTGAAGGGCGCTCTTCCGTCGACGAATCGATGATCACGGGCGAGCCGCTGCCGGTCGAAAAGACCGAAGGCGACAACCTTACCGGCGGCACGCTCAACAAGAATGGCTCACTGATCATGCGCGCCGAAAAGATCGGCGCCGAGACGACACTGGCGCGCATCGTCGAACTGGTCGCCAAGGCGCAGCGGTCGCGCGCGCCGATCCAGGGGTTGGCCGACCGCGTCTCGTTCTACTTCGTCCCGGCCGTTGTTCTCGTTGCGATCATTGCGTTTGTAGCCTGGGCGATCGTCGGACCGGAACCCAGCCTGGTGTTTGCCATCGTCTCGGCGGTCTCGGTTCTGATCATCGCCTGTCCGTGTGCACTCGGCCTTGCGACGCCAATGTCGATCATGACCGCCACCGGGCGCGGCGCGCATGCCGGCGTGCTGATCAAGGAAGCGGCGGCGCTCGAGCGCTTTGCCTCGGTCGATACGCTGATCGTCGACAAGACGGGAACGCTGACCGAAGGCCGGCCGCGACTGACCGACGTCGTTGCCGTCGAAGGCATGGCGCAAGACGAGTTGCTGGCACTCGCCGCCGGGCTGGAAAAAGGCTCGGAGCATCCGCTGGCCGAGGCGATCGTTGACGGCGCCCGCGGACGCGGGGTGAAGGTCCCCGACGCGAGCGGTTTCGAGGCTGTCACCGGCAAGGGTGTTTCCGGCACGGTTTCGGGACAGAAGGTGGCGCTTGGCAATGCCGCGATGATGGCCGATCTCGGCATCGATACGGCTTCGGTCCTGGCCAGTGCCGAGGCGCTGCAGTCCGACGGCAAGACCGCGATGTTCGTCGCTGTCACAAGCAAGCTCGCCGGCCTCGTCGCCGTCGCCGACCCGATCAAGGCGACCACCGCCGAGGCGATCAAGGCGCTGCATGACAGCGGGCTGAAGATCGTCATGGCGACCGGCGACAATGAGCGCACCGCCAAGGCCATCGCCGCCAAGCTCGGCATCGACGCGGTGCATGCCGGGCTTTTGCCCGAACAGAAGAACGCGCTGGTCGAGGAGTTGCGCGCCGGCGGTGCCGGCGTCGCCATGGCCGGCGATGGCGTCAACGATGCGCCGGCACTTGCCGCCGCCGATGTCGGCATCGCCATGGGCACCGGCGCCGATGTTGCGGTCGAAAGTGCGGGGATTACGCTGGTCAAGGGCGATCTCAACGGTATCGTCAGGGCCAGGACGCTGGCCCGCGCGACGATCCGCAACATCCGCCAGAACCTGTTTTTCGCTTTTCTCTACAATGTGCTTGGCGTGCCGGTGGCTGCCGGCGTGCTTTATCCGCTCACCGGCACGCTGTTGTCGCCGATGATTGCGGCGGCGGCGATGAGCCTGTCTTCGGTTTCGGTCATCGCCAACGCATTGCGGCTCAGGACATTGAAACTCTGAGTAAAACTTCCAGATACACCCTGTTCAAAAAAGGAGACGATGAATGACCTTGGCCAAGAAGATCGTGCTGCTGATGATGGCGGCGGGAATGCTGCTTGCTGTTTTCCTCGAAAGCGTTCCTGCACAAGCCGAGGAGATGAAGCACGACATGGGCGCCATGGGCGCGCAGAGCCCCTCGACCGAGGGCTACAAGGCGGCGATGGACAAGATGCATACCGACATGATGGCGATCGAATATTCCGGCAATGCCGATGTCGATTTCGCCCGCGGCATGATCCCGCATCACCAGGCTGCCATCGACATGGCCAAGGTCGAGCTCGCCAATGGCAAGGATCCGGAAATCCGCAAGCTGGCCGAAGCGGTGATCGCCGCGCAGCAAGCCGAGATCAAGCAGATGCAGGACTGGCTCGCCGCCCATCCGGTGAAGTAGGCGTCACGCTGTCGGGGAATCCAGGCGAGAGGCTTCACCTGGATTTCTGCTTCACCTGGATTTCCCTTGGCGGCTATGGTGCTATCCGGGCCTCGGACTGGAGCATGCCATGCCATCGACGATACGAACGACCACCCTGCCCTGCGGCGAAGCCGTGCCGGTGCTCGGCCAGGGCACCTGGAAGATGGGCGAAGACGGCCGCCGCCGTACCGACGAGGCCAATGCCCTGAAGCTCGGGCTGGATCTCGGCATGACGCTGATCGACACCGCCGAAATGTATGCCAGCGGCGGTGCCGAGGAGGTGGTGGCGGAGGCCATCGCTGGTCGCCGCGACGAGGTTTTCCTGGTCTCCAAGGTGCTGCCGTCCAATGCCTCGCGCGCCGGCGTGAAACGGGCCTGCGAGAACAGCCTGAGGCATCTCGCCACCGACCGCATCGATCTTTATCTGCTGCATTGGCCGGGCAGCGTGCCCTTGACGGAAACGGTCGAGGCATTCGAAGCGTTGAAGGCAGCCGGCAAGATCCGCCATTGGGGCGTCAGCAATTTCGATACCGGCGAGATGGAAGAGCTGGTCCGATTGCCGGCCGGCGGCAACGTCCAGACCAATCAGGTGCTCTACAATCTGTCGCAGCGCGGCGTCGAGTTCGACCTCGCCCCGTGGAGCCGGCAACGCGGTATGCCGCTGATGGCCTATTCGCCGGTCGATCAGGGGGTATTGGCGCGCAATGCCAGGTTAGATGCCATCGCCGCTCGCCACGGTGCGACGCCGGCGCAGATCGCGCTTGCCTGGGTGATGGCGCAGGACGGGGTGATCGCCATTCCCAAAGCTAGCCGCCCGGAGCATGTCCGGCAGAATGTCGCGGCGTTGGACATCGAGCTCACGAGCGAAGATTTCGCCGAAATTGACCGCGCCTTCCCACCGCCGAGGCGGAAGTCGGGCCTGGCGATGATTTGAGGGGTGGGGCGGAAGGCAAGCCAAAGCAGCGTTCCGTCACACCCCCCTCTGTCCTGCCGGACATCTCCCCCACTGAGGGGGAGATTGGATCTCGCATCGGCTTTCGCCAACTTCGAACGTCGAAGGAAAAAGCGCTGTCAGCGAAACTGCCAATCTCCCCCCTTGAGGGGGAGATGTCCGGCAGGACAGAGGGGGGCGCCGTAGAGCGCTATCGGACGAGCACTACTTCCCCACAAGCCCCTTCAGCCGGTACAGCGCTTCCAGCGCCTCGCGTGGCGTCATCTCGTCGGGATTGATCTCCGCTAGCGCTTCACCCAGCCCATCACTCCTGGCCGGCTTCGACGCTTCCCGCTTCGCCGCCACGGAAAACAGCGGCAGGTCGTCGACCAGACGGTTGGCCTTGCCCGAGACCTCGCCGGCTTCAAGCTGGTGCAGCACTTCTTTGGCCCGGCCGACGACGGCTTCCGGCAAGCCGGCAAGCCGCGCTACCTGGACGCCGTAGGAACGGTCGGCGGCACCCTTGCCGACCTCGTGCAGGAAGACCACGTCGCCCTCCCATTCCTTGACCCGCATGGTGACGTTGGAGAGCCGCGGCAGTTTTCCGGCGAGCGCCGTCATCTCGTGGAAATGCGTGGCGAAGATCGCCCGGCAGCGGTTCTTCTCGTGCAAATATTCGACCGCCGCCCAGGCGATCGAGAGGCCGTCGAAAGTGGCGGTGCCGCGGCCGATCTCGTCGAGGATGACCAGTGCGCGTTCGCCGGCCTGGTTGAGGATCGCCGCTGTCTCGACCATCTCGACCATGAAGGTCGAGCGGCCGCGCGCCAGATCGTCGGAGGCGCCGACCCGCGAAAACAGCCGGTCGACGACGCCGATATGGGCTGATGCCGCCGGCACGAAGGAGCCGGTCTGGGCAAGGATGGCGATCAGCGCGTTTTGCCTGAGAAAGGTCGACTTGCCGCCCATATTGGGGCCGGTCAGCAGCCAGATCGCGCCGGCCTTGGCATCGCCTTGCGGCGACAGATCGCAATCATTGGCGACGAACGGGCCTTCGCCGGAACGCCGCAGTGCCTGTTCGACCACCGGATGGCGTCCGCCCGAAATCTCGAAGGCAAGGCTCGCATCGACCAGCGGCCGGCACCAGGCCTCGCTTTCGGAAAGCAAGGCAAGGGCTGCCGAAACGTCGAGCGCGGCGAGCGCTTCGGCGCCGGCGCGGATCCTGTCGGCCTGGCCGACGACTTCCGCCGTCAGCGCCTCGAAAGCGGCAAGCTCGATCGCCAGCGCCCGGTCGGCGGCATTGGCGATCTTCGATTCCAGCTCGGCGAGTTCCGTGGTGGTGAAGCGCATGGCGTTGGCCATGGTCTGGCGGTGGATGAAGCGCGCCTTGGCGCCGTCGCTGCCGGTCATCAGCGCATGGTGGTTGGCGGTGACTTCGATGTAGTATCCCAGCACATTGTTGTGCCTGATCTTCAGCGAGCGGATGCCGGTCTCGTCGATCAGCGAGCGCTCCAGCCCGGCGATCACTTTTCGCGACTCGTCGCGCAGTGCCCGCATCTCATCGAGTTCGGCGTGGTAACCGGAACGGACGAAGCCGCCGTCGCGCTTGAGCAGCGGCAGCTCGTCGCTGAGCGCCTGTGCCAGATGCGTCGCCAGCGCGCCGGGCAGTGCCTTGATGGCCGCTAGCGCCGCCGCCAGTTCGGCGGGCAAGGCGGTTTGCCCGAACAGTCCGGCGATGGCGCCGGCCGCTTCGAAACCGGCGCGCAGCGCGCCGAGATCGCGCGGACCCCCGCGGTTGAGCGCCAGCCTGGACAGCGCGCGCGGCATGTCGGCGACGCTCTTCAGGCTGGCCCGCACCGCCTGGCAGAGGCGCGTCTCGGAGCGGAAGAACGACACCGAATCCAGCCTTGCAGCGATTGCCGCCGGGTCGGTCAGCGGCGCCATCAGCCGGTCAGCGAGCAGCCTTGCGCCGCCACCGGTCACCGTGCGGTCGATCGCCTTGAACAGCGACCCCTCGCGGCTGCCGGACAGCGTGCGCAGCAGCTCCAGATTGGCGCGCGTCGCCGGGTCGATGAACAGTGTCGATCCCTGCTCCTCGCGCTCTGGCCGCGACAGCGGCGGCCGCTCCGCTTTCTGCGTCTTCTCGACATACGCGATGACGCCTGAGATCGCCGACAGCTCGGCGCGCGAAAACGAGCCGAAACTGTCAGGCGTCGCCACCTCGAAGAAGCGGGCGATGCGGCCGGCGGCCGAAGCCGAATCGAACAGCGACGGCGGCTGCGGGCTGGCGACGCGGCCGAGCACGTCGAACACCGGTTTCAGCTCCGGGTCGTAAAACACCGGTTCGGCGACGATCAGCTCGCGCGGATCGACACGGAAGACGTCGGCGAGCAGCCGGTCGGCGGTGGTTTCAGCGACGCGGAAGACACCGGTCGAGATCTCGATCCAGGCCAACGCGAAGGAATGCTCGGCGCCGCCCTTGACCCGTCCCAGCGCCATCAGAAAACTCGATTCCGACGGCGCCAGCAGTTTGTCCTCGGTGATGGTGCCTGGCGTCACCAGCCGCACAACATCGCGGCGCACCACCGATTTGCCGCCGCGCTTCCTGGCCTCGGCTGGATCCTCGATCTGCTCGCAGACGGCGACGCGGAACCCCTGGCCGATCAGCTTCTGCAAATAATCGTCGGCGGCGTGAACCGGCCCGCCGCACATCGGGATGTCGAGCCCCTGGTGCTTGCCGCGCTTGGTCAGCACGATGCCGAGCGCCCGGCTTGCCTTCTCGGCATCGTCGAAGAACAGCTCGTAGAAATCGCCCATGCGGTAGAACAGCAGCGAATCCGGGTTCGCCGCCTTGATCTCGATGTACTGCTCCATCATCGGCGTCGCCGGCGCGAAGGCCGGCGTGGCGTTGTCGCTTCGAATGGGCGTCTCGTCGTTCAAAAAGCTGCTTCCAAAATTTTCCAAGCCATGCTTGGCGGTTTACAGCGGCGAAGTGTAGCCTTAATCCCGAACCGTCCACAAAAGAAAGCATGCGCACCCATCTCAAGCGGTGCCGTACGGGCGAGGAAACCAAAAGTACCATGGCCAAGAAAACCGAAAGCAACGGGCCCTCAGTCAGCGCCCAGGAGGCGCTGGAATTCCACGCCATGGGCCGTCCGGGCAAGCTGGAGATCGTCGCCACAAAACCGATGGCGACGCAGCGCGATCTCAGCCTCGCCTATTCGCCGGGCGTCGCGGTGCCGGTTCTCGCCATCGCCGAGGACCCGAGCCGCGCCTTCGACTACACGGTTCGCGGCAACATGGTCGCCGTCATCTCCAACGGCACCGCTATCCTCGGCCTCGGCAATCTCGGCGCGCTGGCCTCGAAGCCGGTGATGGAAGGCAAGGCGGTGCTGTTCAAGCGCTTCGCCGATGTCGATTCCATCGACCTCGAGGTCGACACCGAGGATGCCGACGAATTCATCAACTGCGTGCGCTTTCTCGGCCCCTCCTTCGGCGGCATCAACCTCGAGGACATCAAGGCACCGGAATGCTTCATCATCGAGCAGCGGCTGCGCGAATTGATGGACATACCGGTGTTCCATGACGACCAGCACGGCACCGCCATCATCTCGGCCGCCGGGCTGATTAACGCGCTGGAAATCACCGGCCGCGACATGAAGACCACGAAAATGGTCTGCAATGGCGCCGGTGCTGCCGGCATCGCCTGCATCGAATTGATGAAGGCGATGGGCTTTGCGCCTGAGAATATCATCCTTTGCGACACCAAAGGCGTCGTCTTCCAGGGCCGCACCGAAGGCATGAACCAGTGGAAATCGGCGCATGCCGTCAAAACCGGCGCGCGCTCGCTGGCCGAGGCGCTGGACGGCGCCGACGTGTTCCTCGGCCTCTCGGCCAAGGGCACGCTGACCACCAGGATGGTGCAGTCGATGGCCAAGAACCCGATCATCTTCGCCATGGCCAATCCCGACCCCGAGATCACACCGGAGGAGGTCGCCGAGATCCGCACCGACGCCATCATGGCGACGGGGCGGTCCGACTATCCCAACCAGGTCAACAACGTGCTTGGCTTCCCCTACATCTTTCGCGGCGCACTGGATGTGCGGGCGACCACCATCAATGACGACATGAAGATCGCCGCCGCCCGGGCGCTGGCGGAGCTGGCGCGCCAGGACGTGCCCGACGACGTCGCCGCCGCCTATCAGGGCAACCGGCCGAAATTCGGCCCCAACTACATCATCCCGGTGCCGTTCGACCCGCGGCTGATCTCGGCGATCCCGATCGCGGTCGCCAAGGCGGCGATGGACTCCGGCGTCGCGCGCAAGCCGATCCTCGATCTCGACCGCTACGCGCAGGAGCTTTCCGCCCGCCGCGACCCGATCGCCTCGACGCTGCAGCGCATCTACGACCGCGTGCGCCGCCAGCCCAAGCGCATCGTCTTTGCCGAGGGCGAGGAGGAGCAGGTGATGCGCGCCGCCGTCTCTTATGTGAACCAGCGGCTCGGCACCGCCATCCTGCTCGGCCGCGACGACATCATCAAGGAAAACGCCCGGAATGCCGGCATCGACCTCGGCAAGCAAGGCATCGAGATCATCAATGCGCGGCTGTCGCGGCGCAACTCCGTCTACACCGATTATCTCTACGAGCGCATGCAGCGCAAAGGCTTCCTGTTCCGCGACTGCCAGCGGCTGATCAACAACGACCGCAACCATTTCGCCGCCTGCATGGTGGCGCTGGGCGATGCCGACGGCATCGTCACCGGCGTTACCCGCAACTATTCGACGGCGCTCGACGACATCCGCCGCGTCATCGACGCAAGGCCCGGCCATTGCGTCATCGGCGTGTCGATCGTGCTGGCGCGGGGTCGCACCGTGCTTGTCGCCGACACCGCCGTGCACGACATGCCGAACGCTGAACAGATCGCCGACATCGCCGAGGAGGCCGCCGGCTTCGCCCGCCGCATGGGCTACGAGCCGAGGCTCGCTATGCTCGCCTATTCGACCTTCGGCCATCCGCAGGGCGAGCGCTCCGAGCGCGTCCAGGAAGCGGTGCGCATCCTCGACAAGCGCCGCGTCGATTTCGAGTATGACGGCGAAATGGCCGCCGACGTGGCGCTCAACGCCCGCGCCATGGCGCAGTATCCGTTCATCAGGCTGACCGGCCCCGCCAATGTGCTGATCATGCCGGCTTTCCACTCGGCCTCGATCTCGACCAAGATGCTGCAGGAGCTCGGCGGCTCGACCGTCATCGGCCCGCTGCTGGTCGGCCTGAACAAGCCGGTCCAGATTGTTTCGCTCAACGCCAAGGACTCAGATATCGTGAATATGGCGGCGATCGCGGCGTATAGCGCGGGGGCTTGAGGAGCGGGCAGCAGCAGCGCCTCTCCCTTCGCCCCTTGTGGGAGCAGGTGGCCGAGCGAAGCGAGGTCGGATGAGGGGTGTTCCAGCTTGGCGCCGGCAGCACTCCGTCCAACACCCTCAACCGTCTCGGCACTGCGCGCCGATCCACCTTCTCCCGCAAGGAGGCCTTTGCAGAGAAGGCGCATAGATATGCGATTTGAGGCATATATGCTTTTTTGAGCGTCGGAGAGCGCTGCTTGGCCGTTC